>JALUAR010000028.1:21836-25644 GCA_027050975.1 Thermodesulfovibrio sp.
GTTCAAGGAAAAATTAAAATGCCTGATTCCGTACGGAGCCTCAGCACTTGATATGCTCACCAGACTGTCTCCTTTCCCTTTTATGATCTCTTCAGGTAATATCCTGCCGGGCAAATACCTGACAAATAAATCCGGTATGGAAAACATTTTTATATAGTTCATGCAATCTTCATGCCATTTATAAAGAGTGAATAGGGTTGGATCGGTTCCACCAAAAGAGACTGTTTTGATGGTTTTCAGTTGCTCCGAAGGCAGATTTTTTATGTATTCCGAGCGGGGAGACAGCTCCTCAACAGCCTTGCTCTGGAGGAACTCCAATATTTTTTTAATAGTTCTTCGAACCCTGCCTTGCTCAGAAGCCGAAAAAAAGGGGTATATCCACCTGGATACCATTGAAAGCAAAGCTGCAAGGTCCGCCATCCTGCTTCCCTTATGAGGGGTTGCGACGGTTACAAGCCCGAGACACCTGTTTTTTAAAATCTCCAGGGCCTCACGTGCAATCAGACCACCCCTGCTGTGGGCAATAAAGATTATACCGTTTTTTGTCAGTTCTTTATTCAGATCTACAAGGGTAAGAATCTCCTGGACAAGTACGGAATGCTTTGCAGCAGGTCTATGCTGGGAGTAGGCCAGCACAGTGTAGCCGTCCTCACTGAGGTCATGGAATGAGGTCCTTAATTCATCCGGCGGACGTCCTATACTCCATTTGCCCCTGAAAATATTTCCGGCTTTGTCCGGTTCTTGTGATAGGAAGACATCTGCTGGATAATTCCCCGCAAGAATCCTTGCTTTTTCAGGGGATGTCCATATGTGATGGCTCATTCCAAGGCCATGGATAAAAATGCATAAAGGACTATCCCTGTGACCTTTGTGAAGACAAACCTCAGGGGATCGCACTACTCGGAGGTTCTTGTATTCTTAATCTTTCTCATTATTTCGGGCAACTGGTTCTTGAATTCAGGATGAACACGCCCGAAAAAGATCTTTATTCCTTTTAACTCGACCTTTAGTTCCTCAAGCTCTGTTAGACGCTTATCAAGACGTTGTACTTCAGCTGTGAGGGTCTGAACCTCCTTTTCCAGGAGATTGATCCTTTCTAATAACACCCTCTTTTCATTCATGGTATATCCTCACTTTTATCTCTTATGTTTCATTCTTCTGCGGAGTTTTCTGTGTTTGTGCTTGTTGATCTTCTTCTTACGCCACTTTTTTACGCTTCCCACTCAATCACCTCCTTATTATTTTAAATTTGTCAATCAGGATATATTCCTCGCCTGCTCCATGAATGCCTCAAGAAGCAGGGCTGTTGTCGGTGAGTCCGTACCATCATAGGGGATACTGATTGTGGGTACTCTGTACTTTTCGGAAACACCCCTCATAATGGCGGTCACCACTGTTCCGGGCATACAGCCAAAGGGCATGGCATTTACAATCCCCTTGGCACCTCGCCGGATCATGTCTATTGCCTTGCCGACACTCAGAATTGCCTCTCCTTCAAAGGACTCATGAATGTATGGCGAAGCATTTCTGAGTATCTCCTTTGTCTCAGGTTCAGGGACCGTCTTCAGGAACCCCTTGAGATAACTCTCGTACTTATGAGCTATCTTGTTTTGATAGAACCGTTTTAGTAGAAACTGTATAATACCAGAATAGTCTTTTTTTCGCAAGGCCTTTTTAAGTGATACATAATTTATATAGTAAATCCACTCATCTACAGGTGAAAGCCATGCCTCTCCGCCAAGGGCCTCTATCTTGCGGACAAGCTCTTCGTTGGAAAACCTGTTGGATCGGACAAATATCTCGCCCACAATGCCTATAAGCGGTTTTTTATCCTTTATTTTAGGGATATTCTCAAAATCTCTTTTCATCTGGTTGAGTAGGGATTCAAGGCTACCGTTTCTGCTCTCCAGTGCACTTTTCAGTTTCTGAATATAGGTCTGGTAGAGATTGTCTGCTGCTCCCTTTTCTTTTTCATAGGGTCTTGTCTCATGCAGACACTTCAGCAGAAGGTCAAAGGCTACGATGCCCTGCCAGGACCTCTTAATAAAGTCAGCCCCTACGATGCCAAGGTCTTTGTAGAGGGTGACATCCTGTACGGGAGAGAATATGGGGACATCCTGAAGCCCTAATTGATCAAGTATCATCCTATGAAACAGATTGTACTGGCCGAACCTGCACGGGCCTGTGCCAGAAGGCATAAAGAAGGCTGACTCTTCGGGTTTGAAGTCAGCAGAGAAGACCTTCTTCAGCATGTCTCCTGTGGTAACTGTGCAGGGGTAGCACTCCTTGCCTGATACGTATTTCTTTCCGAGGTCTATGGCCTCATTGTCTGTCTCCGGAAGTACCTCGGCAGGGATTCCGCAATATCTGAAGGCTGCTTCAAGGGCATGGGCATGGTCACTCATGGGTGGCAAGAAGATTGTACGCTTCCTGTCTCCGTTGCCACTGACCAGAATCATTGTCTTCTTCGGAATATATCTTTCGCTTTCTTTCATCTTCCCGGACCTCAGTTGTGCCTCCACACTGTCTAGGAATGCCTCGCAACGGGTGATAGCTCCTGCATCGGCACTATGTTCGTCTATCTCGATATGGAGATAGGGTCTGGCACTGATCTCTTTCTCAAAATATTTCAGAATGAAAGAGTCAGGTCCGCAGGAGAAGTTTCCGATAAAGATGGGATAGAGATAAGGATTGTCCTTAATAAACCTTGCAGCCTTCAGGATTCTCTGGCCTGAACGCCAGTACATATCAGGCCAGTCATTATAGATATCGGTGGGAGGCAGAAAGTCCATGGGAATGGCCAGGATATCCAGAGTGGCAAGCTTCTGCGGTATCTCCAGATTCACTCCCTTGTCAAAGGCATTATATGGTCTGCCCACAATTACGATTGTGGTTCGGTCTATTTTCGATAGTATTTCGTCACCCTTTCTGCGTATCTTAAGGAAAAACTCCTCCTGAGCCTCTTTGGCCTTTTGCATGGCCCTCTTTATCTGTCCGGAAGACACCCCCAAAGGTGATAGTATCCGTCTCAGTTCCTTGTAGAGAAAGCTGTCTCCTTCTTTAAGATTAACAATGGGTATGAATAGTTCAGCCTCAGGGAAGGCCACTCTGATCTGGTAGGGGAAACTCTGTGTAAGAGGACAGGCATGCCCTTTTTCATAGGGGTCATCAGGTTGATTCATGTTCACAAAGCTGGGGAGAAATATCCTCTTTATACCCTCCTCAAGGAGGTATCTTACATGGCCGTGTCCAACCTTAACTGGAAAGCATGTCTCGGCAAGTACTGTTTCTAAGCCCAGGTTGACCACCTTTCTGTTTGTCTTCGGTGAGGGAATCACCTCAAATCCCAGTTCCCACAGCAGAGTGCTCCAGTAGGGTAGGTAGTCGTGGTAGAAAAACACATAGGGAAGTCCGATCCTTCCTATTTTCGGGACTATCTCTTTACGGTCAAGACGCTCTTTGTAGGAGTTATGGGCATGCCAGAGGGCATCCTCTCTGAATTGGAAGAGGTCCGGAATATCTTCCCTCTTCTTTCTCCTGATATCATATTTTTCGCATCTGCCTCCATAGAAGAGATACCCCTCCTCACCCTCTATCTTGATTCTGTTTATCTCGCACATATTCTCGCAGCCGCGGCATTCGAAGGAGCTTTGCTGATAGGGTCTTGTGGCAAGATCAAAACCCTTGAAGGAAGATTTCCTCTCAGGCTCTCTTTTCATATGATCCATGGCTATGAGGGCCATTCCAATGGCGCCTGTAACATCATGATTAGGCGGAACAGTAATCTCCCTTTTAAGGAATTTTTCAA
>JALUAR010000029.1 GCA_027050975.1 Thermodesulfovibrio sp.
CTATCAATGTCATCATAAAGACCTGATAAAAAATAAGTTCAACAGAATAGAGACTCAATTAACGGGTATTAAAAACTTATTCATGAAAGATGAATTCCCGAACAACAAAGAGAATCTCCTTCAAATACAAACCACACTCTCTTTCATCAAAGGCTTTGCAGAGAATGCCTATCGAGAAGCTAACAAGCAGTTTGAGATCTGCACTTTCAGTACCAGCGGTGCAATGCAGGTTACAAGAAAGGTCTTTTTCTTTACCATCCTCATAAGTATTTTTTCTTTCTTTGTCCTGTCTTTTGTCTCCCTCAATAAGATAACAACCCTTGAAAAGAATATAGGCGAAAAAACCGTGTTATTCAGGAGTGGGCTAATCAGTGGCAGAAAACCTTTGACTCTATTGCAGACATGATCGCGATAGTCGATGAGGAATGCCGTATTGTAAATGCAAATCAGGCCATGTTCAAAACCTTTGGCGAGGATATCATCCACAAGAATATCTGCGATATACTCCGGATCCCCTGTAAAATGAAAGATAACAAAGCCCCTTTTACAAAGGAAGTATCAAGAATTCTGCATACCAATGACAGGACTTACTCCTTTAAGGCATATCCTTTTACCGAGGGGATGAAGGGTCATATATTGGTTATCAGGGATATAACAAAGGAATATGAACTTGAAAAGAGGGCACTGCAAGCGGAAAAACTTGCTGCACTCGGACAGATGACGGCATGCATTGCCCATGAAATCAATAACCCCCTCACCGGCATAGTTGGATATGCCGAAATGTTAATGACCAAACCACTTGATAACGTAACAGTCAAAGGCATACAAAATATTTACAATGCAGCTTTAAGAATAAAAAGGGTTGTGGAAGACATGCTATCCTTTGCCAAAACATCCAATCTTAAGAGGAGTCTTGTATCCCTTGATAAGCTCATAGATGAATGTTTTGAGCAATTAGATGAACTGTTTGTAAAACATAATATAAGAATCATCAAAAACTATTCTGATCTTCCGTTATTAAATCTTGACGGCGAACTTATTAAGGTTGTGTTTATTAACATACTAAGGAATGCTGTACAGGCGTTAAAGGGCTCAAACATCGGAGACACCATTATGGTGCAAACATGGGAAAAAGACAATTACATATCCATTAAGATAGCGGATAACGGCCCTGGAATACCAGCAGATATTAAACACAAGATCTTTGATCCTTTCTTCACCACAAAAGAGGGAAGCAAAGGCGTCGGCCTTGGGCTATGGATGTGCTACAACTTCATCAAGGCCCATCACGGCGATATAAGCGTTGAGAGCACACCGGGCCAGGGAACCGCTTTTTACATAAGGCTTCCCATAGAGTAGTAATTAGCATATCGGCAAGAACAGAAGTTGCAATTGAGTGGTTTGAGCAAAAAGTTCGCCTAACAGAAGTTCAAAAAGCAGACATGCCCTATTTCTTATAAAACTTGCTTCTTACGTAAAGTATTCGTTGAATAACCGTGAAATGGGTAAGAATACAAAGAATCCACAAAATCGGCAGGAAATACCCTGTAAAACAGGCCAATGTTGTGAGAATAACCCTTTCAGGTCTCTCCATAAGCCCGGTATGGCACTCCATATTCAACCCCTCAGCCCTTGCCCTTGCATAGCTGATCAGAAGAGCTCCCACCAAAGTGCCAAGACTTAGAACAACACCTGTCATCTTGCCCTGCAGATACATATACCATGCTATCGAGATAAAGACAAAGGCATCCGAGTATCTATCCAGCACTGAATCCAGAAAGGCCCCGAACCTGGTAACCATTCCGTTGGTCCGGGCCACAACACCGTCTAACACATCAAAGCCACCTCCGATAAGAATTATCACTGCAGCGATCACGGGATCGTATGGTAACACGATGGCACCAGAAGTTGTTATCAAGAATCCGGTTATGGTAAAAAAGTTGGGAGTAAGCCTGATGCGCTTTGCAATAGGCTCAAGAGGCCTGTCGAGGAAATGTCCGAGTTTTGCACTTATCATCTCATTCTATCCGTATCTGCCTGATAACAGACTCTTTTTTCTTTGGAAGTACTATCTGTAATATTCCGTCCTTCAAGCTTGCCT
Source organism: Thermodesulfovibrio sp. (assembly GCA_027050975.1). GTDB lineage: Bacteria > Nitrospirota > Thermodesulfovibrionia > Thermodesulfovibrionales > JdFR-85 > JALUAR01. The sequence goes on from JALUAR010000029.1 coordinate 2,102, forward strand.
TAATACCTGTTGAATCTACCCCTTCGGGCAAAAGGAACGACCTCTGAAAACCGCCATAACTACATTCTATTCTGTGATAATTGCCCGGTATATCCGCAAAGGCTCCATACAACGGACGATATCCTTTTATAACAAGAACATTCCCATCTATTTTAATGTTGAGGTTATCCTGAGTTACTCCAGGAACTTCGGCATTCACCACAAACTCATTATCTGTCTCATAAACATCCACTTTAGGACACCACGAGATGGACTCTTTTGTCCCCTCAGACTCGGACATCACGTCATCAAAGAGTCTGTTAACCCGCTCCTGAATGGATAGCAGATCTTTGAGTGTCTCCCAGGGGTGTTTCATCCTCTCCCTTCTGCCTGCAGGACAAACTCCTTTGTATTCATTCTGTCTACTACTGTATAGTTTATATGAGAATCGATCAGTTCCTCAAGTCCTGACAGGAGCTCGCGGCTTATTCTGAGCCTCTTAAGTACTGTCGGCCTTATTCTGACAAGATAGTTATATAACCGCCTTACCGGTTGATCAAAGAGAATATATTTGTTGTTTCCGTCAGCACAGTTGCTGCATAAGGCAGCACCTTCTGAGAGATAAAACCTCTCAGTGGAGCCACCGCATCTTAGACACCTGTGTAGCTGGGGAGCAAACCCTGTCATGAGAAGGAGCTTAATCTTGTAAAATGTGATGTACAGAGGCTCGTATTTTTCTTCCAACAGCTCAAGGGTATTAAGAAGCAAAGCAAATACCTGGCGGTTTGCCTCATGGACAGGTAGCACCTTGAGTGTAAGCTCCAGTATCTCCGACACTCTGAGAAATGTCTGAATAGACTCTCTCAGCCCGTGAAAAGGCCTGATTATGTCCGACTGGGTAAGCCTCGGAAGGTTGGACTGCTCTTTGCCGTAGAGAGATATCTTTGCATATGTAAGGGGTTCCAGGCTGCTTCCGAAACGACTCCCCACCTTTCTGGGACTTTTTGCAAAAAGGTCAATAACTCCAAAGTCCTTTGTAAGATAGGTAACAATAAGGTCAGCTTCAAGATAGGGGCGATTTCTCAAGACAATACCTTCGGTCCTTTTAAGCATCTACATTATATTCCCAAAATCTTCGGGTTTGAGATTCTTCAGCCATTCTTCAAGTTCATCCGACTGTCTCCGCTCCAGTATACCGTCTTCCACGAATATGGGAGCATTCACCCTGAGAGCCAGGGCTACAGCATCACTGGGGCGTGAATCTACTGGAATCTCTCTGTCACCGTCAATCAGATAAAGGACTGCGTAATAGGTATTGTCAATAATGTCTGTCACAATTACACGAGAGACCTCGATATGCAGGGTGTGAAGAATGTTTTTCAGGAGATCATGTGTAAGGGGTCTTGGAGTGACCACCTTGCCAAGTGCAAGGGCTATAGAATCAGCCTCAGGCTTTCCTATCCAGATGGGCAGGGTCTGGGCTCCGTCTATCTCTTTAAGAAGTAGAATATACATTCCGCTTCTCGGATCAAAAAGTAATCCCTCTACCTTCATCTGGATAAGCATCACTGATACCCCAGTTCTCTCAGCGCACCCGGCCTATTCTTCCAATCCTCCTTAACCTTCACCCAGAGATCGAGATAGACCTTAGTGTTTAGGATTGCCTCTATCTCCTGCCTTGCTCCCGAACCGATAGCTTTCAATCTCGCCCCTTTCTTACCTATTATAATACCTTTTTGGCTATCTTTTTCAACATAAATATTTACTCCTATTACTATTATATCCTTTTTTTCCTCCCAGCTTATAACCTCAACTGCAACCGCATAAGGAATCTCATCGGCAGTCATACACATTATCTTCTCACGAATTATCTCTGTCACAAGGAATCTCTCGGCCTGATCAGTAACAATGTCATCGGGATAGTACTTTGGTCCTTCGGGAAGATATTCGATAATTTTACCTAGAAGTATATCTAATCCTTCTCCCTTGAGGGCTGATATCGGGATAATCTCTGCAAATGGATAAAGCCTGGAGTAGGCATCAATTACAGGCAGAATCTCTGCCTTCTTCACTTTATCAATCTTGTTTATCAACAAAAACACATGTTGATTTTTTGCAGCCTTTGACAGAAGATCTATTATTTGTCTTTCCAGCATGGAAGGGGGGCTTGGTTCAACCAGGAAAAGGACAATATCAACCTCTTTCAGGGTGGCTGTGGCCTCCCTCACCATAAACTCTCCCAGTCTCTCTCTTGGCTTATGAATGCCAGGTGTGTCAATGAACACAATCTGCGCTTCAGCCATAGTTTTTATGCCGATAATTCTGTTGCGGGTGGTCTGGGGTTTGGGAGTTACAATAGCCACCTTCTCTGCAAGTATATTGTTCAGCAGAGTTGACTTGCCGACATTGGGTCTTCCGATTATAGAGACATAACCTGACTTAAATCCTTTAACATCCGGAGCCTCTTCTTTCATATCCGACATCTCATCAATCCAGTGCCTCGATTGCTTTATTTATTCTCTCGAGTCCCTTCCGGATGTTTTCCATGGATGTGGCATAGGATATCCTGAGATACCCCTCTGCACCAAAGGCACTTCCAGGAACAAGGGCAACAAGGGCCTTCTCAAGGAGATACATTGCAAGAGAGTAGGAGTCCTTTACCTGTTGTGCCTTCTCAAGAAGACCGGAGACATTCGGAAAGGCATAAAAGGCACCGGCTGGCATTGTGCAGGAGACTCCCTCCATGGCGTTCAGAGACTCCACAAGAAACCTTCTTCTCTTGTCAAACTCTGCCAGCATCTTGTCTATGAAATCCTGAGGTCCTCTCAATGCCTCAACTGCCGCCCACTGGGCAATGGATGTCGGGTTCGATGTGGAGTGGCTCTGAATCTTGGTCATTGCCTTTATGACATCCACTGGCCCCGCAGCATACCCTATCCTCCATCCTGTCATGGCATGGGATTTCGAAAGTCCGTTCACCAGGATTGTCCGGGCCTTTATCTCTTCTGACAGAGATGCTATGCTGATATGCTTGTGTCCGTCATAAAGAAGCTTTTCATAAATCTCGTCAGATACAATGTATATATTATGTTTGACCGCGATCTCACCTATCTCCCTTAGCACAGATTCATCATATGTAAGACCTGTGGGATTTGACGGATAATTAAGGATAATGGCCTTGGTTTTATCTGTTATGGCTGCCTCTAACTGGTCAGGCTGTATCATAAAGTTTTCTTCTTCCTTTGTTTCAACAAAAACCGGAGTTGCATCGTTAAGCAAAACCTGCGCAGGATAGGAAACCCAGTAAGGAGAAGGAATTATCACCTCATCTCCGGGACTAAGTATCGCCTGGGCAATATTATACAGGCTATGTTTTGCACCGCAGGATACTATAATCTCTTCAGGCTTATATGTAAGGCCGTTGTCTCTCTGAAGTTTCTCAATTATCGCCTCCTTCAGTTCTGGAATACCGCCTGCCGGTGTATATTTTGTTTTCCCGTCTTTTAACGCCCTGATCGCCGCCTCTTTAATATTTTCCGGAGTATCAAAGTCAGGCTCCCCAACGCCAAAACTGAGGACATCGATACCCTGTGCCTTCATCTCTTTTGCCCTGGAGTCCATAGCAAGGGTTGGTGAGGGCTTAACGCGTCCGGCTCTTTCAGAAATCATCTCTACCTCCGTGTTTCAAAAATCTTTGTTTTTAAATTCCAGATACCTTTGGAACTCCTCTTCGAAATTATCACTGAATATTCCCTTTCCCAGATTTTCTCTGATTTCATCCCTGCTCCAGAATCTGACATCCTCTATCTCTTCTGTATTGTATTGAAAAGGACCTTCATAAAGACACTCATGAGTATAAACCAACTCCGACTCGTAAGGATTTGAATGAATGTAGGTATAGAGAAACCTCATATCTACCGGCTCAATCCCCAGTTCCTCCTTCATCTCTCTTCTGGCAGCCTCCTCAATTGACTCACCAAGGTCAACGTGGCCTCCTACTGAGGTATCCCATCTTCCAGGAGCAACATCCTTGTTCCTGGAACGCTTCTGAAGCAGTATCGCACCTTCGCTGTTTACGACAAGAACATGGACAACTCTGTGAAGCAGGCTGTTGTTGCCGTGAATAACAGACCTGGGAGCATGGCCTATTATTCTGCCATCTCTGTCTACTATCTCCAGTATCTCGTCACTCATCTAAATAAGATAACAGACTGAGCAGGTATCTTTCAATGGAAATGCTTAAATCATTGCCGAAATTGCAATAAAAATTTTAATAACATTCCCTGGCTTTCATTGTACCCCCTCTTTAGTACATAATTTGTGTTTTATTTATAGGTATTAAAGTTTTTTATATCCTGTCCGATAATATCATTTGAGCACTTGAGGTCTACTGGACTACACACTCAGGAGGTAAAGAGACATGGGAAAGTTCGTCAAACAGTTTGGTAGCCTTCGGTTCCGGCTTCTGTTTATTGTGCTTTCCATACTCCTCACAGGAGGCATTGTACTAAGCCTTTACAACTACATAAAGGCAAAGAATCAGATAATGAAGGTTGCCTCGGCAAGCATTCAGACATTCAATGAGATTTTTAACAATGAGATAGTTGTTAAGGGGCAGGATCTCTCCATGGCCATGGAAACACTTCTGAGAAACAGGGATATCATAAGCGCCTTCGCCTCGGAGGATAGAGAAAAACTTGCCTCCCTGACCGTTGATTTTTACAAAAAGGTACTCAAGCCCAAATATGGCATAGCCCAGTTCCAGTTTCACAAGCCACCGGCAATCAGTTTTCTTAGAGTCCATAAACCTCAAAAGTTCGGAGACGATCTTTCTGCGTTCAGAAAAACAGTTGTAGCCGCAAACAGAGATTTGAAACCCGTTGTAGGTCTGGAGGTGGGACGTGCAGGTCCAGGGCTACGGGTGGTTTATCCTGTTTACTATGAAGGCAGGCATATCGGCAGTGTAGAGTTCGGAGCAAGTATTAATAATATCCTTCTTGCAGCAAAGGATACAACCAGGACCGAATATGCCGTAGGTATCCGTGAGGATGTCTTTAAGGCAGCACGAAGATTTAAAAACAAGGAAACTGATGTTGTAAAGGATGGAATGATCTTTTATGCCTTCTCTGACAAGACAGTAGGAGAAATGATTAAGAATTTAGACCTTTCCGGCAATGATGAAGATCCGGTAGAGATAAGTTCTCGTTTCTACATCAAAAAGGCCCTTCCAATAAAAGACTACTCCGAACAGACTATCGGCCATGTCCTTGTGCTCAAGGATATAACCGAACTTATAAAGGCTAACAAGAGAGACGTGCTCTACACGACCATAATATTTATTGTCTCCGCTCTTCTTATTTCAATGCTAATATTTCTTTTGCTAAAACAATCCGTTCTGACGCCCCTTTCCAAAATGTGTAACCTGCTAGGCAATGCAGACTTCACGGACGATATTGAACTTGATGTGGTGGACGAGTTAAAAGACCTGGTAACCCAGTTCAACAAGCTAAGGGCAAAGTTCATCTCCTTTTTCGCCAGAACATCCAGCGATATAAACCATCTATCTGAAAGGGTAAACAACCTCTACGAGACCGCTGAACATATGCACTCACTCGCACAACAACAGAAGACCCAGGTCGAACAGATAGCAACCTCCTCTGTTGAGATGTCTCAAACAATTATAGATATGGCCAAGAATGCCTCAGAGGCATCAGAGGCTACAAAGGAATCCAATACACTGGCTGAAGATGGAAATAAAGCGGTTGAGAAATCGGTACTCAGCATACAGGAGCTTGCCGAAAAGGTTAGTACCGCTGCACAGAGTATGGAGGGGCTTGGCAAACGTTCCGAGGAGATCGGAGAGATACTCTCTGTTATTCAGGACATTGCAGACCAGACCAACCTCCTTGCCCTTAATGCAGCCATTGAGGCAGCAAGGGCAGGTGAGCAGGGAAGAGGCTTTGCAGTTGTTGCCGATGAGGTCAGAAAACTTGCTGAAAAGACTGCCAGAGCAACCATGGAGATAGAGGAAAAGATAAGGGCAATACAGAGAGAGGTTAAACAGTCCATAATAATAATGGAAGAGGGTAAGTCCATGGCCGAAGAGACCGTCACAATGGCTCAACAGGCCTCCGGTTCATTAAATCAGATAGTAAACAGCTCCGACAAGGTAATGGATATGGTTCAACGAATCGCAACCGCAACAGAGGAACAGTCCTCTGCAGCTGAGCAGATAAGCCAGAGTATGGAACGTATCTCCTTAGACATTGAAACGACAACAGGATTGATTGAACAGGTTAACAATGCTGCTCGTGAAATATCAGAGCTTGCAACATCACTGGCACAGGCAATCTCAGTTTTTAAAACCAGTGAAAGCTCTTTAAACAGTACAGAAAGGGAACCAGAGCAAAAGCCTGTTACAGACACTGTAGAGGCCGGGGCCGTTACAGTCTGATCTCTGAGTCCAGATCCCTTCCCAGATATGCACGCTGAACATCCCGATTCTCCAGGAGATCCTCAGAAGGTCCCTGGAGCACAATTCTACCGGTCTCAAGCACATAACCTCTGTCGGCAACGGAAAGAGCAGCCTTGGCATTCTGTTCGACTAACAATACGGTTTTACCTTCATCTCTCAGCTGTGAAATAATCTTAAAGATCTCCTTTACCACAAGCGGAGCCAATCCCATTGAAGGCTCATCCATCATGATAAGTTCGGGCCCTGACATAAGGGCTCGAGCAATTGCCAGCATCTGCTGCTCTCCTCCGGAAAGGGTACCGGCAAGCTGCCCTTCGCGCTCCTTTAGACGGGGAAAGGTCTCGTATATCCTTTCCAACTCCCTGTCCACAAGACTTTTCTGTCTTCTTTTATAACGAACATAGGCCCCAAGAAGAAGATTCTCCCGTACCGTCATTGTTGAGAAAACCTGTCTTCCCTCCGGCACCAGGGCACAGCCTGAGAAGACAATCCTCTCTGCAGGACATCCGGCAATGGGCTGTTTCTTAAACAGTATCTCTCCAGAACGTGGTTTCAGAAGTCCTGCTATGGTTTTCAGCAGGGTGGTCTTTCCTGCTCCATTTGCACCTATTATAGTCACTATCTCACCGGGATCAACATGGATACTCACCTTATGAAGCACTTTAAGTCTTCCGTAACCGGCCTCTACGTTTCTCAATCTAAGCATCATCCTCTCCCAGATAAACCCTTATCACCTCTTCGTTCTTCTGTATGGCAAGAGGTACATCCTCTGCTATCTTTTCACCATAGCTGAGAACCACAATCTCATCGGATATATTCATTACAAGACTCATATCATGCTCAACTATAAGCACAGTCACTCCCATATCTCGTATCTTCGTAATAAGCCTGGCAATATCTGCTGTCTCACGCATATTCAGTCCTGCTGCCGGTTCATCAAGCAGCATCAGCTTCGGCTCCAGAGCCAGAGCCCTTGCCAGTTCCACAATCCGTTGCTGGCCATAGGCAAGGCTTACAGCCTCCTTGTCAGCAAGATCGGCAATACCTATTATTTCCAGTATCTCGAAAGTCTTCTGTCTTACGCCTTTTTCTTCCCTGCGTGTCCAGGGCATATTCAGCATTCCGGCAAAAAAACCTGACCTGCTGTGTATATGTCTGCCCATCATGACATTCTCAAGTACCGTCATCCCGGGAAAGAGTCTCAGATGCTGAAATGTACGGGAGACTCCCCGATGGGCGATCTGAAAAGGCTCAAGCCCCTGAATCTCCTCGTTCTTGAATATTATCTTTCCGCTGTCAGGCTTAAGTACTCCAGAGATGAGATTAAAAAGCGTGGTCTTACCAGCACCGTTCGGTCCGATTACCGCCTTTATAATACCCTCTCGGACCGTAAAACTTACATTACTGACAGCCTTCAACCCTCCGAAGCTTTTGCTCAACCCCTTTACATCAAGAAGCACCATCACTGCCCTCCGAGGGTTTGAATCGCAGGAGTCTCTGTATATTCTTCATAACAGGCAACCTCAGTATCCCTTCCGGTGCAAAAAGCATGATTACAATCAGAATGGCACCGAAGACAGCATCATCATAGGAACCGAAATAACCTCTCAAAGAGAGAAAGTTCAGAACTGCTGCCATGGTTAAGGCTCCCCATATACTGGCCATACCACCTGCTGCTACAATTGCTACGTATCTTACTGACTTCATAACAGATGCCTCTGACGGCCCGATTCCTCCGTTAAAATGCGTGAGAAACACACCTGCCGTGGCTGCAAAAACAGCACTTAATATGAAGGTCTTAAGTTTATACTCCGCTGTGTTTACACCCATGGCATCTGCTGCGTCTTCGGCACCATGGATGGCCCTGAGCGCTCTTCCCACCCTCGAGTCTATAAGATTCAGCAGCAGTAGCACAGCCACTATAACAATCACCCAGGCAATATAGTAGTTTTGTATCCTCATTGACATGTCTCCGCTTACTTCAATGCCCGGCAGCAGTCCGAAGGCTGGAACATCAGAGATACCATCAGCCTCTCCGAAAAGAGGGGTACCAAGTACTATGCGATAGATAATAATTCCAAATCCCAGTGTTGCCATTGCCAGATAATGGCCTTTCAGTTTAAGAACAGGTATACCGATAACATAGGCCACTGCCACTGTGATAGCGATTGCAAGGAGGAATGCAATCCAGGGATGAAGGTTCAGAATCTGGCCTCCGTAAAGATCCTCCCTCATCTGTAGCATTCCCATGGATGCCATAACCTTTACAATGGCTTTCTCTTTGTATGGAATCAGGTTATATGTTGTAAGTACGGCAGATGTGTATCCTCCAATGGCAAAGAAACCGGCATGTCCCAGGGAGATCTGCCCTGCATACCCCATAAGAAGGGTTAGCCCCAGGATTACAAGACTGTAGTAAGCTGCCATTGTCAGCTGTGTTAAATAATAGGTGGTATCGGTGATTTGAGTGATCACCTGTACAGCAACCACAAAGATTGAGAGCAATGTAATATGCAGATACCTTCCTCTCATCAGAACTCCTTAAGCGTCATCTCTTCTTTGCTACCAAAAAGCCCGCCTGGACGGAGGAAGAGAATTAAAAGCAGTATGGATATTGAAATAGCATCCTTATAAGCTGTAGGCATAATCCATATACTGAAGGATTCGATCGTTCCAAGCAGCAGGCCTGCTACAACTGCAGCCATACTATTGCCAAGTCCACCCAGTATTGCCACGGTAAAACCTTTAATTGCAAGCCCTGTTCCCATGTTGTACTGACTGTATGTTATGGGTGAGACAACACAGCCTGCCACCGCTCCTATGCCTGCACTCAGCATAAAGGAGAGGGTGACCATGTTCTTTGCATTTATTCCGCAAAGCCTTGCCGCCTCTCTGTTTGCAGCACATGCACGCATCTGCCTGCCCACCATGGTAAATTTAAAAAATGCCTGAAGGATAAGTACCATCACCGTACACACCCCGATAACCCAGAGCACCTGTGGTGAAATATGGACTCCACCAAAAGAGATGGAGCTGACCTCATTACCGGTAAAGTACGGAAGGGCCCTGACATTTTCTCCCCAGATAGCAAGAGCTACCTCACGTATAAGGATGGACAGTCCTATGGTGATAATAATCATTCTGAGCACAGAGGGTGAGTCAAGCCATCGAATAAACAGGATCTCTATAAGTGCACCAATGAGCATGGTGATTATAACTGCAAGAATGATTGCCAGAAGAAGGGGCATATAGGGTGTGAGAGATATGGCTATCATGCTACCAAGCATGACAAATTCACCCTGGGCAAAGTTTATAATGCCTGTTGTGTTGTAAATAATATTAAAACCTATGGCAACGATTGCGTAGATGATGCCATAGGTTATACCGGCCACGATATACTGGAAAAAGAGTTCTACGCTCATGAAGAAATGATGATTCCTTACTGGCTGATTATCTGATCAGACAGTGGGGTGTACCGCATTACACCCCACTGTCATTTAAAAAGTTTTGGTTGGAGTGTTTATTTGTTCTCCAGCAATACAAATTTTCCGTTCTTCACTGTCAGCATCTCAAAGGAGTCGATATCGAGACCATTGTGATCCTGAGGAGAAAAGTTGAAGATACCGCCTGTTCCTACAAATCCCTTCATGTTCTCTATTGCATCCCTTACCTTCTCCTTGTCAAAACCTGCCTTCTTGATTGCATTTACAAGAATCATAAATGCATCATAGGCATGACCTCCAAAGGTGCTTGCCTCCTCATGATATCTGGATTCATAATCCCTTTTATACTTTATCAGCACAGGCTTCTGAGGGTGATTATCCGGCAGCATATCTGCAACAAGGAGCCTTCCGGCAGGAAAGATTATCCCCTCTGCAGCTGCCCCGGCAGCCTTAACATACTTGATGTTTCCAAAGCCATGGCTCTGGAACAGGGGAACATTCAGCCCTATCTGCTTCATATTCTTTGCAATTATTGCCTGGGCAGGAACGATTGACCAGTTGACCACAGCCTCCACATTCTTTGCCTTCAGCTTTGTAACAAGGGCGGTCAGGTCTGTTGCCTTCTTATCATAGACCTCACTGATAACTATCTCGATGCCATACTCTGGAGCAAGTTTCTCAAGCTGTGCCTTTCCTGCCTTTCCAAAGCCGGTATTTCCTACAACCACTCCGATCCTCTTGATACCCATCTTCTGCATCTGCATGTATATTTTGCGTGCTGCAAAACTGTCCTTCTGAGGGGTTTTAAAGACATACTTGGCAACAGGGTTGACAATCAACTCGGCTGCCGCACAGGATATACATATTGTCTTTGACTTCTCGCAGATATTTTTGATCTTAAGGGTCTCACCGCTTGTTGAGGGTCCGATGATTGCAAATACCTTTTCTTCTTCTATCAACTGTTTGGCAAAAGAGATAGCCTTTTCCGGGCTTGCTCCGGAGTCCTTAATTATCAACTCGATCTTCTTTCCGTTAATGCCTCCCTGTGAGTTAATCTCTTCGGCAAGCATCTGAAGTGTTTTTGCCTCGGGAGCACCAAGAAAGGATGCAGGCCCTGTAACAGCAAGTATAGCACCAATCTTGATTGTGTCCTTAGCAAGTGCGGGTGTGACTACTATGGAAAAGATGAACAATGCCAGAATTAATACCCTGAAAACCCTCATACCAAACCTCCTTTTTTCGTTGATTGATTCGGTCATATATCTTTCTACCTCCGGCACAAGCCCTTTACAGGGCATAAACCTCCTCACCCTTCAGTATCCTTACGCCAGCCTCCTGAAGGGCGGCGATTGCCTTTTCCAGTTCATCAAACCTGAAGATGATGATGGCGTTCTCGCCGCTACTCTGAACAAAGGCATACATATACTCCACATTGATATCCTTTCCCTCCAGGGCCTCAAGTATCCCTGCCAGTCCGCCTGGTCTGTCAGGCACCTCTATTGCAACAACCTCTGTTTTACCTACTGTAAAGCCGTTTTCCTTGAGAACAGCCTTTGCCTTTTCTGTATCATTAACAATAAGACGGAGGATTCCGAAGTCAGAGGTATCGGCAAGAGAGAGAGCCCTTATGTTGATGCCTGCCTGAGACAGTATCCTCGTCACCTCAGCAAGTCTGCCGGACTTATTCTCCAGAAAAATGGATATCTGTTCTACCTTCATAAAGGCCTCCTTTCAGATCTTTCTTTTGTCAATAACCCTCTTGGCCTTACCTTCGCTACGCTGGATAGTCTTAGGCTCAACAAGTCTCACCTTGCATGAAACACTGAGGGTCTCCTTCATCTCCTGCTCAATCCTCTTTGCAAGCCCCTCAAGCACCTTGATTTCGTCGGAGAAGATATCCTCGCTTACCTCTACCTGAACCTCCATCACATCCAGGGCTCCCTCCCTGTCAACGATTATCTGGTAGTGAGGCTCCACACCTTCAACACTCATCAGAACATGTTCTATCTGGGATGGGAAGACATTCACTCCGCGGATAATCAGCATATCGTCGGATCTTCCCGTAACCTTCTCCATCCTGTAGAAGGTTCTGCCACATATACAAGGCTCTGTTATCAGCCTTGTTATATCCCTTGTTCTGTAACGGATTACCGGAAATGCCTCCTTTGTTAAGGTAGTGAATACCAGTTCTCCTTTTTCACCGGGAGGAAGCACCTCACCTGTCTGGGGATCAATAATCTCCGGAATGAAGTGGTCCTCAAAGATATGAAGACCATGTTTTTTCTCAATACATTCAACGGAAACTCCTGGCCCCATAATCTCACTCAGTCCGTAAATATCAATAGCATCTATGCCAAGTTTCTTCTCTATCTCCTCCCTCATGTTCTCGCTCCAGGGCTCGGCTCCGAAGATACCAACCCTGATCTTTAACTCCGAGGAATCAACATTTGTCTCTCTTATCACATCGGCAATATTCAATGCATAGGAGGGGGTACAGGTAAGTACGGTTGAGCCGAAATCCTTCATAATCATTATCTGTCTCTTTGTATTTCCACCTGAGATGGGAATTACAGTGGCTCCGAGTCTTTCAGCACCGTAGTGGAAGCCCAGACCTCCTGTAAAGAGCCCGTAACCGTAGGCATTGTGAACAACATCTCCTCTGTGAACCCCGGCACAGGCAAGGGTCCTGGCCATCAACTCGGCCCATGTGTCAATATCGCGCCTTGTGTAACCGACTACAGTTGGCTTACCTGTGGTACCCGATGAGGCATGTACCCTCACCACCCTTTCAAGTGGAACAGCAAACATGCCAAAGGGATAATTCTCTCTAAGGTCATCTTTGGTTGTAAAAGGCAACCGTCTCAGATCATCCAGACTCTTTATATCCTCAGGCTTAACACCTGCCTCATCCATCTTTTTCCTGTATGGTGCAACAGTGGCATACACCCTCTCGACAACTGACTGAAGCCTCTTTAACTGAATGGCCTCTATGGCCTCCCTTGGCAATGTCTCAAACTCCTCATTCCATATCATCTCAGGGTACCTCCTGATTTATAAAGTTAACGACATGGCTGAACTGTATTACACAGAAGCGGTTTTATTCGATTATCTCCCTGCCCCTGTTAAAGGCCTCTATGTTGACCTCGTGAAATCTCTTTTTTACCCTCTGTTTTATAACATCGATAAAGAGGTCAGCCTCAACAGGCAAAAATCTTGAAAGCACACCTACCATGATCATATTGACAGCCCTCACTTCTCCAAGCTCCTGAGCTATTGAAAAGGCATCAACAGGATACACCTTAAGCCCTCGACTCTTCAGCTCATCCAATATCCCTTCTGGATAGTTCTCAAGCCCTGTGGCCACCGTGGCAGGAGAGATTCTCTGGGTATTGACCACAACAGTGGCATCCTTTCTCAGGTACGGCAGGTACCTCAGAGATTCCAGAAGCTCAAAAGAGACCTCTATATCCACGGAGCCCAGCCCCACCAGCGGAGAATAAACCCTCTCACCGTAACGAAGAAAGGCCTCCACAGCACCGCCTCGCTGGGCCATACCATGGACCTCGCTCTTCTTAACATCATAACCTGCCTCAATTAGGGCATGGGATGTCACCTCACTGGCCAGTAGTATTCCCTGGCCTCCTACGCCACAGAAGAGTATATTATTCGTCCTTTCCATCATCACCTTCCAGAACTATAGCATCAAATTTGCACACAATCTCACATTCACCACATCCGTTACAAAGAACCGTATTTATTCGTGCATACCCTTTCTGTTTCTCTCTGCCTCTCTTTTTTGCCTCTTTTTTGTCAATCATTACCCACTCAATGGCAGGACATCCAAGCCTCAGACAGGCCCTGCAACCTGTGCACTCTTTATCTATAATTATATAGAGTGGCTTTTCTCTCTTCCGTTCCTCCGGCAGTAAAACACAGGGATACTTTGATATAATGACCGATGGCTCCGGCCTTTTAATCTCCTCCCTGATCACCTTAAGTGTCTCTTCTATCTGATGGGGATTAACGGTACGAACATTTTTCACTCCTATTGCCCTACAAAGGGTCTCTAAATCTATCTCTATTGTGCTTTCACCACAAACGGTAAAACCGGTTACCGGATTCGGCTGGTGACCTGTCATTGCCGTGGTGCGGTTGTCAAGGATAATAACCGTTGTAAAACCTTTGTTATAAACAATATCTATAAGGGAAGTAATACCTGAGTGGATAAACGTGGAATCTCCTATAACCGCCACAACCTTACCAAGGGCCTTTTTACCAAGGGCCTTCTCCATACCAAAGGCATTTCCTATGCTTGCTCCCATACAGACACAGGTATCCATTGAGGACAGAGGCTTCAGAGCCCCTAAGGTATAGCAGCCTATATCTCCTGCAACAAAGAGCTTCAGTCGCGAAAGATTGTAAAAGATTCCCCTGTGTGGACAGCCCGGACACATGCTTGGTGGTCTGAGGGGAATCTTCACAGGTTCGAAAAGATCCTCCTCTTCACCTTTGATCGCCTTTCTGAGAACCGAAGGGTTGAGTTCACCATATGAAGGGATTAGCTCCTTCCCCTTACACTCTATTCCCATGGCCTTAACCAGGGTCTCTATAAAGGGATCCAACTCCTCTACTATGTAAAGTTCATCAACAGCCTCTGCAAAGTTCCTGATCATCTTCTCGGGTAAAGGATAGACCATGCCTAACTTCAGAACGGATGCCTCAGGAAAGACCTCTTTGACATGAAGGTACGATATGCCTGAGGTAATAAAACCGATACTTCTGTCTCCCCACTCTATTGTATTGACTTCAAAGGTCTCTGCAAGTTCCCTGAGCCTCTGGAGCCTCTTCTCAAGCTCGACACGCCTCTTCCGCGCATTAACTGGGAGCATAACAAACTTCTCCGGAATCTTAACAAGGTCGGGCTTTACCTTTGACAGTCGTCTCCTCTCTTTGTAAACAATCCCTTTCACATGGGAGACCCTTGTTGTGGTTCTTAAAAGTACGGGGGTGTCGAACTCCTCACTCAACTGGAAGGCCAGTCTGGTAAAGTATTTTGCCTCAGACGGCTCTGCAGGCTCAAGCATGGGCAGCTTTGCTGCCAGGGCATAATTACGATTGTCCTGTGAATTCTGCGAACTGTGCATCTCTGGATCATCTGCAGTTACAACAACAAGCCCACCTCTGACACCGGTGTAAGCAGCAGTAAACAGGGGATCAGCAGCTACATTCAGACCCACATGCTTCATTGAGGCTATTGCCCTCACTCCGGCAAAAGAGGCTCCCAGAGCCACCTCCAATGCCACTTTTTCATTAGGTGCCCATTCGGCGTACACACCCTCATACCTGGAAAGGGATTCCAGAATCTCTGTAGAAGGGGTTCCTGGATAAGCTGAGGCAACTTTTACACCTGATTCATATGCACCAAGGGCAATCGCTTCGTTGCCTGAAAGAAAGAGCCTTTCGCTTTTTTTCTTCTTCTTCTTTTTCTTCATGATGTCTGAAAAGCTATTTTTTCTTTTATAACTGGGATAGGGTATCAGACATTAATGATAAGTTTAATACGTCATATTTGTCAAGTTTTTGGCGACCTTCAGGAAACAAAATTCCTTCTCTTGACTTATAAATCCGTCTTCATAGTAAAGTATAAATATCAAATCAGGAGTCATTCTGAGAGTTTGGGCACCTTTAAAAAACGGGGCTTAAAGAAGGTATTTCTCCTACAGGAGGGTAACATGTCCGTAATTGCAAAAAGCCAGGAAGAGCTTCAATCGATTGTAAAAGCCGCTATAGAATTCACACCGGAAGGACTGAGAATCATTGATGAAGCCAAGTTAAGAAGTAGCATTATCGATTCTTTGATCTATACAGCCGTATTCTCCTCCGATACGGAAACATCGGAGAGTGCAAAAAGCCTTATCCGGGCCATTGCCAATGAGTATGGTACCATAACCTCATCCATACATGAGCTTTACATGGCAATGGGAAGGGGTGAGGTCTCGGGATTCACAACACCTGCAATTAACCTAAGGTGCATGACCTATGATGTGGCACGGAGGGTCTTCAAACTTGCAAAAGAAAAGAATATAGGAGCCTTTATCTTTGAGATAGCCCGTTCCGAGATCAGATACACCCTTCAGCATCCATCAGAGTATGCCTCCTGCATATTGGCTGCAGCAGTAAAAGAGGGCTTCAGAGGCCCGGTATTTATTCAGGGTGATCATTTTCAGTTTAACTCTAAACAGTACAAAAATGACCCGGAAGGGGAGCTTCGACAACTCAAGGCAATCACCAAGGAGGCCATACTTGCAGGTTTTTATAACATAGATATCGATGCCTCGACCCTTGTTGATTACTCCTCCGACTCCCTCGACCAACAGCAGCATCTGAACTACCTGAATACTGCTTTGATTACAGGCTTTATAAGGGATATCGAGCCAGATGGCATTACCGTGTCAGTGGGTGCGGAGATCGGACATATCGGCGGGAAGAACTCCACTGTTCAGGAGGCAGAGGCCTTTATGGAGGGATACGCCAGGACACTTAAAGAACAGTTCACCCCTGAGATGAAGGGAATATCAAAGATCAGTGTACAAACAGGCACATCTCATGGTGGAGTGCCACTGCCTGACGGCAGCGTGGCTGAGGTGAATCTGGATTTCAATGTATTAAGAGATATCGGAGCCTTTGTAAAGGAGAGATATGGCCTTTCCGGAACTGTTCAGCACGGAGCATCTACCTTGCCGGAGGAGCTTTTCGACAGGTTTCCTCTGAATAACTGTTCTGAAATCCATCTTGCCACGGGATTCCAGAACATAATGTACGAACATGCTCCGGAGGCTTTCAGGAAGGAGATATACGAGTATTTGAAAACCAATCATAAGGATGAGTGGAAAGAGGATATGACAGAGGAGCAGTTCTTATACAAAACCAGGAAAAAGGGGTTCGGTCCTTTCAAGAGACAGTGGTGGATGCTCTCAGAGGATGAGAAACACCCCATTCTCAATGCCCTTGAAGAGAAGTTCTCTTTCCTCTTTGAGAGACTCGGGGTTTTTGAAACAGCGCAATACACCCAGCAGTACATCAAACCTGTAAAGATAGCTTATAAAGCGGGAAGCACCGGTAGTGTGGATCTTACCCAGGAAGGACCTGAGGAAGAGGGAGCTGATTAACCCCTTTCCTTTTCTTCCAGAAGACGTTTATATGCATCACGGATACGGATGAACTCCTCATGGTCCCCTCCCTTGTCAGGATGGCACTCATGGGCCAGCTTTTTAAAATGTCTTGTAAGCCGTCTTTTCGACATAGCCCTGAATTCATTCACTGAGATCTTCATCCTTGTACATGCCTCTTCGATAGAGAGAGAAATTCCTGTTTCCCCTGGCTGATAAAAACCTCTTCTGTGAAGCCTTTCGTGCAACTCTGCTTCAGGGTCTTTGACAAAATCATTGTCAAAATACATTATAAGATACTTTTTCAAATACTCATGAAGGCTTTCTCCGTTACGCTCCGTACCAAAGAAAGTGTGATCCTGGTTCAAATGACAGAGTTCCTCAAGGAAGCAATCATCCATCCTGTCCTGATCAAGCAGATAAGGAGCGGTTCTACAGAGGGGAGAATCGTAAAAATGTCTCTGAAGGTTAAATATAGTGTAGATGTAAATCTTTATCTCCGCAGGTTTGAGTCTCTCTTCCATCTCATCTATTATGCACTCAATCTCATCCCTCGACTTTCCTAAAACCTTGTTGTAGAAACGGTACGGTATGGCTAATATATCCCGCTGATCGATAACGCCGAACCGGAGATAGTGGAGCCTCCTTTTGTCAAAAAGATGGATCCCTGCCTGAACCTCACGAAGCTTCTCTCTGCTAAGCCCCTTATAAGCAGAGGGCCTTTTCTCAGCCGGTTTCTTGATGATCCGCTTCAGCCGCGTATCCAGAAAGGGCCAGAAAAGGTCCTCCAATTCAAAGGTATCTACATTAAATCCCTTTTCAAGGATTGACAACTCTACTGACTCATGAATATAGTACGAATTTCCGCCAGGGTAAACAATGTATTTTGAAGGATTTGGTCCGAGGGCAAAGAGGGTTCGGCTCTTTAGCTTGCCATCTTCGCTGTAGGTCTCACGGATAAAGTAGTGAGTGCGTCCGTTTATCTCTTTCTTTGCAATATACATAATTTTTATTATAACATTTATAAAAAGCTTTCCAGAAACCTTCTGAGGGAATCCATCCAGTGAGGTGGAGAAAAGCCGGTGGAAACCTCGGTGTAATATGTCTCAAGCACAGAGTATGAAGGCCTCTTTGCCGGTGTTGGATATTGATCCGTAGTTATGGGTATAACTCTTGTTTTAAGGCCTGAGAGCTCCACTATAGCCCTGGCAAAATCAAACCAGCTTATGCCGCCATCTGTTCTGTCAGTCACATGGTGTATACCATACACTTCCGACTCAATAATACTTTTTATCCCTTCCGAGAGGGTAACGGTCCAGGTGGGAGAGCCTATCTGGTCAGAGACAACCCTTATCTCATCCCTCTCAGAGGCTATCCTGTGAATGGTCTTCACGAAATTCCCCCCTCCCGCACCATACAGCCAGCTTGTTCTGACTATATAAAACCTCTTCATCACCCACTGAAGGAACCGCTCACCAGCAAGCTTGCTTTCTCCGTAGGCATTTACAGGAGAGGTGTTGTCAAAAGGGGTGTAGGGCCTTTTCTTGGAGCCGTCGAATACATAATCCGTGCTTACATGACATAGGACAATTCCAAGCCGGTCACACTCAAGGGCAAGATTATGCACCCCAAGGCCATTAATCCTGAAGGCCCTCTCTGTTTCTTCTTCTGCTTTGTCCACCTGTGTGTATGCTGCGCAATTAATAACTATATCCGGCCTTATAGAGTCGAGTATATCCGATACCTGTCTCTTATCCGTTATGTCAAGGCCACTATGGTTATATGCAAAGACCTCATGCTCTGACTCAAGCACGGGAACAAGATCCTGCCCCAGCATTCCTCCTGCACCAGTAACCACAATCCTCATCTCTTATCCGTCCAGAACCCCTTACTCTCTTTGTTCAAACGCTCCTTAAGCGGCCTCCACCACCACTCGTTCTCCCTGTACCAGGCTATGGTTCTTCTGAGCCCTTCCTCAAGGTCCACCTCAGGATGCCAGCCAAGCTCCTTCTGTATCTTTGAAGAATCCACGGAGTATCTGTAGTCATGCCCTGGCCTGTCCGGTACAAACTGGATCTGCTCCTCGCCAAAACCCATCAACTCCAGCACCTTTTTTACCACCTCAATATTTCTTCTTTCGTTTCCGCCACCTACATTATATATCTCTCCTGATTTGCCGGAATGAAGAATAAGATCAAGTGCCCTGCAGGTATCCTCTACAAACAGCCAGTCTCTGATATTAAGCCCCTTACCGTAGACAGGTATATTTTTGCCGTCCATTAGATTAGTCACCATCAGGGGAATAAGCTTTTCAGGAAACTGGTAAGGTCCGTAGTTATTTGATGGTCTGACAATTATGGCCTCAAACCCGTAGGTCTTCATACACGCACGGACCAGGAGGTCTCCACCAGCCTTTGAGGCTGAATAGGGAGAGTTGGGCAATAGGGGAGATTCTTCTGTAAAAGAGCCCTCATCTGTTTCAAGACTTCCGTATACCTCGTCTGTGGATATATGGATAAATCTCTTTATGTTTTCTCTGTTTCTTACAGTATCAAGAAGCACCTGTAGCCCTACCACGTTGGTCATGAGAAAGGGCTGGGCATTCATTATGGAGCGGTCCACATGGCTTTCAGCAGCAAAATGGACCACTGCCTCACAACCCTTTAATGCCTCTGAGACTGCCTCAGGGTCCTCCACCCTGCCATGAACAAAGCGGTATCGGCTGTCCTCCTCTATATCCTTAAGATTGTCCCTGTTACCTGCATAGGTAAGGGCATCCAGGTTGGTAATCTCGTAGTCAGGGTATTTGTTCAGCATGTATCTAATGAAGTTAGAACCGATAAACCCGCATCCGCCTGTAATAAGAATCCTCATGTTCCCTCCTTTCACTCCATCTTATAGGGGCTGTTCGGGTCATCCTCATATCGGATTTCATCAACTGGCTCCTTTTTGCCCCAACCCGCATAAAGCCTGTCGGGAAGATTTATTACAAGTCCATCGGTACTACCGGTATTGCAGTATGCATGGACAACACCGGGCGGGACTATTACGATTTTATGTCTTACATTCTTCAGAACCTGCCTGTTGCCGTAGGTGGGAGAGTCCTGCCTTCTGTCCCACAGGTAAAGGGTAAAGTCACCAAAAAAGCAGAAATAGTCTGTCTGTTCCTTATGCTCATGAGGTCCTCTTGTAACGCCGGGATAAGTAAGGGATATATAGCTCATTACCGGCTTGAATCCCTGAGGAAGCTCGTCATCCCTGTAAAGCTCGGTGAGCCAGCCCCGATGGTCGGAAAAGAGTCTCAAATCTTTTATTATTACACCTTCTATCTCTCCATCCTTAAACTTCATTTACACCTCCACCACGGTATCATCACCTATCATCAGCCTGTAGGCCTTGTGCTGTGACCTGTTTTTTACAACCCTTGCACCTCGGCCGATGAGGCTGTCCTCAAGTCTCTCTATTCCCTGAATAACCGCATTATCAAGAATCACGGCGTGTTCAATTACGGAATCCCTGATCTCCACTCCTTCACCTATGCTTGTATAAGGACCAATAAATGAGTTCTCTATTACCGTATTGCGTCCGATCTTTATAGGTCCACGAAGGCGGGAATTCTTTATTTTAGTACCACTCATTATATCGACTCTGCCCACTATATCAGAAGCAGCATCCACCCTGCCCTTTATTGATGTGGTGATATATTCATCAAGGACAATGGTATTTGCCTGGAGAAGGTCATCCTTCTTTCCTGTGTCAAGCCACCAGCCGTCAAGAATTTCACTTTTTACGGTATATCCCATATTAATCAGTTCCTGAATGGCATCGGTTATCTCAAGCTCCCCCCTCCTTGAGGGTTTTATTCTTGCAATGGCCTCGTGGATTCTATTTGAGAAAATATAAACACCTACAAGGGCAAGATTCGACGGTGGACGGGAAGGCTTTTCTATGAGTCTTTTTATGCTTCCGTCTTTCTTCAGCTCTGCAACCCCGAACTGTTTGGGATTATCCACCTCTTTCAGATAGATAAGGGCATCCGGCCTCTCTGTTTCAAACCTCTTTCTTGCTCCCTTTACCCCGTACCGCAGGAGGTTATCTCCAAGATACATCACAAAGTTACTTTCTCCAAGGAAATCCCTAGCAGTTACCACTGCATGGGCAAGGCCCAGAGGCTCTTCCTGGAGAATGTACTTAATCTTTACCCCCCATCTCCTGCCTGTGCCAAGATATCTCCTTACCTCCTCACCTGTTTCCGGAGAAATAATAACACCAACATCCCGTATCTCTGCCTCGGCAATATGGTCCAGAACATACCCCAGAATGGGTTTGCCGGCAACAGGAACAAGCTGCTTTGCCATGGTATGGGTGAGAGGTCTGAGTCTCGTGCCCTTCCCTCCGCTGAGAATCAAAGCCTTCATCTGTGCCTCCGAAGAATAGGTCTCGGACATTGATCAGGTCTGGTTATGTTATAATTTTCAGATGAAAAGCCTTTCGATTTAAAGGTAAGGCTTTTCTTTCTATATTCACAACTTCGGATATTATAACTTAATGCATATGCAAAAAAAAATTTTTATTTCCTGTATTTTCATCTTGATTCTTTTAATGCAGTCCTCCATGGTTATGGCATCCGGTCTGCTGGAGGAACTGTTAAACCGTTACAGGAAGATACAGACAATGGAGGGAGTGTTCCATCAAAGGACCTATTTCAGGGACATAGATGTGACAAAAACATATAAAGGACATTTTTACCTGAAAAGACCAGATATGATGAAATGGATCTATACTGAATCCAGCACCGACGAGATCTACATAAAAGGCAGAGAGATAGTGTTGTTTCAGCCTGCGGAAAAACAGGCATTTGTTACGGATATCGCAAAGATGGGGCTTAAAAATTCTCCTCTTATGCTTTTGATGAACCTGGATTCCCTGAAAGAGGATTTTAATGTCATTGAAAAGAAAGATAGCATACTGCTCAGGCCGCTAAACAATATGGCAATTCAGGAGATTCGGCTCTTTGTAGACAACACCGAGGGATTTATTAAAGGCTTCGTTATTACTGACACTCGCGGTAACAGCTCAGAGATAGAGCTTGGGAGTATAAAATACAACCCGAAACTTCCTCAAAACCTCTTCGACTTCAAACCACCTGATGATGTAACGATTATCAGGCAATAATACCAATGTTAGTACTCGGCATAGATACATCATGTGATGATACTTCGGCCTCTGTGCTGAAGGATGGAAGGGTGATACTCTCGAATATCGTATCATCCCAGTCCGAAATTCACAGTAAATACGGAGGCATTGTGCCCGAACTCGCATCAAGACGACATATCGAGATGATCTGGCCTGTTGTAAGCGAAGCGTTAGAGCAGGCTGAGACAGCTCTTGACGAGATTGAAGGGATAGCAGTATGCTACGGACCTGGACTGATAGGCTCCCTTCTGGTTGGCTGCTGCTTTGCCAAGGCTATTGCCTATGCAAAGGGAATTCCCCTGATCGGTGTAAATCATCTGGAAGGTCACCTCCTTTCCGTACTTCTTAACAGTCCTGCTCCTGATTTCCCCTTTCTCTCACTCATTGTATCAGGCGGACACACCTCGCTGGTCAGGGTAGACGGAGTGGGTCGGTACAAAGAACTTGGCAGGACAAGGGATGACGCAGCAGGAGAGGCCTACGATAAGGTGGCAAAGCTTTTAGGGCTTGATTATCCTGGTGGACCTGTTATTGACAGACTGGCAAAAGAGGGTAATCCCGAGGCAGTGAACTTTCCCCGTCCCTATCTTCACGGCAGTTATGATTTCAGTTTCAGTGGTTTAAAGACTGCTGTAAGAAATCATATCCAATCAGTAAAGGATAGACTTGAAGAGGAAAGAGAAAATATCGCCGCATCCTTTCAAAGGGCAGTTATTGACGTATTGGTTAAAAAAACAGAGATCGCTGTAAAGAAAGAGAAGATCAAACGTGTGGCACTGTCCGGAGGTGTTGCAGCAAACAGTGAACTAAGAGAAAGGATGAAGGAGATGGGAGAGTCTCTCGGAATAGAGGTCTATCTGCCACCGTTGCAACTCTGCACTGATAACGCTGCAATGATAGCCCTCACGGGATATTTGCATCTAATGAGAAAGGAAACCTCCGACCTGGACCTTACGGCAAAGGCAGTGCTGCCAATCGGCACATAACAGCTTATTCTTATTCTGAATTCTTATGATAGCATACACCTTAAAATAGGCTTTGTACCGGGTGATTACACATCTCAGTAAGCCCTTTTTTAAAAATTGTGAAAACACGGACATTTTGCTTTGAAGCGAAGAAAATATCTGTATAACCAGTTGAAATCAAAGTATATTCTAATATTCTTAATGGACTTGATTATCTTGGAGATAGAACAGAAAATCCTGGATT
>JALUAR010000030.1:0-4942 GCA_027050975.1 Thermodesulfovibrio sp.
CCTCCTTTCTTGGATTCTGGATGCTAAATCCTTAAGGTTTAAGGGATGGTTGCCCTCTTTGTCAATTATGAGGAAACAATACCCTTTCGTGTAGATTATTTTTGAGGAATGTCGGAAACTTGTGCGATAATGAATAAACGAGATATAGATGACACAGGAGGGTGCAGATGCGTTATCTTCTGACAGTTTTAATAACTCTCATGGTCTTTGCTTCTGCCTGCTGGGCAGGGCTGCACAAAGAGATGATTGAATATGAACACAACGGAGAAAGGTTATGCGGATACCTGGCTTATAAAACCAAATCCGGAAAAAAGCAGCCAGGCATTCTTTTGATTCATGAATGGTGGGGGCTGAATGAGTTTGCAAAGGAGATGGCTGAAAGGCTTGCGGCGGAAGGCTTTGTAGTATTTGCTCTGGATATGTATGGTAAAGGAAAGGTGGCGGAGACCGCAGAGGAGGCTGAGGCACTATCTGCAAAGATAAAGGCAGATCCTCGCTTTATGCGGACACGTGCCCTCGCCGGATTAGACATACTTAAGGCTCAGAGTCTTGTGGATAATGAGAGATTGGCTGTTGTGGGGTTTAGCCTGGGAGGCCGAATTGCCCTTGAGCTGGCTGCGGCAGGCGAGGCTGTCAGGGCTGTTAAGGCAGTGGTAAGTTTTTATGGTCCACTGAAACTTTCGTCCGTAAAGGATTTCAAAAAGATAAAGGCATCTCTTTTGATTCTTCATCCATCCCTTGATTCCTCTCTTTCTTCGGAAGGATTTCTTTCCCTGTGGAAGGAGCTTGATGCAGCCGGCATTAACTGGAAAGCAGTAATTTACGGAGGGGCAGCACACGGATTTTCGAATCCTATGTACGGAGATGATCCATCTTTCGGAGCGGCATTTAACAGGTATGTTGCTTCGGATGCCTGGAAAGAGATGATATTGTTTTTTAATGAGTTGCTGAAAGAATAGGGTTCATTTGCCAAAGTTGTGGGCTATAACGTATAATCCGTATGTTATAATCAAGAGAAAAGTGTTTTATTCACGATGATATGCATACAACCTTCCCGTCCCACCAACTGAACAAGGATGCAAAACATGAATGACCTTTTAGAAGAGATCGAATTTCTTAAAAAAGAGATAAAGCGTCTCAGGGAAGAAAAGAGAGCCCTGGTCGAAAGGGCAGAAGATATCCATCTTTTGGGGCTTGTATCCGAGCGAGTTTCCAGGGCACAGTCAGATAGAGAGGTAGTTGAGGCTGTCCTGGAAAAGATATGCCTGATGAGAGACATTGATTATGCGGCTTATCTTTATGTTACAGAAGGTAAAGTGAATATTCTGGATGAACGCCATTCCTCCGACATCAAGCCGCAGAAGGCACTGGTGATAGATGCGCAGGAGGAGCTTTTTAAAACAGAGCCTGTTTTTATTGACTTCAACTCCGTAAGCCCTGTACCTAAAGTTATTCCCTCCTCTGTAAATGGCATAACCCCCAAAGCCTGTTATATTGTGCCCTTAATGGTGCAGGACACACTCTGTGGACATCTTTTATTTGTAAATTACTCTGCAGATGCTGACTATTTACAGGGACTTATACATCTGATAAACAGGGCCTGTGAGATTGCCTGTAGTCGTATAGAGACCATATCTCTTATGGAGGAGATTAATGATCTTAAAGAGCATCTTGAAAGACTGGTGGAAGAAAAGACAAATGAACTGAAGGTGGTAAATTTTGAGTTTCAGCTGGAGCTAGAGGATAAAAGAAGGGTAGAAGAAAGGCTGAGACTTTTCAGGGATCTGATTAATCAGTCCAATGATGCCATCTATGTGATTGATCCTGTTGATAGTAAATTTCTTGACATAAACGACAGGGCTGCATCGGATCTCGGATACAGCAGAAGCGAACTTATGTCCCTGTCGGTTATAAATGTACAGGAAAACATAGGGGATATAGACTCCTGGAAGAGGTTTGTCAAAGCGGTACAAGATAAAGGATATATGCTTACAGAAATCATTCTCCGAAGAAAGGATGGAACCACCTTCCCGGTTGAATTAAATATAAAGCATGTGAAACATACGGACAGGGATTATCTGGTTGCTGTTGCACGTGACATTACCGAAAGAAAGCGGGCAGAGGAGGCGTTACGAGAGAGTGAGGAGAAGTTCCGGTCTCTTGCTGAGAATGCATCATGCGGCGTTTTTATTTACAGAGACCGATTGATTTACGTAAATCCGGCAACCGAGAAGATAACCGGCTACAGTAGCGAAGAACTGCTACGTATGAATCTGTTTGAACTCATTCATCCGGATTACATAGAAGAGGTGAAACAACGTGTACAGGCCCGACTGAAGGGTGAGACCGTTTCAAAACGGTATATATGCAAAATTATCAGAAAGGATGGACAGGAGCGCTGGATCGATTTTACGTCAGAGAGATTTATTTACAAAGGAAAGCCTGCGGCTATAGGTACAGGTTATGATATAACGGAGCTGAAGGAGTTCGAAGAGAGAATCGGTCTTTACAAAAAGATATTTGATAACTCGAATGATGCCATAGCTATCATCTCTCCGGAATGTACATATATTGAGCAGAATAAGGCACATCAGGAGTTGATAGGTTACACAGATGATGAACTGATCGGAAAGACACCTGCTGTGCATTTAGGTGTAGAGGTCTTTGAAAAGATTGCCGAGAGGCTACGCAAAGAGGGCTTTTATCGAGGAGAGGTAATAAGTAAGACAAAGAGTGGAAAAGCGATCTTTCTGGATCTTGCAGCCTTTCCAGTGAAAAATCCGGACGGAAAAACTATCTGCTATGTTGGTATCAAGCGTGATGTGTCGGATAGAAAGAGAATAGAAGAGGCATTGAAAGAGTCAGAAGAGCGCTTGAAGGCCATATTTGAGAATTCAGAGGATGGAATCCTTGTGGCAGATATGGAGACAAAAAGGCTCATAATGGGAAATAAAAAGATTGCCCGGATGACAGGTTACAGCCTGGAGGAGTTGCAAACTCTCAGTGTGATGGATCTCCATCCTCGGGAGAGTCTTGACTTCATACTGGAGCAGTTTAATAAACAGGCCAGAAAGGAGATAACCCTCGCGCGTGACATCCCTGTAAAAAGAAAAGATGGCAGTATATTTTATGCTGACATAAATTCCTTTCCCATAAAACTGCAGGGAAAGGCGTATCTGGTAGGATTTTTCCGGGATATTACGGAGTGGAAAAAGACACTGGAGGAGCTTAAAAGGAGTGAAGCAAGCCTTGCAGAGGCTCAACGTATTGCGCATTTTGGAAACTGGGATTGGGACATAAAGAACAACAGGCTGAGGTGGTCAGACGAGGTATACAGGATTTTCGGACTAAAGCCACAGGAGTTTGGTGCCACATATGAAGCATTCTTGAACTCTGTGCATCCGGATGATCGCGGGTTTGTACAAAGATCTGTTGACGAGGCTCTATACAAAGGAAAGCCTTACAAGATTGACCATCGCATTGTTTTGCCTGATGGAACCATACGAATAGTTCATGAAGAGGCTGAAGTAACCTTAGATGAAGATGGTCGACCGATAAGGATGATAGGAACGGTTCAGGATATAACAGAGCGAAAGCTTGCTGAAGAGGAATTGAGAAGATACAGAGAGCATCTGGAGTCTTTGGTGGAGGAGAGGACATTTGAGCTGAAAAAGGTTGTCAACCTGATGGCCGGTAGAGAGGTGCGTATGTCAGAGTTGAAAGAGATGATCAGACAGTTGCGTGAGCAGATAAAGGCAGCCGGTCTTACTCCCGTTGTAGATGATCCCCTGAGTGAAGAGGCATAGAATTAAAGAACCCAAATTTGTTGATTGACTTATCAGTCAGGCAGTGGGTCAGGCCAGAATTGGTCTGACCCACTGCCTGTTATGAAAAAAGCACACTATTTTCTGTCGGCATTTTGGGAGATAGAAAGAATGATAAAGTATCATATTTGTGATATACTGTAAGAGTGAGGGTGTTAAATGTTGCAGGATATAATACAACATAATTTAGAAAAGAGGAGGGGCTTACAGATTGCAGTGCCGGAAAGACTAATAGAGTAGAACACTAAATATGCAAAAAAGAAAAAGCCTTATAAACTTAAAACTGCTTTTTACCACTCCCCTGATAACCACGTTCTTTTTTATCTATCCAGCCTTTTTAATAGCTGATACAGAAAGAAAAGAACAGACGATAGTTGCTGTCATGCAGAGTAAGGCATCGGAATCGGCTATAGAGACAAAGGCAGGTCTTATCTCACAGCCCACCCTCGCAAATACCTTTCTAATCCTTGCAGGAATTTTGATAACCGTTCTTATTGGTACCTATCTGGCTATTAAAATGATCAAAAAGTCACCGCTTAAGAAGCTCACCAAGGAGATGACAAGACTAAAAAGGGGTGAAACCCCAGAGCCCATACAGTATCGTGCAAAAAATGAAGTGGGAGAACTGATCTCCTCTTTTAATAGCATGGTTTTGGCTATTACTAATTACCAAAATGATCTGAAGGAGAAGGAAGAGCGCTTCAGAACTATAATGGAGGATGTTCTGGACAGCTCACGTGTGGGAATCTTTATTCTTGATGCAGATTTTAAGGTGGTCTGGGTTAACAAGGCCGTGGAGGAGTATTTTGGTATAAAGCGAGAAGAGATAATTGATAAAGACAAGAGAAAACTGATCAATGAAAAAATAAAATATATTTTTGACGATCCGGATGGGTTTGCAAAAAAGGTGCTTGCAACATATGAGGACAACTCTTATGTGGAAAACTTCGAATGTCATGTACTGCCTGCAGAGCACCGACAGGAGCGGAGGCTTGAACACTGGAGCCAGCCAATCAGGACGGGGCTATACATTGGCGGACGGATCGAGCACTATTATGATATCACAGAGAGGAAAAAGATGGAATTTGCCCTGAAGGAAAGCGAAAAGAAATACAGAA
>JALUAR010000030.1:4952-6447 GCA_027050975.1 Thermodesulfovibrio sp.
CTATATCAGGAGTTCAATGTCCTTATGGATGTAATTCCTGATAATCTTACCCTCCAAACCCCGGACCTGAAGATAGTCTGGGCAAACAAGGCCGCTGCCGACAGCCTCGGAAAAAGGGTGGAGGATCTTATAGGAGAGTATTGCTACAGGCTATGGCACGGCATTTTTGAGCCATGTAAAGTCTGTCCTGTCCAGAAGAGTTTTAAAACAGGGAAGGCGGAGATAGAGGAGGTTAAGACTCCTGATGGCAGGATATGGGAGCTGCGAGCCTTTCCGCTGTTTGATGAGGCAAATAATATTAATGGTGTAATAGAGATCGGCAGGGATATAACGGAACACAAGCGAGACCTTGAGGAGCTGCAAAGACACAGAAGGCATCTTGAGGAGATGGTGGAAAAAAGGACCGAGGAACTGCGCAAGATTGTATCTGTTCTTGCTGGCAGGGAAGAACGGATGGCTGAGCTCAAGAAGGTGATCAGGACTTTACATAAACAGATAGTGGCTGCAGGACTTATACCGGTGGCAGATGACCCTCTGAGTAAATACTCCGAAGGTGAATATGAGGAATAGATGCCCTTCTGACCCGGCTCGGGGGCTGCTGAAGCAGCTGTTTTGTCAGGAAAGCTCTCTCATGTCGTGGGCTACCATGAACAGGTCATTATGTTAAAGGAAAACCTGCAAACCGTTTTTCAGGAGCATTGCTGCGGAATCGTAATTGCCGATGCTCAAACAGGCAAGATTCTGGAGGCTAACAAGGAGTTTGAGCGGCTCACCGGCAGAAGCCTTTCCGAGTTGGAGAAATTTCGGTTAACGGATCTTGTATCCCAGGAGAGTACAAAGCAGATAGAGGATGTATTTAGCGAGTTAGGAAAAGGGGACCCTCCCGTTCATATGGATCTCTCTTTACAGAGACCGGACGGGTCGTTATTGCCGGTTGAGTTTTCTATAAAATATATCACACTGAACAGTAAAGTTCTTTATCTTATAACAGCTCGAGACATATCGGATTATAAAAAGGTCCTGGAGAATCTTTTTGAAAGCCAGCAGCGATACAAAACCATCATAGAGACAGAGCCGGAGTGTGTGAAGGTGCTGGACAGAGAAGGAAGGTTGCTGGAGATGAATCCTGCAGGTCTTACAATGATTGAGGCAGACTCCTTTGCGGATGTTGCCGGCCAGATTGTCTATTCCATGATTGCGCCAGAACATAGAGAAGCCTTTAGAGAGTTTTCTGAAAGAGTCTTCGCAGGAGAACACGGCACAATGGAATTTAAGATGATAGGCCTGAAAGGACGGGAAAGATGGATGGATACCCATGCTGTTCCCCTTCGGGATAAAACAGGGAAGATAACAGGACTGTTGGCTGTAACAAGGGATATTACAGAACGGAAAAAGGCAGAAGACGAACTGAGAATAAGGGCTCGGGAACTGGAGATCTTGCACAGGATCACCATAAGAGCCCAGAAGACCCTTGAAATAAAAGAACTCGTTAACA
>JALUAR010000031.1 GCA_027050975.1 Thermodesulfovibrio sp.
TCCATCAATCATGTGAATAACCCTGTTACACCTCTTTGCCAAGGACTCATTATGGGTCACTATCACAAAGGTTGTCCCCTTTGACTTGTTAAGATCTACAATAGTTTGAAAAAGTTTCTCCCCTGTCTTTGTATCAAGATTCCCCGTAGGCTCATCTGCCAGAACCACCAGAGGAGACATAATAAGAGCCCTTGCAACTGCCACCCTCTGCTGTTCGCCTCCCGATAGCTCTCCGGGTCTATGGTTTAACCTTTCCCCGAGACCAAGTGAGGATAATAATTCCTCTGCTTTAGGTCTTATCTCCTTTATGGAATGACCTCTAATGAGCGCAGGCATCATAACGTTTTCCAGGGCAGTGAATTCAGGAAGGAGGTGATGGAATTGAAACACAAAACCTATCTTCCTGTTCCTGAAAGAATCCAGCTCCGCGTTAGTATACCTGAAAACATCCTCTCCCTTATATAAGACCCGCCCTTCCGTAGGTCTATCCAGGGTGCCAAGAATATATAACAAGGTGCTTTTACCTACCCCAGATGCTCCTGTAATAGCAACCGTCTCTCCCTCACTTACAGTAAAGTCTATACCCTTCAAAACCTCCAGCGGTCCTGCCTCGGTAATAAATGTCTTCTTTACACCTAAGACCTCAATTAATGGCATTCCGAATCTTTTCCTTTGTCTTCTTTATCTCCTCAGCCTCTTTCTTGATTGTCTCTCCGGTTTTCTTGAGCCTGTCTGCCTCGTCAGCAAGCTTTTCGCTTTTTTCCTTCAGGATATGTCCCACCTTCTCTGATTTTCTGCCAAACCATCTAAAAGGATCCCCACCTTTGGTAAGACCTATGATGAACACTATTAACGCTGTCAGGATTACCAGACATACCAGCTTCCGGATGAGCTTACACATACTCTTTGTTCCCCATACCCCTTTATTCGTATCTTAACGGCTCAACAGGATTTAGTTTTGCTGCCTGATATGCAGGATAGATGGTTGCAATAATACTTACCACTAAAGCTGCTACTGAAACAGAAACGACATCTACAACTTTCATCTTTGCAGGAAGATGGCTAAGATAGTAAACATCAGCAGGCAGTTTAATAATCTCATAATTACTAATAAGATAACATAAAATAACTCCACCTGCAACACCTATTGCTGTTCCAACTATCCCAATGATTATTCCCTGAAGCATAAATATGCTCATAATTCCCTTGTTTGTAGCTCCCATTGCCTTAAGGATTGCTATCTCCCGCTCCTTTTCTATAACATTCATAATAAGTGTACTTACAATATTAAAGGATGCTACCAGTACTATCAACACAAGTATAATAAACATGGCGAACTTCTCCAGCTTAAGTGCCGAAAAGAGATTCCTGTTCATCTGCATCCAATCCTTTGCATAATATGACGGACCCAATACTTCTGATATTCTGTCCCTGATCTCGGAGGCTTTATAAATATCATCGACCCTCAATTCTATACCTGTCACCCGAGAGCCCATCCGGAAAAACTCCTGAGCCGATTCAAGAGAGACGAGCACAAGGTTGGAGTCATACTCATACATACCCACTTCGAATATTCCAACAACTCTAAACTTCCTCACCCGGGGAATCATGCCCATAGGTCCAACTTCCTGAACAGGTGAGATTACATTAACAACATCCCCCACATACACCCCCAGAATCATAGAGAGTTCATTGCCAAGAATTATTCCCGGCAGATCATTCTTTTCGTTGAGGGCATCAAAACTTCCAACTTTTATTTTTGACTTAAGCATGGTAGTCTCATCTTCGTATTTCGTATCTATCCCTCTAATATAAACACCGTGAGCCCTCTCTCCTCGGGATATCATAACCTGTCCTAAAACAAAAGGAGAGGCTCCGGTAACATGGGGCAGCATCTTAAGTTTTCTGATATCTTCTTCATAGGTGTCTATACCACCCATGTAATTAAGCACTACAACGTGTGCGTTAACTCCCAGGATCTTATTTCTGAGGTCTTCGTGGAAACCGCTCATTACGGCAAGCACCACGATAAGGGCCATAACTCCCAGAGTAACTCCTCCTGTGGATATAATGGTATTGAAGGAGATCCCTTTATGTCTCTTCCTGGAACGAAGATATCTGAAAGCAATCAATAAAGGATATGAAAAATTCACTTTTCCGGTTTCAGTTGTGGAAAGAGGATTACATCACGAATAGATTGTGAGTTTGTAAGCACCATCACCAGTCGATCAATCCCAATGCCTTCTCCGGCAGCTGGCGGCATACCGTACTCAAGAGCCCTGATAAAGTCCTCGTCAAACCTGTGGGCCTCTTCGTCACCCCTGTCTCTTGCCTCAACCTGCTTCATAAAACGTTCCTTTTGATCAGCGGGATCATTCAGTTCGGTAAAGGCATTTGCAATCTCTCTTGAGGCAATGAAGAGTTCAAATCTTTCAACCAGTTCCGGATTATCCTTCTTCCTCTTGGCAAGAGGTGACAGTTCTACAGGATAATCGATAATAAATGTGGGCTGAATCAGATCCGGCTCCACCTTTTCTTTAAAAATCTCATCCAACACTTTGCCCAGGGTATGAACATCCTTTAAATCTATGCCCTCGGCCCTGGCCCATTCCCTGGCTTTTTCGTAGTCATAGAGTACATCCTCGGGCACTCCGTGGGACTTCATTGCCTCATACATGGTGATTCTTGGCCACGGCGGAGTAAAATCAAGCATATGCTCTCCATAAGGTATTTTCAATGAACCGTGAATTTTCAGAAGTAACTCCGTAAACAGCTTTTCCGTAAAATCCATAAGAAAGTTATAATCTTTATAGGCCACATAAAACTCCAGCATTGTGAACTCAGGGTTGTGCTTGGTGGAAATCCCTTCGTTTCTGAAATTTTTGTTTAGCTCATATACCCGCTCATATCCTCCTACAAGCAATCTTTTCAGATAGAGTTCGGGAGCAATTCTCAGGTACAGGTCTATCCCGAGGGCATTGTGATGAGTCTTAAAGGGTTTTGCAGCGGCACCTCCGGGTATCTGGTGCATCATGGGAGTTTCCACCTCTATGAATCCTTCTCTTTCTAAAAAATCCCTTATGAATTTTATTATTGCACTTCTTTTAGCAAAGGTTTCTCTCACCTCGGGATTAACAATGAGGTCCACATACCGTTGTCTGTAACGAAGCTCAATATCCTTAAGTCCGTGCCACTTCTCAGGCAGCGGCCTCAGAGATTTAGTCAAAAATGTAAAATCCTTTACTAAAATGGTAAGTTCGTTGGTTTTAGTTCGGAAAAGGGTACCCTTGATTCCGACAATATCGCCAATATCAAACTTTTTGATAATCTTGAATTTGTCACCTAAGATATCCTTGCGAAAATAAACCTGAATCCTTCCTGTCTCATCCTGTATATGAGAAAAGGCTGCCTTCCCAAAGTTTCTCCAGGCAATAATTCTCCCTGCTACGGAGCATTCTATAGGATCCTTTTCCAATGCCTCACCTGATACCTCTTTATAGGTGTCATGAAGATCTCTGGTATGATGCGTTACTTCATAAGGTTGGCCGTATGGATCAATTCCGAGGGCCTTTAATTCTTCCAGTTTTTTTCTCCTTTGAAGTATCAGTTCGTTAACCTCTTCCAATTTGACCTCCTTCTTGATATCTCTAACTTAACATCAGATAATTATATCAGATTTCGTCATTCCGCTTCATAATCCTGTTTTCTTAACTCGGAATTCCATGAGGCTTGCCACAGGGATGAAGAGTTATTACGAAAATTTTCCTTATTTCTTCAAAACAAAATACCCTGCAGCTTGCTGCAGGGAGATTCATTTGCTTAGATAGAAACTCTTACATGCCAGATTTAAGAAACTATTTGACAAACATAATTCAAGTTTTATCCACAGTGTCCGATAAAATAATATGAAAAGCGTGGCAGGAGGTATAGTTGAACAAGCCATTAATAAAACTAAACCATCTTATCCACTCCTTGTCAGTTGGAATAGATTTGGTATCCTCGGGAATACTGAGACACCACAAAAATGTTGCTCTTATTGCCTTAAAGATCGGAAATGTTATCGGGTTAGATAAAAAGGAACTCGAGGTTCTCTTTATTGCCTCTATGCTTCACGACATTGGTGTGGTAAGCCAGAAGGAGAGAAAGCTGATAGAGGTTTATGACTCACCACGCAATTATATTCATGCCTGTGAAGGGTATAGAATACTGAAATCCATCCCCACATTCAATGACGTTGCCAAAGTAATAAGACATCACCATGACAAATGGATCGGCGACAACCGCATAGGGACAAAGGAATACGAGATTCCCCTTGCAAGCCAGATAATATTTCTTGCTGATCGGGTTGATATACTATCCAAACAGAAAAAATATACTCATGAGGCAACTTCGATTGTAATAGAAAGGATAAAGGAAAGCAGCGGAACCCTGTTTAACTCTGAGCTTGTGGATATTTTTCTGGACCTCGCAAAAAGCAAATCATTCTGGCTTGACCTGAAAGAGAACTTCTCTGATGAACTACTAAAAGAACTCACCCCGGAAATATATACATATTCACTGGATGTTGTAATAGATCTCTGTTATGCCATGGCATATGTTATTGACAGGAAAAGTCCCTTCACCAGCAAACATTCTCAGCGTGTGGCAACAGTTGCAAGGGAACTTTCAAGGCTTATGGGCTTTTCACCTTCAGAACAGCGTCAGATATTTTTGGCAGGGCTGCTTCATGACATCGGCAAGTTGGCCATACCGGAAGAGATAATCAACAAACCCGGGGCTTTAACCAAAACTGAAATAGATATTATTATGTCTCACACCTATTATACATATCATATCCTCAAGCATCTCAAAGATTTTCCCGGAATCGAGAAATGGGCAGCATTCCATCATGAAAAACTAAATGGCAAGGGATATCCCTTTGGAATAGACTATCATGATATGTCTGTGGGAGCGAGGATAATGGCTGTTTCTGATATCTTTACAGCCCTCACTGAGGACAGGCCCTACAGAAAGGGCATGGACGAAAGCAATGTAAGAAAAATCATGAATCAGATGGCTTCAGGAGGTGAAATTGACCAGGACATTACCTCACTCCTATTGGACAATTACAATAATTTCCATCATATTGTGATGTCAATAGAGGAATTTTTCAGCTCCATCGAAAATCGCAAAAACGGGCGCAGCAGTACCATTGTAGAGTTAGATTCCTGGGAAAAACTGAAACTCAACTTCCAGTAAATATCTCACTCCCTTAACTGTCCGGTACCGAAAACAATGAACTTCAGACAGGTCAATTCCTCCAGGCCCATAGGCCCTCGAGCGTGTATCTTGTCAGTGGATATACCAATCTCTGCTCCAAGGCCAAACTGACCTCCGTCGTTTAATCTCGTAGAGGCATTTATCATTACAGCGGAAGAATCAACCTCCTTGAGAAAACGCATTGCCTTATGGTAGTTCTCTGTCACGATTGTATCAGTATGGGCTGAACTGTATCTATTGATATGCTCTATAGCCTCATCTATAGAACTGACCACTTTGACATTCAGTTTTAGTGACAAATATTCCTCGTAAAAATCCTTCTCCTTTACCTCTTCAATCCCAGCAGGGTATATACTCCTTGTCCTGGAACACCCCTTTATAGATACTCCTGCATCCTGGAGCCTTTTAAGTATTGATGGGAGAAATTTCTCTGCTACTGCTTCATCCACAAGCATTGTCTCCATTGCATTGCATGTGCCAGGCCTTTGCACCTTGGAATTAAAGCATATATCCTCTGCCATCTTCAGGTCCGCATCCCTGTCCACGAAGACATGACAGACCCCTTTGTAATGTTTCAGCACCGGGATTCTTGAATTCTCTGTTACTGCACGGATTAATCCTTCTCCGCCTCTGGGAATAATAAGATCAACTATCCCCTCAAGCTTAAGCATCTCCATAATAGCTGCCCTGTCTGTTGTGTCAATAAAGGTAACCGCACCTTCATGAATACCGGCATCCTTTACCGCCTCTCTGAGTATCTTTACGATTGCCCGGTTTGAATGAATTGCCTCGGAACCACCTCTTAAAAGTACAGCATTACCAGCCTTCAGACATAATGCTGTGGCATCAGCTGTTACATTAGGACGTGATTCATATATTATCCCTATCACACCTATCGGGACACGCATTCTTCCAACTGTCATGCCATTAGGTCTCTGCCACATCCTCACAACCTCTCCCACAGGGTCAGGTAGTGCCGCAACCTCTCTGAGCCCCTTAGCCATTTCCTTGATAATCTTGTCCTTTAGCGTTAACCTGTCAATCATGGCAGGACTAAGCCCTTTCTCCTTGGCATAGGCGATATCCTTGGCATTCTCCTCTTGAAGGATGCTGGCATTTTCC
The DNA here is from genome assembly GCA_027050975.1 of Thermodesulfovibrio sp. Classification (GTDB taxonomy): domain Bacteria; phylum Nitrospirota; class Thermodesulfovibrionia; order Thermodesulfovibrionales; family JdFR-85; genus JALUAR01. Next base: position 6,382 of record JALUAR010000031.1, read on the forward strand.
AGAATCAACTCTGCCATCCGCTCCAGTGCCATGTTTTTTTGATCGGTGGTTGCCTTAAGAAGGGC
>JALUAR010000032.1 GCA_027050975.1 Thermodesulfovibrio sp.
ACAGTACTTCTTTATATGCCTTGTTTTCATCTGTCCGTTACAGTAAATCCTCTCTCCCTTAAAGCGCTCAAGCTGAATCTGCCTTGCCTTTACCACTCTCTTTCTTATCTCCTCGGAAGGCTCCGAGGGAATGTCCGAGGAGAGTTTCCTGTAATCCACTGCAGGAACCTCTATATGTATATCAATTCTGTCCATCAGGGGGCCTGAGACCTTTCTTCTGTAACGCTGAATCTGTGCTGGTGTGCATGTGCAGGGGTGCCGGTCATCCCCGCTGTAGCCACAGAAACAGGGGTTCATCGCAGCAACAAGCATAAAGGAGGCCGGAAATGTTACAGAGGCCACAGCCCTTGATACTGTTACCTCCCCGTTTTCAAGAGGCTGTCTCATCACCTCGAGCACATTTCGTTTGAATTCGGGCAACTCATCAAGAAAGAGCACCCCATTGTGTGCAAGAGAGACCTCGCCAGGTTTGGGATACTGACCACCGCCAATGAGGGCAACATCCGATATTGTGTGATGTGGAGCCCTGAAAGGTCTTGTTGCAAGCAGGGACTGACCTGAGCCAAGTGTGCCAGCCACACTGTGAATCCTTGTCGTCTCAAGTGCCTCATCAAAGGTCATGGATGGAAGGATTGTGGAAAGACGTTTTGCAAGCATTGTCTTTCCTGAGCCTGGAGGCCCAATCATTAATATATTATGTCCGCCTGCTGCAGCAACCTCCATTGCCCTCTTTGCATGTTCCTGACCCTTAATCTCCGAGAAGTCCTCTTCATATTGTGAAGCCACATGGAGAATCTCCTCAAGATTAATTGAATAAGGTTTGATGTCCGCCTCTCCTCTAAGAAACTCAACCACCTGAGGCAGGGTTTCAATTCCATAAACTGGTAAACCATTAACTACAGCAGCCTCCAGTGCATTCTCAAGGGGAAGTATTAGTCCCTTAAGCCCCTGTGCCTTTGATGTAATAGCCATGGAGAGGGCACCCTTTACTGGCTTGAGCTTTCCATCCAGGGATAGTTCACCTGTAATCATAAACCCATCGATGTTCTCTCTTGGCAGAATTCCCTCTGACGCAAGAATGCCAAGGGCTATGGGAAGATCAAAGGCAGAGCCCTCCTTCTTCAGGTCTGCCGGGGCAAGATTCACGGTAACCTGTTTAAAAGGAAAGATATAGCCTGTATTCTTAAGAGCTGCACGAACACGGTCTTTGCTCTCCTTTACCGCTGTGTCAGGCAAACCGACCATGGAAAAGTGTGGCAGCCCCTTTGATGTAATATCAACCTCTACCTCTACAGGATGCGCATCGATCCCTATCAGTGTTGCACTTAGAATCTTTGAAAGCATTGTCCCCCTCCTTTAAAACAATATTAATCCCGATTTAGCTCAAGTCCAAATCTAATCAATTGCTGTATGGAGTGGTATCCTTATCACTGAGCTTATATTCAGAATAGTTTACATTAATCATGCTTTCTATTTACAATATACCGTTACATTAGAACTCAACTATTAAAGGAGTAGTAGGTGATACCGGAATGGCTAAAGAGACTCTCTGTAGTGATACCTCTGTACAATGAAGAGGAAAACATAGAGGAGCTTCACGAAAGACTCACAAATGTGCTCTCCAGCATGCCCTTTGATTACGAGATCATTTATGTGGATGACGGAAGCACAGACCGCACTCCTGCGCTCCTTGAGAAGATATCAAGCAGTGATGAGCATGTCCTTGCCCTTAGTCTCAGAAGGAACTTTGGCCAGACCGCTGCCTTTGCAGCAGGCTTTGATTTCTGTCGTGGCGATGTTATAGTTACCATGGACGGTGACCTTCAGAATGATCCCGCAGATATCCCAAAACTCCTTGAACATATTGACGAATGCGACCTTGTTAGCGGCTGGAGGAAAAAGCGTAAAGACCCCTTTCTGACGAGACGGCTTCCCTCCATGATTGCCAACTGGCTTATAAGCAGAGTCACTGGAGTGAGTCTCCATGACTATGGCTGCTCACTGAAGGCATACAGACGGGATGTTATAAAGAATCTTCGTCTTTACGGTGAGATGCACAGGTTTATCCCTGCTGTTGCCAGCTGGTATGGCGTGAGGGTTACAGAGGTGGAGACAACGCACCATCCGCGTCTGAGGGGAAAATCCAAGTACGGCCTTTCAAGAACTGTCAAGGTTATTCTTGACCTGATAACAGTAAAGTTTCTACAGAGCTTTTCCACGAAACCGATACAGTTTTTCGGCTCCTTCGGGCTCCTGTCCTGCCTTTCGGGCTTTCTCATATCCCTTTACCTTTCTTTCAGAAAGATATTTTTAGGAGAGGAGATCGGCGGAAGACCGTTACTGCTCCTTGGAGTTCTCCTAATAATAGTTGGTATTCAGCTTATTGGCATGGGTTTAATAAGCGAGATGCTTGTCCGGGTGTATCACGAAAGCCAAAAAAAGCCAATCTATGTAATCAAAAAGATCCTTGGAAAGAAAGAAAAATAATTGGCTAATCCTTGCCCTTAAGGTATCTGTAAGCTTGGGACTGCTGTATATCGTCCTGGCAAAGGCAGGGCTTAATGATGTTTTACAGACGCTGAAAGGACTTAATATTTACTATTTCCTTTCTGCCTCTTTGCTTTACATCCTCTCCATATACGTCTCCAGCATCAGATGGGCACTGCTTCTTGAACTTGAAAATTCTGTCCGATTATCAGTGGGAAGGCTCTTTACCCTTTATATGATGGGCTCGTTTTTTAACAATCTTCTTCCCGGAATCATAGGAGGAGATACGGTAAGGGTCTATTATCTGTACAAGGAGTCGGGAAGAGGTTATTTATCTTTCGGCTCTGTTTTTGCCGACCGCTGGACCGGTTTTGCAGCCCTTGTCGTTATAGGACTTCTTGCAATGATTGCAGGTTATCCAAGGATAAAGGGAACCGGTATTGAGTGGGTGATACCCGGTATCTTTCTTGCCTTTGTTGTGGGAAGCATTCTTGTTTTCAGGTTCAGAATAGGAAAAAAGTTTTCAGCAGTAAAAGGTTTCTATGACTACTTTCTCCGACTCTTTAGCAACCGTCCAATCCTTTTAAAAACACTCCTGCTTTCGGTTATTATACAGATAATAATTATATATTCCGTGGTTCTGATAGCGGCAGGGCTTAAGGTAGAGACAAGGATCGTGGACTTCTTCATCATAATGCCTATTATAATAACCATAACAACCATTCCCGTTACATTATCCGGCATAGGACTGAGAGAGGGCTCTTTTGTGGTGCTCTTAGGACTTACCGGTATAAACTCCGAGATTGCAACATCCATATCCTTTGGATGGTTTTTATCATATATATTGGGTTCTTTACCGGGAGCATTTTTCTATCTTGGATGGAAACGGAGGAGAGAGCTTGAGCACAAAAAGGCTCACTTCAAGACAGAACAGAACGATTAAACATTTTATAAAGGTCATAGAAAGGCCCGAAAAGTATGCTCCTCATGGTGATATGCTTGAGGGAGAAATAGTTGTAGAAGGGCCGCGTCCGCTTGGTATGGCTCTTGAAAGAGGTGCAAAGGTCAGAAGTGTGCTGGTAACGGAAGACTTTCTAAAGGATGACAGACACAAGGAAATTGTTGAAGCCTTACTACAGAAAGAGGTCTCTGTTAATGTGGTTGACAGGGCTTTAATGAAAGAGGTATCCGACACAAAGACCCCACAGGGAATTATTGCCCTTTGCAGGGTAAGGGCATATTCACTGCTGGATATTAAAAAACCGGGTTTCATTGTTGTCTCCGACGGAGTACACGACCCCGGAAACATGGGCACAATGCTCAGGGTCTCGGATGCCGCAGGGGTAAGATATTTTATAGCACTAAAGGGTTCTGTGAGCCCTTACAATCCCAAGGCGGTCCGTTCATCCGCGGGAAGTCTGTTTAACATTAATACCGTTTTATCAAAAAGGGAAGATTTTATAAAGTGGTGTGAAGAGCAGGGTATTCCCATTGTGATAACCGATGCAGATGCAAAGGAGAGCATATATGAGTTTCCCCCAACCGGCCGGGAGGTCTTTGTCTTTGGAAACGAGACCACAGGCGTAAGCAGAGAGATTCGCTCTCATGCCTCGAAGGTTTTGAAGATACCTATTTACGGAAAAGCGGAAAGCCTTAATGTTGCCACCTCCGCAGCCATTCTTATCTATGAAATGGTAAGAAAGATAAAGTCTAATCTTTCTCGGTAAGATGATACACCTTTATTGCCACCTCAGGACAGACCGTAGCACAGAGCGTGCAACCGGTACACTCCTCCATGGATTTAACAGTGGCAGGAAAGTATCCGCTACTGTTAAACACCGAGTCAATAATTATGATTTTCTTTGGACATACCTCCACACAGTAGCTGCACCCCTTGCAGAGCTCCCTGTCAATCTCTATCATACCCTTCATGTAACCTCCCTATCTCGTTTTTCACAAATCCAGCGTTAACAATACCGAATCATTCCATCCATATGAATCCTTATCACCGGATTTGTCTTTTTGTTAAACTTACCCGCATCGCTGCAGTAACTCTACCGCGTGCCGCAGGGATGCCTCTGTTACAGAGCCGCTCAGCATCCTTGCAATCTCAGCTTTCCTGTCATCCATTTCCAGAGCATTCACGACCACCTCTGTTTTGTCATCCTTTACAGTCTTGCTGACTGTTAAGTGATAATCAGCACGAGCGGCAATCTGTGGCAGATGGGTGATGCATATCACCTGATGTTTCGCAGCTATCTCCTTTATGGTTTTGCCCACATAATCTGCTGTTTTGCCTCCAACACCTGCATCCACCTCATCAAAGACAAGCACGGGAATACTGTCTATCTCAGCAAAAATGCTTTTCAGCGCAAGCATAACTCTGGAGAGTTCGCCACCGGAGGCTATTTTTCCAAGAGGTTTCGGAGGCATTCCCGGATTGGCTGAAAAGAGAAATTCCACATGATCTTTACCTGTTGATGAGAGTTCAGCATCGGTAATGTTCACTTTAAAAACAGGCTTATTGAATGCCAACTCCTTAAGAATCTTTGTCATCCTCTCTTGTATAACCTTCCCTGTTTTTCTTCTATCTCTGCTAAGCCTTTCGGCAAGCTCTGTCAGTTGGTTGTAAACTGTCTCCCTTTCCTTCCGGAGATCTTCCACACTATCTTCAAGCCCCTTCAGTTCTTCAAGCTCCTTCTCCGCCTCTTCTCTGTAGCGGAGAATACCCTCAACCCCTTCCCCGTATTTCTTTTCCAGCCTTTCGATAAGATCAAGCCTTCTTTCAACCTCATCCAGTCTGGCAGGGTCGACATCGTACTTTTCCTTAATATCCCTGAGAGTAAAGGTGGCATCCTCCAGAATGGCCTCTGCATCCTTCAGCAGTTTAAGCACCTCCTCTGTAGATGAGTCATACCTGCTCATCTCAGAAAGGGAGTCAATTGCCCTGGCAAGATTCTCCAGTACCGAGGCCTCCCCCTCTTTAAGCAGCAATGCTGCAGATTCCGAAAGATGCCTGAGGTTGGTCACATTGGCAAGAATCGCCCTCTCTTCGATCAGTTCTTCCTTCTCCCCCTCTCTTAACTCGGCAGCTTCTATCTCTCTGATCTGATACTCCAGGAGGTCTATCCTCTGAGCCCTTTCCCGGGCCCTTGTCTGAATCTCTTCAAGCCTTTCAACAATCTCCTGATATTGATTGTAGAGCTTTGCTACCTCTGCCACATCCTGATGCAGTCTGCCAAAGGCATCAACGATTGCCCTTTGAGTGGCTGTGGAAAGAAGGCTCTGATGCTCATGCTGTCCATGAATATCCACAAACATTGCTCCCACAGAGGAGAGGGTGTTTAATGTCACGGGAGAGTCATTGATGTATGCCCTTGTCCTGCCAGTCCTTGAGATCACCCTCCTGATGATTACAGTATCAGAGGGAGGTATTCCGATGTTATCGAAATTAACAGGACTGTCAAACTCAAAAGCCGCCTCAAGATATGCTTCCTCCCTGTCAGCCCTTATGTAATCAGTACTTGCCCTTCCTCCAAGTAGAAGTTCCAGCACGTTGACTATCACGGATTTACCCGCACCGGTCTCTCCGGTAATAACGTTCAGCCCTCTCTCAAAACTAACAGAGAGTTCATCAACAATGGCAAAATTTTTTATTCTCAGTTCACGTAGCATCTTAATGTTTTCAGATTAGGCTGGTGGTATTGCCTTTAAGCGGATTGAAATTTTGCATACTATTCAAATCACAAAACTCCCTTCGGAGCAAGCCATCCATGGCTTGCCACTTTAAATTGAGGTCTCCAGAAAATCACAGATTTTCTGGGGTAAAAGTTGAGACAAAAAGGCAACGCCACCAGCCTAACTAAAAGGGTTCAGAATATTCTGGCTCAATTCTGTGGTTATTTTTACATTTTATGATAAAATATCATGATTAAGGATTTTTAGTCCACTAAAAC
>JALUAR010000033.1 GCA_027050975.1 Thermodesulfovibrio sp.
TGAGCTAGAGGCCCACTTTATATTGATAAAAAGTTTAAACCGTTTAAACCGTTAGAGCAGTTTGAACTGTTTTTTTGGTGCGCCTGAGAGGATTCGAACCCCCGACCTGAGGTTCCGGAGACCTCCGCTCTATCCAACTGAGCTACAGGCGCAACATTTAATAATAGTGAAAAAGGGCCGATTATGTCAAGAAGATGATGATGTGAAAAAGCAGGTTGAAGCTACCTTTTCAGGCCCATCTCCTTTACAAGTTCAGCCGTCTTTAACACCTCCTTTTTCACAATCTCTTCGGCAAGATCGATTATCTTGTAGATTTCACCGTATCTCGTGCGATAGAAAGAACTTACACCGTTTTTTCTGAAGTCGACGAGCCCTGCCTGCCTGAGAATGGAGAGATGTTTTGAGACGTTTGCCTGCTCTTCACCAAGCTGAGGAATCATGTCGCAGACACATCTTTCCCCCTCTCGCAAGATCTCCAAGATTCTTAGCCTGGTGGGTTGTGAGATTGCTTTCAGGATTTCGGATTTTCTTTTAAGGACATCCATACCCCCTCCGTCTCGTAGAAATGACAATATTACTATATTGTAAAACAATATACACTGTCAAGTTTTTGAATCAAAGCAATTAAAGGCTATATAAAGCCGTTTAAGTAGAGTTCCAGTAGTTCTTTTCCGAATAATACGGACATTGAGGAGCCAAAAGCAAGAAACGGACCGAAAGGAATCTTGGTCTTTCTTCCTTTCCCCTTGAAGAGCATAAGACCGATACCAACGACTGAACCGGTAAGGCTTCCGAAGAATGTTGTAAACAGCACTCCCTTCCAGCCTGTAAGGGCTCCCACCATTGCCATCATCTTTATATCTCCTCCTCCCATCCCTCCTCTGCTCAGCACGGCAATTGCATAATAAAGACCGAATCCTGTGGATAAGCCTAATAGGGACTGCTTAAAACCTAAAACCTCTGTTCTATCAAAAGGATCCACTACTACAAATATGGCAAGTACAAAGGCTATCACGGCGCCCGGCAGAGTAATCACATCCGGAATAATCTGGAAATCAAAATCAATAAAGGTAATAACAATAAGGGCCGAAAGATACGCCATATAGGCTATGGCAGTAACCGTAAGGCCATATCTCCAAAGAACCAGAACATAGAAAAGACCGTTTAGAAACTCCACAAGAGGATAACGTATCGATATTGGCTCTCCGCAGTATCTGCATTTGCCCTTTAGAAGTATGTAGCTGATGACAGGAATATTATCCCATGGTTTTATCGGACTGCCGCATTTGGGGCATTTTGACGAAGGCCTTACTATCGATTCCTCTCTGGGAATGCGGTGAATGCATACATTGAGAAAAGAGCCCACAATCAATCCGAAGACAAAGACAATAACGTATAGCATCAATCTCCCACCTTACTCAATGCATCGGCCTTTTCCCTGAGACTGTCCATCTGCTTTTCTATCTCCGCAATCTCCTTAAAAAGCTCTTTGATTTCGCTATCAGATAGTATAGTGTATTCAGGGGAATCCTTCAACTGGTAGAGCCTTTCTCCCAGCTTTATCATTATCCTCTGTCTTTTCGCCTTTAGCTCTTCCATGTTATTAAGTACTTTAATGATGGCAAGTTCCACATGAAGCCGTTCACTTATCAAAGATGCGAACCATTTGAGCTTTTTTATCCCTTTTTGAAACCACTCCTTTACTGTAACCAAATTCATCTTTGCCTCCTTTAACCGGTTCTGAATATCTCGATTTTATCCTTCCAGAACCTTTCGATCATTGCCCTGAGGGAGGGGGTTCTGGACATTGAAGGGTCGCTGCCGATTAATCGGAATGCCTCGTTACGTGCAAACTTAAGCAGTTTTACGTCTCTCAGCAGGTTTGCTGTCTTAAGATCAGGCATTCCTGACTGTCTTGTGCCAAAGAACTCACCGGGACCACGAATGTTGAAATCCTCCTCAGCCACTTTAAACCCATCCGAATGCCGTACCATTACCTGAAGCCTTCTCCATGCCTCATCTGAGAGCCGACCATAGGCAAGTAAAAAACAGTAGGATTGGTGGTTGCCTCTTCCCACGCGTCCTCTCAGCTGATGAAGCTGGGCAAGACCGAATCTCTCTGCATGAACAATAAGCATTAATGTGGCATTAGGCACATCCACACCTACCTCTATAACCGTTGTGCTCACAAGGATGTCTATCTTACCCTCCTTAAAGAGGTTCATTGTCTCCTCCCGTTCCTGAGGTTTCATACGCCCGTGTATAAGGCCGATTGTGAACTCCGGGAATATATGTTGCATCTTCTCCTTCCCCTGCATCGCGTCCTTGAGATCCACCTTTTCAGAGCCCTCAATCACAGGATAGACCACATAGGCCTGACGGCCCTTTTTGATCTCGGATTTTATGAAGTTATATATGAGATGTTTCTGTTCCGGTCTGAAGAGCTTGGTTACCACGGGCTTTCTGTTAGGCGGCAGTTCATCAATGATCGAGTAGTCCAGGTCACCATAGAGGGTTAACGAGAGGGTTCTGGGTATGGGGGTAGCTGTCATTACGAGGACGTCAGGGTTGAAACCCTTCTTTCTCAATGATGCCCTCTGCATGACTCCGAATCGATGCTGTTCGTCTATCACCACCAGCCCAAGATTATTAAACCGAACCTCTTTCTGGATGAGGGCATGGGTGCCTACTATTATATCTACCTCACCCGAGGCTATCTCTTCAAGGGGACGATCCTTTCGACTTCCCGTTAGAAGCTCGCATCTGAGGTTGAGACGGTCTATAAGAGTATGTATATTCATATAGTGCTGTTCGGCAAGCAGTTCTGTCGGAGCCATTATTGCAGCCTGATAACCTGCTTCAACGGCCTGAAGCATTGCCATGAGGGCAACCACTGTTTTTCCCGAACCAACGTCGCCCTGAATCAGTCTGTTCATCGGGGTTGGCTTTCTCATATCCTCAAGAATCTCTTCTATCACACGCTGCTGTGCCGAGGTAAGTTTAAAAGGTAGAATTTCAAGCAGCCTCTGAATCAGTCTGCCCTCGGGATTGAATGATATCCCTCTGGCAAGGGACTGTCCCCTTTTCAGAATCGCAAGCCCTGACTGGAGGAAGAAGAGTTCGTCAAAAGACAGACGCTGATGATAAGGGCTCGTACCACTGGTGAGGGATTCAATGTCTCCATCTTCGGGAAAGTGGACATTCCGAAGTGCCTCCCTGAGAGGCGGGAGGCTATACTGTTTGAGAATCTCCTCAGGCATATAGTCCTCTACCGAGGGTAGGGCAAAATTTACTATGGAGTGCATCATTGACCTGAGGGCCCTTGCACTTACTCCAGCAGTGGTCCTGTAGATGGGAACAATTCTGGATGTGTGAATATTCTGGGTATCCGAATCATCATCTATTATCTCGTACTCGGGATTTTGCATCTCAAACCCCGCACCCCAGTTAAAGCCCCTTTTTACAATACCACTGAGGATCACTTTTTTGCCGGGTTTGAAAACCTTTTTCATGTATGGCTGATTAAACCATTTTGCAGTAAGCAGACCGGTTCCGTCGCTTATTACAAGTTCGAAGATCTTCATTTTCTTCCTTGTTGTCTCCTTCAGATCGGCAGAAACAACCTTGCCCGTAACGGTCTGAAGGGTCTCGTATTTGAGGGAGCGTATCTCTGGCGTTGCTCTTCTGTCTTCGTAACGGTAGGGGAGGTAATAAAGGGCATCATAAATGGTTTTGATACCGAGGCGGGCAAGGAGTTTTGCTTTTCTTGGACCTATTCCCTTTACGTACTGTACGGGATACTCGTTGAGGTCTCTTTTCACAGATTATTTTCTGAGAGTTTTCTCCTGGTTATTCACCTGAGGGAGGGCTTTCCCCGCCAAAGGCGGCTTCAGCCTCCTCCTGCTTTATCTTTGCATACTCTGACTCACTGATTATATCGATATCCCAGCCTGTGAGTTTCATGGCAAGCTTTACATTAACCCCTCTCTTTCCTATTGCAAGAGAGAGTTGCTGGTCGTTGACTACAACCATGGCTGTTCTGTCCTCTTCGTTTATGCCTATCCTGTCCACAGTGGCAGGTGTAAGTGCCCTGGCAATAAACATTCTGGGGTCATCGCTCCAGGGAATAATGTCAATCCTTTCTCCTCTCAGTTCCCTGACAATACCCTGCACACGGGTGCCCTTCATACCTACACAGGCACCGATGGGGTCTATGGAGGGGTCATGGGAGATAACGGCAAGCTTGGTTCTCTCTCCGGGCTCTCTTACGATCTTTTTGATCTCCACTATGCCATCCTCTATCTCGGGAACCTCCATCTTGAATAGCTGGGCAACAAACTCCGGAGCAGTTCTAGTGAGATAAATCTCCGGGCCCTTTGAGGTGATTTTTACATCTTTTACATATGCCTTTACGGTGTCACCCCTTTTGAGGTTTTCGCCGGGTAGGGTCTCCCTCTTGGGCAAAATAGCCTCGGCCCTGCCAAGATTAACGTAGTAAATACCTTTTTCCTTCCGATGTATAATACCTGTTACAACGGTACCGGCCTTGTCCTTGAACTCCTGGTAAATCGCCTCTCTTTCAGCCTCTCTTACCTTCTGGAAGATTACCTGTTTGGCTGTCTGAGCTGCAATACGGCCAAAATCATGAAGCTCTACGGGTACTGCTATGATATCTCCCACATTCACATCGGGATTGATCTCACGGGCCTCCTCTATGCTTGCCTCCTCCCTGGGATTGCTAACGGTCTTTACCACCTTTTTGATGGCAGAGACATTAATTGCACAGGTTTCAGGGTCAATTGTGAGTTCGATGTTTCTCTTGCCGCCGAACTTCTTTTTGGCTGCACTCAAAAGGGCAGACTCCAGTGCCTTAAGCACCTTCTCTCTCGAGAGGCCCTTTTCTCTACAGATCTGATCGATTATATAGCAGAATTCTTTATTCACAGTTCTATCTCCAAATTTGCCTTTGATATTATATTATAAGGTATCTTTACAATCTTTTTGTCAGTTTTAAGAACAATTGTATCGTCATCCACTTCCTGAATCCTTCCTATAAAGAAGGTCTGGTTATCAATTCGTTCCTTTGTAACCACCCTTGCAAGTTTGCCAGTAAAGCGCTTAAACTCTTTAATATTCCTGAGAGGTCTGTCTATTCCCGGAGAGGTGACCTCCAGTGTGTACGAACCGGGAATTGGATCCTCTATATCCAGGAGAGCCTCCAGCTGACGGCTCACAGTTTCACAGTCCTGGATGGTTATCCCCTGTTCACTATCAATGGTTATTCTTAATGTCATTTTTCCTGTTTGACCCAGAATCTCCACATCATAAAGCTCAACTCCAGCCACCTCTACGGCCTCCTGGGCGAGCTCTGTAACCTTTTTTTTGATTGCCTGCTTCTGTGACATCCCTTTTAAAAATAAAAGAGTGGCTAAACCACTCTGTATATAAAATTTTCTCCTCTATAGAGGAGATTAATCCTGCTATACTAATTTATCAGTTTTTCTGTTAAAAGGTCAAATCCTACAATAAAAGATACAGGAATAAGCAGAAATAAAATATTATAATTTGTAACCTATCTATAGGAAATGGTTTATAATGTAATTATATCAGGATTTCATCCTAAAGCAATATGCCTTTGATGGGCACAAAAAGGGGGAGGTAATAATGAAGAAAACGGTGTTTGTAATATTTGTGTTACTTCAGTTGATAGCAATACCCGGAGCACAAGCCATACATGAAACCATGCCTGCAGAGAGCGTGGTAGCACTTCCCGGTCCTTATGCCGATGCGGTATACAAATATATCTCGGTAGAGGATTCGTACAAGAATTGGGAGCTATGGCCTGGCAAAGGAAGACTCACCAAAGGTAAGGCACCTTTTGACTATGTCACTACCTATGTTAACGAGAATGCGCTATTTTCAATCAATGCCGGAAAGCCCATGGTGAACGGCTCCCTTATTGTTACGGAAAATTACAATGCAATGAAGAAACTCACCGCGATATTTGTAATGTACAAAGTGAAGGGTTACAACCATAATGCAGGTGATTGGTTCTGGGCTAAGTATGCACCCGGAGGTAAGCCTGTGGCATCAGGCAAGGTAAGCAGTTGCATAAGCTGTCATTCATCGCAGAAGACGAATGACTACATTTTTACCGAAAAGTTTGTGAAATAAAGAAAATAACATCTAAGGTAAACTAAAAAAACGAATCGTAATATTCTTTTTTACCTTCTAAAAACTCCTTTGCTCTCGGAGAGAAGTATGTAATTAAAATTTTATGTCTTTTTTTTAAATCCTTAAGTATAGGGAGGAAGC
>JALUAR010000034.1 GCA_027050975.1 Thermodesulfovibrio sp.
ATATATCCGATAATATCATCAGCCTTAATTGCACCGCTTATCAGTCTTCCGTCGGGAAAGATGATAGCCGGAGTTCCGGTAATACCAAGCTCTTCAGCCAGTTTTATGTTTTTGTCGATTTCATCGGTATCACAGTCCGGGTCAGGAATAGACTCTTTTTTAAAAGCCTTTTCCAGGAGTTCAATGGATTTTTTGCATTGAATTGTCTTGGACTTCCTGTATGCATCTTTGTGGATCTTCAGAGGAAAAAGGAAAATATAAAAGGCTATATCATTCCTCTTTGTCAGCACCTTCTTCATCTCCTGATGAAGTTTCGCACAGAAGGGTCAGTCCGGATCATCGAATACCGCTATCTTGAATTTTGCATCAGATCTGCCTAAAAGCAGAGCCCTTTCAAGGGGGATCTTGGCGAAGTCAACCTTGCTAAGCTCAATGAGTCTTTTTCTTGTAAGGTTTTCCCTTGTTTTTATTTTGACAATCTGACCTAAGATTATATTCTCCTTTGAGAAATCAACATAGGCAAGCCCTTTTTTGCCTTTTGATTCAAGTATTATTTCCCAAAGTCCCTTAGCGGGTGCCATTCTTACAGAAATCACTTTTATATCGGGAATGAGGGGCTTTAAAACAGCCTCAGCCTCTTTCTCATTGAGGGTATGACATTTTAGACAGTCCTGCTCACATCCTCCGAAGGCATATATAGCGGAGGGATTTTTTAAGAAGAAAGAGGCTACTACCAGGAAAATAAGGGTTATAAGAACTGTTTTTTTTCTGTTCATTTTTTCTCCAGTACTATTTTGTGTTTGATGAGAGATATCTCTCTAATCCTGCCCTCGAACTCCTTCTGTTCTCCAAAGAGGTTTCTGAGGTATATCTTGTCACCTTCTGGCTTCAGAATATCAACATTCTCAAGGTAAAGTTTTTCTTCACCATCATCATAGATATATGCATTGGCCTCACACATCACAGACCTCCTTCTTTCATTTCTTTCCTGAAGTTGTATGCATTTATTTATTAACCTTCTCTTTGATACATTCTATCACTTTTTCAACAAGATGTGGAAGAGGTTCGTACTGAAGCCCGACTATCTCCACGCCTTCCTGATTAAGCGGAAGAAGTATCTTTCTTGCCGGTGACGAGGAGATAGCCTCTGCCATCCTGGGAGTAAGCTCTCCGAGCATCCCATTGGCAAGTACAATGCTGATGGGCCCGATTATGATATCCACACGAGAGGCATTAAAGACAATAGCATTCTCTCCGGTAGCTCCTTTGTTTGCCCGAGCCTTCATCATAGCTGTGGTAGCTGTTGAATTCGTTCCCAGGGCCATTACCTCGATTTCATCACCAAAGGTCTCCCTGATTCGTTTTACGATTAGACTGCCAATTCCGCCACCCTGGCCATCGATAACAGCTATTCTCATAATTGTTACTTTATCAGGAACATTTTTGAAAAGGCAAGGCCAATACCCATTAATAATGTGATATAATTATTCACTTATGGAGACTATAAAGACGGATTTTCTTATTATTGGTAGTGGTGTGGCAGGGCTAAGGGCTGCCATTGAGCTCGCCTCTTACGGAGAGGTGCTTGTAGTTACCAAGGAAGTTTTGGAGGAATCCAGCACAGAGTATGCCCAGGGAGGTGTGGCTGTTGCCCTTAGTGACGAGGATGAAGTGGGCATACACTTTGAGGATACCATCAGGGCTGGCGATGGTCTCTGCAGAGAGGATGCCGTGAGGGTCCTTGTTGAGGAGGGGCCTGACAGAATATTAGAGTTAATCAAGTGGGGAGCAGAGTTTGACCGCATTGACAGTAAACTTGATTTTACCCTCGAGGCTGCACACTCTCGCAAACGGGTACTTCATGCCCATGGTGACTCCACCGGAAAAGAGATAGAACGGGTTCTGATCAACAAGGTAATGAGCTATAACAATATCAAACGATTTCCCTACTCAATGACAATAGACCTTATTGTGAATGATGAGGGCAGGTGCATAGGTGCCAAGTGCCTTAAGGACAATGAAATACATTATATTTTTGCTCGCGCAACCGTGCTTGCCACAGGAGGAGCTGGACAGCTCTTTTCAAGAACAACTAATCCCTCTGTCACTACATCTGATGGTATGGCCATGGCCTTCAGGGCAGGGGCAGTGCTTGAGGATATGGAATTTGTTCAATTTCATCCTACTGTTCTGTATGCACCTAATGCTCCGCAGTTTCTTCTCAGTGAAGCAATGCGAGGCGAAGGAGGGGTGCTAAGAAATATCTACGGAGAGAGATTTATGGAAAGGTATCATCCCCAGGCCGAACTTGCACCAAGAGATGTGGTCTCGCGTGCGATAATCTCGGAAATGGTCAGAACTAAAAGTACGCATGTATATCTGGACCTTACACACCTGGATAGTGATTTTATAAAAAAGAGATTTCCCAGGATTTACAGAACCTGTCTTATTTATGATATTGATATCACCAGGGATAGAGTACCTGTCTCGCCGGCAGCACATTATACTATGGGAGGAATTAAAACTGATATAAATGGTAAAACATCGGTTCCCGGGCTCTTCGCTGCAGGTGAGGTTGCCTGTACAGGGGTTCATGGTGCCAACAGGCTTGCAAGTAACAGTCTTCTTGAAGGGCTTGTTTTCGGAAAACGTGCCGGTGAATCCGCATCAATATGTATTGACGAGGAATTGGAATTGCTTCAAGTAAAAGATGAAGAAAATCATATAACTGTCGATAACTACAGTGAAATCAGGACAAGACTTCGTCGTGTCATGTGGGAGAGAGTGGGGATAATCAGGTGCAATGAATCCCTTTCCCTTGCAAGGGACGAACTGAAAAGCATAGGAGAGGCAGTACGAGGCAGTTTTCTGGACAGGAGGTCATTGGAGCTAAAGAATATGCATCAGACAGCAACTGTCATAACAGAGACTGCAATAAGAAGAAGATGCAGCATAGGCGCACATTACAGATCCGATTATCCTTCCAGGGAGGGATGCATGTATCATATTCAGTGCAAGACAGATGAAAAGGAAGGAATTTTATTTACCACAGAAAGGGTGGGGTAAGATTATGAAAAGGGCCAAGATAATATGTACCATGGGACCTGCCACATCGTCCGAAAACATACTCTCTTCAATAATAAAGGCGGGCATGGATGTTGCGCGGCTGAACTTCTCACATGCCACTCAAAAGGAGCATGCAAAATATCTTGAAAAGATCAGGAGGTTAAGTAATCAGCTGGGTCTGCCTGTTGCCATTTTGCAGGACCTTCAGGGAATCAAGATAAGGGTTGGTGAAGTCAGGGATGGTGCCGTCCTGCTCAAGAAGGGACAGCCTCTGTTACTTAAACCTGGTGCGGGTCTGAGTACAGAGCAGGAGGTCTTCATATCATATCCAGCCCTGTTAAGAGATGTTAAGCCGGGGCACAGGGTTTTATTTGATGACGGTCTTATAAAGGTTGTAGTAACAAAAAGGCGAAGAGGTGCTCTGGATGCAAAAGTAAAGGAAGGTGGGCTGCTAAAAAGCAAAAAGGGAGTTAATCTTCCAGACTCTAAAATTTCTTTAAGTCCTTTTACAGACAAAGATCGGGATGACCTTGAGTTCGGACTCAAAATAGGTGTGGATTATGTAGCACTATCGTTTGTTATAAACGTCAGAGATGTAAAGAAGATTAAGTCTTATATAAATGATAGAGGCGCCAATATACCGGTGATAGCCAAGATAGAAAAACCCGAGGCCCTGACCCATATAGATGCGATTCTGGATGTTGCAGACGGTATCATGGTTGCAAGAGGCGATCTCGGAGTTGAGATACCTGCAGAGGAGGTTCCCATCGTCCAGAAGGAGTTGATAGCAAAGGCCAATCAGAAGGGAAAACTGGTGATTACAGCTACGCAGATGCTTGAATCAATGAGAGAGCATTCAATGCCTACAAGGGCAGAGGCAACCGATGTTGCAAATGCGGTAATTGACGGTACCGATGCCCTCATGTTGTCAGCCGAGACCTCTACCGGTATGTACCCGGTTCAGTCTGTCAGGATGATGAACAAGATTATAGAGTCAACGGAAAAACATCTCTTCAGGACCGGTTCAATGATGCATTGCACTATACCCGGACTAAAGGATGATGATCGGATCAGTTTTGCCGTGGCTGATGCATCTGTAAGGGCAGCGGAGGATGTCTCAGCCAAATGTATTGTTGCCTTTACAAGCTCAGGTTTTACAGCAAGGCTGGTATCAAAGTGCAGACCACACGTACCGATAATAGCCTTTACCCCGAGCGAGGTGGTGATGAGAAGAATGTCTCTGTACTGGGGGGTAAGGCCGTATCTGATGAGGCACCTTGAAAGTATTGATGAGATGTTAAAAGAGCTGGAGACCTTTCTGAGCAAGAAAAGAATAGCAAAAAAGGGTGATACGGTTGTGATAGTTGCCGGATCTCCTCTTATGGTTCAGGGAAAGACGAACTTTCTTAAAATTCACAGGCTCGAGACGTAACCATTAATGCTGGTCTCAGGAAAATTTGATGTGTTCCCTCTACCAAAATGTTTCAATTTATCAAACAGTAATGCAGCGATAGTACTATGATATAATAAACTCAAAGGAGGGGTGGAGATGAGACGACGTTTGCTTTGGTACTGCCTACTGTTACTAACCTTATTTACAAAAAATATATATGCAAAGGAGGTTATGAGTATGATTGAGAATATCCATTGGCTTGGGCATGATACCTTTAAGATTGTGGGCAAGGATGTAACCATCTTTACTGATCCCTTTAAACTGAAAGCCGCTGACAGGGCGGATATAATACTGATTACCCATGAGCATTTTGACCATTGCTCTCCTGAAGATGTCCAGAAAATACAGACAGAGGATACCGTGATAGTAGCCACTCCGGACTGTGCATCCAAGCTCAAGGGAAACATAAAGACCGTTAAACCGGGCGACAAAATAGAGGTAAAAGGAGTGATTATTGAGGCTGTACCGTCTTACAATACAAACAAGGAGTTTCATACAAAGGATAAAAACTGGGTCGGTTACATATTTACAGTTGACGGCAATCGTATATACATTGCCGGAGACACCGATTATATCCCGGAGATGAAAGAATTCAAGAATATAGATATTGCACTTCTGCCAGTAAGTGGTACTTATGTAATGACAGCGGATGAGGCTGTACAGGCTGCCCTGGATATCAAACCAAAGATAGCCATCCCCATGCATTACGGTTCAATAGTTGGTACGGAGTCTGATGCGGAAAAGTTTGCCAACGCCCTGAAAGGAAAAATAGATGTGGTGATTTTGAAAGAGGAGTAAACTCCAGCGATTAGAGTTGGCATGTGCTGTTATGGCTGATGCAAAAAAGATAACGGAACTATTACTGAAAAAATATCCCAAACCGAAGATCGCCCTGAACTTCGACAATCCTCTTGAACTGCTTGTGGCTACCATTCTTTCTGCGCAGTGTACTGACAAGAGGGTCAATGAGGTTACAAAGGATCTTTTCAAAAAGTACAAAACAGCAGAGGATTACGCCAGAGCAGATCTGAAGACCTTTGAGCAGGAGATCAAGCCCACGGGATTTTACAAGAACAAGGCCCGACAGATAATCAACTGCTGCAGGATGCTTGTTGAAAAATTCGGAGGCAAGGTTCCCGATACCCTTGATGAGTTGACTCAACTACCTGGTGTTGGTCGGAAGACTGCTAATGTGGTTCTGGGGAGTGCCTTTGGAAAGCCAGCAATTGCTGTGGATACCCACGTCCTTAGAGTCAGTAACAGACTGGGACTTGTAAATACGAAGGATCCGGAAAAGGTAGAGATGGAACTGATGAGGCAGATGCCAAAAAGTAAGTGGACTCCCTTTACCCTGGCTATGATTCTTCACGGCCGAGAGGTCTGTAAGGCACGAAAGCCTCGCTGCGGAGAATGTGTGCTTTATGATGAATGTGAGTGGCCTGACAAGAGTGCATAAATTGACAAACTTTTCGGAATTGTTTTTAAAATAGGTAATCCTGTCTGAGAGGATTTTCCTCAAAAGACAGCAGACGGATGTGAGGAAGAGGGGTGTAACCCCAAAGGGAGTCAAGAGTCAGGAGTCAGGAGTCAAAAGTCATAAGTCATAAGTAAGGGGAAGGGATTTTTAATTCTTTTTACTTACCCCCTGACTCCTGACAGAAGACTGATGACTCCTTCGGTGGTGATTCCCCCGCTGCCCCGCAGCCGTGAAGGGAACGAAAGCCCGTGCAAGAGGCAAGGAACAAGCAGCA
>JALUAR010000035.1 GCA_027050975.1 Thermodesulfovibrio sp.
TCATTACGATATTGTTAAAATTTTAATCAACAGAATAAATAAGGAGGGGGATTCGAAGTAGATTCCTATACCGAAAAGAGAAAACAGTATAAAACTCTTTGTTGAGCCCGCATATTTCGAGCCGGAGATATTTATAAAGCTAAATCCTTTGATCCGTTATCTTTCAGAGGAGACGGGTCTGCAATTTCAGATAATAGTACCGCAAAGTGCGGAGGAGTTTATCAGAATACAACGGAAAACAGAAAGCGCGCTATTTATCGAAAACAACAGACTCTATCGGATGAGTTCTGTAAAAAAGATAGGGAGTATATCCCTGGATAATAAGCCGGGGCAGAGAAGGGGAGTTATTATCGTAAGAGCCGATAGCGGTATTACAGATATAGGTGATCTGAAAGGAAAGATCATAGGGATAACTTCCGTGTACTCGGATGACGGATATCTTGCTCAGAGGGAGTTGCTTCAGCGCAGAGGGCTTTCGCCGAGCAAGGTCAGGTTTGTCGAGTTGGGTAGCTATGAAAATGTGATTATGCATCTGTATCGGAGAAAGTTGGATGCCGGTTTTGTGAACCATGCTTCGCTTGATGGCATTAAGGAAGATATAGACATAAACAGCATAAGGGTCATAGAGAAAACAGAGCCGCTACCCGGCTGGGTGCTGGCAGCAGGCAGGGGGATTGATGACAGGCTTATAAGGGTAATCGGAGAAACCCTCAGGAAGTATTACCGACGAAAAAAATGACAGATTTTGTTGGGTAATGGCATGCGGTTTTTCAGGGAATTAAACAGACGGACAAGCATAAAGACCAAGGGAATACTTTATGTTATGCTGCTGATAGTTGTAATTTACATCTCAGTCAGCATTATTGTTCTCTCTTCAGCTCGTAAGAATCTCCTTCTTCAGCGTAAACAGTTCCATCTCAGTGTGGCTGAAAAACTGGCCCTTACCGCATCTGATGCCATTGTTTCCAATGACTATGGATTCCTTATGGAACAGATTCGTCAGCTCAAATCCTCGGGGCAGATAAAAAGCGCTAAGATAATAGATGCCCGAGGGATTGTTATTGCATCTGACAGAATTAACGAGATAGGCAGTTTTGAAGAGAGACTTTTGCAGAGACTGAATAGCGATGCTTCGATGGAAGACTCGTTGCAGGAGACACGGTCATCATGCTGCGTTTTTCTTCCGATCAAGATAGATGGTGATACACTCGGCGCTCTGGAACTCACCTTTGACATTGTCTCCGAAAACAAGGCGTTTGAAAGAGATTTCAAAAAAACAATTGTACAGCTTTTTTATCTCTCTCTGGTGATATTTGCTGTAGGTATTGGTGGCTCTTATGTGGTCTCTCTGCTGATAACTCGACCAATCAGTACCCTTTCAAGGGAGATTGAGGAGTTTGAGAAAGAGATCTCTACTGCGGATGACAGCAATGGAGAAGGTACGGTTTACAAGGATGAGACCGTACAATTGAGACATGCCTTTTATCATATGCTGGATACTCTCAGAAGGTATCTCTCGGATTTCAGACGTGTTTCGGAGGAGAAGGAGAAGCTTACCTGTATGGCTGCCATAGGTGAAATGTCAGCACAGATTGCCCATGAGATCAGAAACAGTCTTTATGCTATACGGGGTGCCATATCCGGAATCGAACACTCGAAAAACCTTTCTGAAATCCACGAATATATCGAGATAATAAAGGATGAGGCTGTTGAGATGTCGATGATGGCAGACAACTTTCTCAGATTTGCAAGACTGCCGGTTCCGTCATTGGCACCATGTAACATCGTCAGTGTTCTTGATAGGGTTGCTGAACTTCTGGAGCCTGACCTTGAGGAACTCTCTGTTACCTTAAGATACAAGACAGAGCAGGGGCTTCCTCTTGTTATGGGAGACCCTGCTCTGCTGAAACAGGTCTTTATGAATCTATTTATCAACGCGATTCAGTCTGTGAAAGATGGAGGATGGATAACAGTGGATTATACGGTAACGGACAGATGGCTGGAACTTCATGTGAAGGATTCGGGTCCAGGAGTTGCAGACGAGATAGCATCGAAGATCTTTCAACCCTTTTTTACCACAAAAAGTGACGGAAGCGGTCTGGGGCTGGCAACTGTTTATAAAATAATCCTGGCTCATCACGGTGAGATCAAGCTGAGAAAATCCGAAAGAGGTGCATACTTTTACATAAAATTGCCCATTTACAGAGGCGAAGGAAAGGATGAAATCTCCCTGTTTGAAAGGGAAGGACTGAGAGATGGAAAAGATATTAGTAGTCGATGACGAAAGAAACATACTGAGGATGCTTAAGAAGTTCCTCCACGGAGAGGGATTTCATGTTGAAACAGCAAGGAATTTTGAGGAGGCTGTTTCCAGATTTTCAGATATGGAATTTAATCTTGTGCTGACAGATATGAGACTGCCCGGCAAGTCAGGTCTTGATCTTCTGAAATGGATAAAAGAGGAGAATCCCGAAATCCCGGTGATTATAATTACTGCCTACGGAAGCATAGAAAACGCAGTAGAGGCAATGAAGGCCGGAGCAGCCAATTATCTAACGAAGCCCATAGACCTTGATGAAATGCTGGCAATAGTAAGACACACCCTTCTGCACTCCAAGGTGTTACCTAAAGAGAGCGGGGAAAAGAAAAGCGAAAACTGGTACGGGATCATCGGCGAAAGCGAAGCAATAAAAGATGTACTTGCTACAATAGAAGTGGTCAGTAACAGTCGTGCTAACATACTGATATCTGGTGAGTCCGGTACGGGAAAGGAACTTGTAGCACGAGCAATACATAATCTCTCTCCACGAAGGAACGCTGCCTTCGTAGCAATAAACTGTGCGGCCATTCCCGAGGAGTTAATAGAAAATGAACTCTTCGGCCATGAAGCCGGTGCCTTTACAGGTGCTCTGGGACAGAAAAAGGGAAAAGCGGAGATCGCTGACGGTGGAACATTGTTTCTTGATGAGGTGGGCGAGATGCCGATTATGATGCAGATAAAACTTTTAAGATTCATTCAGGAAAGAGAATTTTACAGAGTAGGCGGTACAAGGCCAATCAAGTCTGATTGCAGGATAATTGCAGCCACAAACAAGGACCTTGAAGAGGAGGTGGAGGCAGGAAGATTCAGAGAGGATCTCTATTATCGGTTAAATGTAATACCGATAAAGATGCCACCTCTCAGAGAGCGTAAAGAGGATATCCCGCTGCTTGTGGAGCATTTTATCCGTAAGTATGCCGAGGAGAACAAGAAATTTATCACGGGAGTGGAAGAGAGTGTAAAGGAGGCATTTCTGAAATACCCCTGGCCGGGGAATATCAGAGAACTGGAAAACACTATCGAAAGGGCGATAGTGCTTGCAAAGTATGAGACTATTGTCCTGAAAGACCTGCCAAAGAAGATATCTGCCGTTGTGTCGGAGGAGAAAAAGACCGTTCAAAAAGATATAAGCGGGCTGTCGGATTTAACACTCTCCGAGGTAGAACGTGCTGTTATCATTAATGCCCTTGAAGCAGAGAACTGGAACCAGACACGAGCTGCAAAAAGGCTGGGTATTACCAGAAGGCAGCTAAGAAACAAAATGGTTAAGTACAAGCTCCTTTAGTTTTCCTTCCTTAAAGTTAGCCAGTCTTAATCGGAAAGATTGTGAGACAGGGAAAATATAATTAATTACCCCAGTTCATTGGATAAGGATTTGCTGGGGTGGTATGGACTGTTCAGGAAGATGTTCTGTAAAGAACAGTCAGAAAAAAGTGTTTGTTCGATTTTGTACATACACCATAGAAATATCGATGTTTTTTCCTGTTTTTTCCTGGCACGAAAAATGCTGTTAACAGAGTAAAAGAAAAAATGAGTAAACTAAAAGGAGGAAAGGAATGTCGCGTGAGAGGTCAAGGGAAGGATTTATTATTGCACTGATTCTGGCTGGATTGCTCTGGGTCATCTATCTTATATTTAAACTCAAGGGATACGGTTCTCTTGATGTTGAAAGTCTTTCGGACGAACAGATCGAGGCAATCAAAGCCTCGATAAGCAGGATCGTTATTATCGGTGGTTTCATAATCGGTGCGTTGATGGGAGCGGTTGTTCAGAGGTCAAAGTTCTGCATAGCTGCAGCCTGCCACAGTATTGTGACGACTCGAGATATGACACAGACAAGATCTTATGCCATGGCCCTTTTTGTCGCCATACTTGGCACACAGATATTGTACAAGACCGGTTATGTTGACATAAGTTATAGCATATATCTGTCATCACCTTTTACATGGCTTAGTTATATTGTCGGTGGTTTTATCTTTGGAGTTGGAATCGTGTATGCTGGAGGCTGTGCAAGCAGAATACTTGTCAGGTCTGCAGAGGGAAACCTGGGAGGGCTTGTAAGCGTCATGGCCTTTATCTTCTCCTCAGGAGCTACTCTCTGGGGTATTACAGCCAAGTTAAGAGTGGATTATTTCAACAGGTTAACAGTGGATATGTCGTCTCAATACATTCCTGAGATTCTTAACGGTATTCCATCCTGGATTGTGATCGTTGCAATTGAAGTGGTTCTGGTTGTTTTCATGCTAAAGGCACCTAAGGAGTCCGAATGGTGGGGATGGAAGTGGCCACTATCAGGTATAGCCATTGGTCTTACCATTGTGCTGGCATGGTGGCTAAACGGCCTTGCCTTCAAGACGCTCCCTCTTATCGATTCTTTCTCCTATACAGGTCCGGATGATCCCACTCTGCTCCAGAAGTGGAGACCAAAGAGTCTTACCTTTGCTCTTGCCGATGCACAAACCTTCAGATATATAATTCTCTGGACCGGCGAATCAATAAACTTTGCAATTTCAACCGTATTCGGTGTCATTTTCGGTGCTTTTATTGCTTCGATAATAAGCCGGACATTCAACTGGGTGGCACCTCCGCTTGAACAGTTTAAGTACAATCTCTTTGGAGGACTTCTTATGGGATTCGGAGCGGTACTTGCCATGGGATGCAATATAGGGCAGGGTTTGAGCGGATTTTCAACGCTATCGATAGGTAGTATTCTGACAATGAGTTTTATTCTTGTGGGAGCCATTGCTGGAGCCAAATTCATGCAATGGAGACTGATGAGGAGTCTCTGAATGCTTCGAACGGTAAGATTAATAACTGCTTTTTTCAGCCTGCTGATGTTGTCTCAGTGTGCTTATCAGCGTACGGCTCCGTTGATACAGAGAGGAGTGATCAACGAACCTGTTGTCATAAAGAGTGTTAATGCGGAATTTGATGAGGTCTGGGAGTCGTTGAAAATGGCATTAAATGACAGAGGTCTTGTGATATCAAGTGTATCTCATGTTGGAGAAATGCTTGAACGGACAGGCAGAGCCCTGAACAGAACAAAAAGGGTATTCGGAAATGCTAAGGTGATGGAATTTTGTAGCGCTGTCCTGTCCAGAAATATGTTAGAGCGGAACCCCCATTTCATAGCCTTTTGTCCATACCAGATTATGGTCTATACATTACCGGAGGATGAGACCCGTGTATACCTGGCATACAGAAGGCTGATCTGGAAGGACGACAAGGACAGGGATGTCCTCCAGGCAGTGGAGCGTCTCCTTGAAGATCTTATTAACGAAGTGATACAGGAGTATGGTGAGTTTAAATAGCTTCCTGGATGAAGCGAAACGATCAGAATAATGAAGGAGGAGGTATCATGTCGGAAATCAAGGTAACGAGAACACTGGATGCAAAGGGGATGAACTGTCCGATGCCAGTATTGAAAACCAAAAAGGCATTAGCGGAGTTGTCTCCGGGAGAGGTTCTGGAAGTACAAGCCACTGATCCTGGCTCTGCCTCGGATATACCTTCCCTGCTGAAGAGTCTCGGTCACGAACTCCTGGACAGCAGGGAAGACAATGGAACCTTTGTCTTTCTGATAAGAAAGAATTAAGGCACCTCCTGTATTTTCTATCTCTCTTAACAGTGCCAGGTATAATACGCTGTGCCTCCTTACTGAGAGAGAATTCCCGTACCCCAGGGGGGTACGGGGCTGTTTTTTTGAGTTCTGATCCTGCGGTAAAGCCGTCAAGCCATTTCTTTGAATTCCTGTCACCGAATATGTGCGGAATAAATGCACGAAATCATCTCAATAGTTTTATTTCCTGCATTTCCTTGTAATTCTTGAGCATTCCACTTGAATCCTTATCACTGGATTTGGAAGTTATTTAAGTTTTTTGTTTAATGAGTCGATATTTATTTAA
>JALUAR010000036.1 GCA_027050975.1 Thermodesulfovibrio sp.
CTCCGAGATAGGGCCCGACCTTGTGGTGGGCTCGGGAGGATATGCTTCTCTGGCCCCGGTGCTTAGCGCAAGGCTGCTGTCCATACCCACGATAATTCTGGAGCAGAATGCCATTCCCGGAAGGACAAACAGGCTTCTGGGCCATGTGGCACAGTCCATTTGTGTTACCTATCAGGAGAGCCTTGCATACTTCCCCAGGCATAAGGTGCATCTGACGGGTAATCCCGTGAGAGAACGGATTCTACGAGGTAGCAAAGCAGCTGCAAGAAAGATATTTTCACTAAAAGAGGGGCTGTTTACCGTGTTTGTCTTCGGAGGCAGTGCTGGCGCATCTTCGATAAACAAGGCCATAGTTGAGGCCCTTCAGTATCTGCTTGATCTCAAGGACAGACTGCAGTTTCTGCATCAGACCGGCCAAAGGGATTTTGAGTTTGTCCGTGACGCATACAGAGGCTACGGGTTTATGGGAACGGTAACCCCTTATATCTATCAGATGCCAGAGGCATATGCAGTGGCTGACCTTGTCATATCTCGTGCAGGCGCAACCACCCTGTCAGAGATATGCGTTACAGGTAAGCCATCTATTCTGATTCCCTATCCTTATGCAGCAGGAAATCATCAGGAGGCAAATGCCAGGAAGCTTGAGGCATTAGGTGCGGCTGTCATGATCCTTAATACCGAACTCAACGGCAAGAGGCTTGCCCAGGAGATCAGAAGGCTTTATGAGTCTCCTGATCTGAGGGAAGGGATGAGCAGAAAGGCTGTTGGCTTCGGAAGGCCCGATGCCGTAAAAAGGATTGCTGATATAGCTTTGAGTGTGGCATCAATGAACAAAACCAGGGATACTGGCAAAAATATCCTAAAGGAAGGGCTGGAAGGATAGAATGTTTGAACAGTACAGAATAATACACTTTGTGGGAATAGGCGGGATAGGAATGAGCGGTATTGCCGAGGTTTTGCATAATCTCGGCTATGAGGTAACAGGTTCCGACCTGAAGGAGTCTGCCAATACCGAGAGGCTTAGGAGTCTTGGTATAAAGGTGTATATAGGGCACAGGGCGGAGAATATAGACTCTGCCCATGTGGTTGTCATCTCCTCTGCGGTAAGGGAAGACAATCCAGAGGTTGTTGAGGCAAGGAGAAGGTCCATTCCGGTGATTCCACGTGCAGAGATGCTTGCCGAAATTGGAAGACTCAAATACAGCATACTTGTTGCAGGCACACATGGCAAAACCACCACCACATCCTTGATTTCGGCAATACTTTCCCATGCAGGACTTGATCCCACAGTTATCATCGGTGGCAGATTAAAGGCCACGGGTACAAACGCAAGGCTCGGTCGGGGTGAGTTCCTTGTGGCAGAGGCTGACGAAAGTGACGGTTCCTTTCTTAAGCTATCACCTACTGTGGCAGTGGCAACGAATATAGACAGAGAGCATATGGATTACTTCAAGACAATGGATGCCCTTTACAGTGCCTTCAGGGAGTTTCTTGATAAGGTTCCTTTTTACGGACTGTCAGTGCTCTGTTATGAGAATATCTATCTCAGAAATATCGCCAAAGAGCTCAATAGAAAATGCATCTCCTACGGTTTCTCGGAAGATGCAGATGTAATGGCCACGGAAATAACATCCAGAGAAGGCGTTGTAAGCTTTAATGTCGTATACAAGGGAGATGATCTGGGAGTATTTCAGATTCCGCTTCTGGGTGTACACAATGTACTGAATGCACTTTCAGCGATAATCGTATCCAGAGAACTCTATGTGAAGGACGAGATTATCAGGGAGGCCCTCAGAGGGTTTTCCGGTATTCAGAGGAGGTTTGAATACAAGGGTGCTTTTAAAGGGGCAAAGGTTTACGATGATTACGGACATCATCCCACGGAGATAAAGGCCACCTTGAAGGCAGTGAAAAATGGTGGTTTTAATCGATTACTTGTTGTGTTTCAACCTCACAGATATACACGAACAATGGATCTGTTTCAGGAGTTTGTGAAATCCTTTGACAGTGTTGACAGACTCTACATAATGGATATATACCCTGCAGGAGAGAGACCCATTGAGGGTGTTACCGCAGAGGCCCTTGCCAATGGTATCAGAAAAAGAGGTGGTAACGTTAGTTATTGTCCGGACAGAAGGGAGTTAATCGGGATATTATCCAAAGAGGTTAGAGAGGGAGACATTGTGCTTACCCTTGGTGCAGGTGATGTATGGAAGGTGGCGGATGAACTTACATGGAACGAAAATGGATAATCTTGATAGATTCCTGAAAGAGTTCAGGGGGGATGTTTTCCGGAACGTTCCTCTCAAGGAGCATACCTCGCTGAGAATAGGAGGCCCTGCGGATTATCTCCTTGTGCCAGATGATACATTAGCGTTAAAGATGCTGATCGACCTACTGGCTGAGATAGAGATGGAGTATATGATCATTGGCGGAGGTACAAACATCCTGGTAAAAGACGGAGGTGTCAGAGGATGTGTGATCAGCCTCAAGAGGTTTCAGAAGCTGGAGACTGTTCAGGAAGGTGATGACACTGTCACGCTCTTTGTACAGACAGGTGCACCTTTGCAGAGGCTAATAAATCACTGTAAGGATTCGGGCCTTACAGGACTGGAAGGCCTTGCAGGGATTCCCGGTACCATGGGCGGTGCACTCTTTGGAAACGCCGGGGCCTTCGGGTACGAAATAATGGATGTTGTTCAGAGGGTGACTGTTCTGGAAAGAGGTGCTCTAAAGGTTTATGAGAGAGGACAACTGAATCCGGGCTACAGAGAGGGTGGTTTCCCCAAAGAAACTATTATCCTTGGTGTCCATGTCAGGCTTGAAAGGGATGACCCCCAGGCGGTGAAAACAACAACAGAGGCTTATCTGAAGGAGAAAAAGGCTACACAGCCCATCGGGCAGAGGTCTGCAGGTTGTGTCTTTAAAAATCCCGAGTCTCTGCCTGCCGGAAAGCTTATTGATGAGGCAGGATGTAAGGGGATGAGAGTCGGCGATATCGAGGTCAGCACAGTGCATGCAAACTTTTTTGTAAATACAGGAGAGGGAAGGGCAGAGGACTTCCTGATGCTTATGGATATGGTCTCCGAGAGGGTTTATGATGTATTTGGGATTGTGCTTGAACCGGAAATCAGGATTGTGGGACAAAAGGAGTGAAAAGGGCTTTATACTGGTATGCTTAAAAACAAGAAAATAGGTGTGATTGCAGGAGGTGTTTCGGCAGAGCGTGAGGTCTCTCTGAAAAGTGGAGAGGCAGTTTTCAATGCATTGAAAAACAAGGGCTACAATGTGGTCTTTATAGATGCTAAAGGAGATGTTTACGACCAGTTAAAAGGGGAGGCTATAGATATTGCCTTTCTGGTTTTGCACGGTGGCTGGGGAGAAAACGGGGCCATTCAGGGGATGTTAGAGATAATGGGAATCCCCTACACAGGCTCGGGAGTGCTTGCCTCGGCCCTTGCCATGAACAAGGTGATGTCGAAAAAGGTCTTTCTCTATCACGGACTGAATATCCCGGAGTTTATGGTGCTGGACAGTGGAGAGTATGTTTTGCCGGACTTTCAGGGACCATGGGTGGTAAAACCAGCTAAAGAGGGCTCCAGCGTTGGAGTGAACATTGTGGATACTCCGGATACGCTGAAGGAAGCGCTGTCCGAGGCAGGAAGATTCGGAGGTCCTGTAATAATTGAGCAGTACATCAGGGCAAAGGAGGTTCAGATCGGAATACTCGGAGATGAGGTTTTAGGTGGGGTGGAGGTCAGGCCAAAAAGGCGATTTTATGATTATGTTGCCAAATATACGCCGGGAAGTACGGAGTATATTCTCCCTCCCGAGCTTGATACCGATCTGTATGAGGAGGCTAAGAGGGTGGCTTTTAATGCCCATAATGCCCTTGGTTGCAGTGGTGCAACAAGGGTCGATCTGCTTATTACGGAGGACGGTAAGATTTATGTGTTGGAGGTTAACACAATTCCCGGGATGACAGAGACATCACTGCTGCCAAAAATAGCAAGGCTTGCGGGATATGATTTCCCCTCACTTCTTGAGGCAATACTTAACGATGCAATAAAGAATAATGGGAAGAAAGAATAAGAAAAATAGGTTGAAAAAAGAGAGAAGGAATCTTTTGCGGGTGCTGCTCCATCCCTATTCCAGATGGATTATTATCTTTGTCCTTACCGCAGGGGTTATTGTTACTGGTGGGATGCTCTCCTACAGGGCCCTTGCGAAAGTGTTTACTATCCAGAGGATTGTTGTGATAGGAAACAGGCATCTTACGGGTGGTGAGGTTATTGCACTGATGAAAATAAAAAGGGGATACAGCCTCTTTAAGGTTAGTAGCAACGAATTGAGCAGACGGCTGTTGAATTCGCCATGGATTAAGGATGTAACCATTAGAAAGGAACCTCCTCATACACTGATTGTGAAGATGAAAGAGGCCCGTCCTCTTGCGCTTTTGAAAAAGAAGGGTGAGCTTTACATCCTGAGCAGGGAAGGTAAGGTTCTTGAACGGATTGGAAAGACAGCACCTTTCCTTCCGGTAATAGAGTTGAAGAAGGAGGACAAAAGGCTTCTTAAAGAGGCGCTGAGACTTGCTTCCGTAATAAACAGGGGGAACTATTTCTCGGACAAAAAGGTTGAAATAATTGCAAAAAAGCCTGAGGACATAGTCCTTGTGGTTGACGGGCTTCTTATAAAGGTCGGAAAGGGTGAGTATGACAAAAAACTGAGGAGGTTTGTCCAGATTCAGGGCCAGATAAATCGTCGGGGAATACCTGTGGAGTACATTGATCTTCGGTTTTCAAGGAGGGTAATTATAAGGGCATCAAAGAGGGGGTTGAATGAGTAGGGGACCGATCATAGCAGGTCTTGATGTGGGAACCACGAAGGTCTGTGCCATTGTAGGCCAGGTGGTAGACGGCCGTCTGAACATTCTTGCCATTGGGGCCGCACCATCGCATGGACTTAGAAAGGGTATTGTTGTGAACATTGAATCTACTGTTGAGTCCATCTCACAGGCTATAGAGGATGTTCAGAATACATCGGGTGTAGAGATAAACTCCGTATATGTGGGGATTGCCGGAGGGCATATAAAGAGCTTTGAGAGTTACGGAGCCGTAGGAATCAAAGGCCGTGAGGTAACAGACAGTGATATCGAGAGGGCACTTGATGCTGCAAAGGCTGTCTATGTTCCCCTTGACAGAGAGGTCCTGCATGTAATCCCCAAGGAGTATATAGTGGACGGACAGGAAGAGATTACCAATCCTGTGGGAATGAGCGGCGTCAGGCTTGAGGCAAGGGTGCAGATAGTGACAGGTTCTGTCTCCGCAGTTCAGAACCTGATAAGATGCTGTGAAAAGGCCGGCCTTGCGGTGAATGACATAGTGCTTGAGCCCCTTGCATCATCCCTTGCCACATTAACAGAGGATGAGAAGAAACAGGGTGTGGTGCTTATTGACATAGGCGGAGGTACAACGGATATAGCCTTTTACAAAAACGGTGTTCTTTCCTATACGGCTGTTGTAGCCATAGGAGGCAATCATATTACTAACGATATAGCCATTGGTCTGAGACTCCCTGTAGATGAGGCAGAGAGGATTAAGATGGCCTACGGAACAGCCGTGCCTTTTGCCGATATGGAGGATGACGAGGTAAAGATAATGGTGGCCGGAAGGGATGAAAAGACCATACCAAGAAGTTACATAACGGAGATCATAAACCCGAGATGCGAGGAACTATTTGACATCATAAAGGGCGAGTTACAGAACTCTGGGGCCTATGATGGTGCTGTTTACGGAGTGGTTCTTACCGGAGGTGCTTCTCAGCTTAGCGGAATGGACCGCATCGCAGAGGCAGTGCTTGGACTGCCTGTAAGGGTTGGAATGCCAGAGCATCTTGCAGGGCTTGCCGATGCCGTAGCAGACCCGAAGTACTCTACCGGCGTTGGGCTGTTGCTTTACGGAGCAGAGGCTGAGCCACCTCCTGCCATCTCAGGAGATATGTTCGGTAATGTGCTGAAAAAGATGAAGGAATGGGTAAAAGGATTTTTAAAGAGATGATATCTTGTTGTTTGAATAAAATTGAATATTTACACTAAAGAAAGGGGGTACTTATGTTTGAGATTGAAGAGGTAAGAAACAGTTCAGCCAGGATCAGGGTAATAGGTGTGGGAGGCGCTGGCGGAAATGCAGTGAATAATAT
>JALUAR010000037.1 GCA_027050975.1 Thermodesulfovibrio sp.
GTTATATTAAGGTCACAGCTTTAGGATAAATTAAATACATATTTTGCATATTTTTGAGTTATAATAAAAAGGGAAAATGTCAGAAAAGTTAAAAAGTCAGCTGACCTTTATCAAGGATCTTTTGGCTAAAAAGTCCCGTAACTCCCTGAGTATCAAACTAATTGTTGCGATTGGAACCCTTGTCCTGATAGGCTCATCCATTTTTTGGTACATGATCATCATAAGAGGAGAGAGGGATTTTCTCAATACTGCCATCCATAAAACTTCTGTCTGTACCGAACTGATGCAGCACAGTCTAAATGTTAACATGCTCAAAGGCCAGACCAATGTAATCCAGAATATTCTTGAGTCAATAAGTGTCTCAGAAAACATTGTTAACATAAATATCTACCGCCATCCGGACGGTGTAATCACCTTTTCTGCCAGAAAAGATAATCTTAAAAAACAGATAGACAATAATTCAGTTTCATGCAAACTTTGTCATGAATCCGGGACGAAGGATGTGAAGGACAGGACGGTCAGCAAGAAGTGGATAATACTTCAGGGGAAGAACAGTCGAGTTTTAAAATTTGCCCTGCCAATAGTAAAGGAAAAGACATGCACCACCTCACTCTGCCACTTTCATGATGACCAGAAGGGCATAATCGGGATCCTTGAGGCAGACTACACCCTTGCAGATATCGACAGGACACTTAGAAAACAGAAGATTGCAACTCTCACTTTTGGAATAATTTTCACATTCCTATGCTGCGTTGTCCTGTGCGTCATCCTCTGGAAGATTATAATAAAGCCCTTGAATCTGCTTGCCGAGGGAATGGAGAAGGTTTCCAAGGGAGACCTGGATCACAAGATAGAGATCAAGACGAAGGATGAGATGGGTATGCTGGCAAAAACCTTTAATTCCATGACAAAAGAGCTGAAAATGGCAAGGGAAAGACTGGAAAACTGGGCCAAGGAGCTTGAAGAGGAGGTGCAGAGAAAGACCGAGGAGATCAGGAAGGGACAGGAGCAGATGATACATACTGAAAAACTTGCCTCCTTAGGAAGAATGGCAGCAGGTGTGGCTCATGAGCTTAACAGCCCCCTTACTGGAATCGTTACCTTTGCCCATCTTATGCTTCAGAGAATACCACCTGAGAACAAGATGGACAGAGAGGATTTAGAGGTTATTATTGAGCAGGCAGAGAGATGCTCCAAGATAATAAAAGGTCTTCTGGGCTTTTCAAGGGCCCTTCCAGCAGAAAAGTCGGATATAAACATAAATGACACTATACGGCATGTTCTGGATATGATACAGAATCAGGCAAAGTTCCACAATATCAAGATAATTACAGACCTTGCGCCTGATCTGCCAACGATCAAAGGTGATGCTTCACAATTGGAGCAGGTCTACATGAATCTCCTGATTAATGCTGCTGATGCAATGAATGATCGTGGAGAGATTAAAATTGCCACCAGAACCGTTAAAGAGGATGGCAAAGAGTATGTGGAGATAGAGTTTACGGATACCGGTCCGGGTATTCCTGAGGAGTATATGAACAGGCTCTTCGAGCCCTTCTTTACAACCAAGCCTGTTGGAAAAGGTACGGGCCTGGGCCTTTCCGTTAGCCATGGGATAGTGAGAAAGCACGGAGGACATATCAGGGTAAAGAGCAAAGTAGGAGAGGGCACAAGCTTCTTTATCAGGCTGCCTGTTAACAGGTAGTGAAATTTCTTGATTTGTACAAGTATCGGCTGGGCTTGACTGGAGGATGGATCTTTCTGCTTCTGATTAACCTCTCGTAACGGTTAGGTCAACTGTGGCAATTTCTCTTTTGTTGTCAGGGTGATGAAGGATTTATTTTGCATAATTAAGAAGTTATATGTTTCTTAGCAGGATATGGTCGAAAAAGACAGGAACTATAAATCTTACAATAAGGTCTTGGTTGTTGATGACGAAGAGGTGGTAAGAGACAGTTGCAGAAGGCTGCTTGAGCCAGCAGGTTATGAATTGACCGAGGCACGGACATCCTCTGAGGCCCTCCGGCTATTGGACGAGATGGAGTTTGATCTTGTCCTTACCGATTTAAAGCTTCCCGATATGGACGGCATATCGCTTTTAAAAAAGATAAAGGAGCTTATGCCAAACACCGAGGTGATTGTAATTACCGGCTACGGAACAGTAAATACCGCTGTGCAGGCAATGAAATTAGGTGCATATGATTATGTGGAGAAACCCTTTCGCCCGGACGAGCTTGTCTCCCTTGTTGACCGTGCAATAGAAAGGAGAAGACTGAGAGAAGAAAACATCCGGTTAAAGAAGGAGGTTTCTGCACAATATATTAAGAATATAATAGGAAAATCCCAGGCAATGGAGCGTGTTTTCAGTCTCATATCCTCTGTTGCACCTACGGCAAGTACTGTGTTGATAACAGGCGAAAGCGGCACAGGAAAGGAATTGGTTGCAAAGGCAATCCATTATAACAGCCCTCGAAGGGACAGGCCCTTTGTTGTAGTGGACTGCGGAACCCTGCCGGATGAGCTGATAGAATCAGAGCTTTTTGGACACAAACGTGGTGCCTTTACTGGAGCGGTTTCCGACAAGAAGGGGCTTCTTGAGGAGGCTGACGGTGGCACCCTTTTCTTTGACGAGATAGGCAATCTGCCCCTTGCCTTACAGAGCAAGCTTCTGAGGGTACTGCAGGAGAAGGAGTTCAGACCTATCGGTGCAAAAAAGACCATACATATTGATGTCCGTTTTATTGCCGCCACAAACAGGGATCTTAAGCGGATGGTAGAGGAAGGAACGTTCAGGGAGGATCTGTTTTACAGATTGAATATATTTCCGATTCATATACCACCATTGAGAGAGAGAAAGGATGATATCCCCCTTTTAGCCTACCATTTTTTAAAGAAGTATTCCGAGGAGCTTGGCAAAGAGGTCAACAGTATTACAGCTGAGGCAATGAAGAAACTGATCTCCCACAACTGGCCCGGTAATGTGCGTGAACTGGAGAACATCATTCAAAGGGCTATCCTTATAACCCAGAATTCAACCATAAAGGCAGAGGATATAAGCCTCCTGGAAGAGGCCACAACTACCACAGTGGTACCAAGGAAACTGGAGGAACTTAAGGAGTTGAAAAAGGCATTAAGAGAGAAGTCCGTAGAGGATGTGGAACGAATGTTTGTTCTTGAGGCCCTTAGAAGAAACGAATGGAATGTTTCAAGAGCTGCCAGGGATGTGGGAATGAAGAGGCCGAATTTTCATGCCTTAATGAAAAAATACGGGATATCTCGAAAAGGATGACAGTAGGCGAGATCATAAAAAATCTGGAAGCAATGGTGATTACCAAGTTTCTCCCTGATGAAACGGAGATAGATTGGGCCTGTGCAACCGACCTGATGAGCGAAGTCCTTTACTATTCAAGGGACAGTTCCGTACTGATTACAGGACTTACAAAGCAGCAGGCAATAAGAACAGCCGATATTGCGGACATCAGGGTGGTGGTCTTCACAAGAGGCAAGGAGCCTGATACACCCACGATAGAACTGGCGAATGAGAAAGAGATTACGCTCCTTATTACACCTTTTTCCATGTTTACTGCCTGCGGAATTCTATATGAAAGGGGGCTCAGGTGCTGTCCTGAATAAAAGTATGGAAAAGAATTACGAAGGTAGTTTTCATATAGTAGGAGGAGATTTTTCCAGAGCTGGTGAGGCATCCACTGAGCTAAAGTCCATTCTCCAATCCCTCGGGATTGAGAAGGAGATAGTCAGAAGGGCATCAATTGCCACCTTCGAGGCTGAGATGAACATTATCATATATGCCACTGCTGGTATACTCAGATATGTTATAACACCTGAAGAGATCAGAATAATCGCTGAGGATATGGGGCCAGGGATAGAGGATATCGAGTTGGCAATGCAGGAGGGATACTCTACTGCACCGGAGTGGGTGAGAGAGATGGGCTGGGGCTCGGGCATGGGGCTACCGAATATGAAGAAGAACTCCGATGAGTTTTATATTGACTCTGTTGTAGGTGAGGGTACCAGGGTTGAGATGGTTATAAGGAGACAGATTTTCTCGGAAGGGAGGAGTAATGACCATTAAAGAGCTTGTTGAGGTTTTGGATGCGGAGGTGCTGACTCCTGAACTGTCTCTGGATTTAGAGGTTAAGGGCGGCTATGTGAGTGATCTTCTCAGTGATGTTATGGCCCATGCAAAAGAGGGTGACCTTTGGATAACCCTTCAGACCCATCTAAATATAGTTGCGGTGGCATCGCTGAAGTCTGTTTCAGGCATTGTTGTGGTGAACAACCGAAGACCCGGGGCCGAGACTCTGAAGAAGGCTGTTGAGGAAGGCATTCCCATCCTGACAACACCCCATACATCCTTTGAGATAGCTGGCAGATTATATCAGTTTCTCAATGCTGAGAAGGTTTAAAGCAGACCTGCACATTCATACATGTCTTTCGCCCTGTGCAGGGCTTGATATGACTCCACGAAATATCCTGAAAAAGGCAGACGAGCTCGGACTGGACATTATTGCTATAACAGACCATAATTCGGCTGAGAATGTCCTTCCCACCATGAGAATAGAATCTGATATACTGGTTCTGCCCGGGATGGAGATAACCACTTCGGAAGAGGCTCATGTTATAGCTATTTTCCCTGAGACAGAGGCATTGATGCAGCTGCAGGAGAGAGTTTATAGCTCACTGCCTAAAACATCTGATCAGAGACTTCTGTATGAGCAGGTTATTGTGAACGAGTTTGATGAGGTTGAGGGCTTTAATGAAAAGGTGCTGATAAGTGCAACCGATCTTGACGCGGAAGAGTTAATAGATCTGATTCACACCCTTGGTGGGCTGGCAATTGCCTCTCATGTAGACCGTGAGGTGTTCAGTATACTTACACAACTGGGTTTTATTCCTGAGAGTCTGGACTTCGATGCCCTTGAGCTATCTTTCAGAACACCTATGGATAGAGCAGATATGTTATACGGTGAATACAGGAGATATCCATGGATCACCTCATCGGATGCTCATCACCTTGAGGACATTGCAAGAGGCCGGATCGAGCTTATTATAAAGAAGCCTTCTTTCGAGGAGTTACGGCTCGCTCTCAAGGGAGCAGATGGTAGAGGTCTGGTGGTTTGATGGAGGAGCTGTCCCTGCATATACTTGATATCGTGCAGAATTCGATTGACGCAGAAGCTACAAGGGTTAGTATACTTATAGAAGAAGATACGGAGAAAGATACACTTAAGATTATAATTGAAGACAACGGGAAGGGGATTCCTGAAGAGGTTATGGAAAAGATTAAGGACCCATTTTTCAGTACAAAGCAGAAGAAGACAGGCCTCGGTATCTCCCTTCTTGCTCAGTCTGCTGCTGAGGCTGAAGGTTCGATGAATATTCGTTCGGAGCCTGGAAAGGGAACCACTGTAGAGGCTGTCTTTAAAAGGAGCCATATTGACAGAAAACCCCTGGGTGACTTAACATCTACATTAATCTCACTGATTGCCGGAAATCCGGATGTGGATTTTTACTTTGAGTACAGGATTGACAAAAATTGTTATATCTTTGATACCTCAGAGGTAAAAAAAATGCTCGAAGAGGTTCCGATAAACTATCCTGGTGTCCTTTCATTACTGAGGGAGGAGATCAGGGACGGGATTGAGCGCCTCAGGAAAGGAGGAAGGATATGAAAGGGAGGGTTCTTGTAATTGATGACGAGGCAATTGTAAGGGTAAGCTGCGAAAGAGTTCTGGAACCGGAGGGTTATGAAGTGGTTGTGACATCACGTGGTGACGAGGCAATAAAGCTTCTGGAGAAGGAACATTTTGATATTGTGCTTACCGATCTGAAGATGCCTGATATGGACGGGCTTGAGGTGCTAAAGACAATAAAACAGCGTTGGCCTGATGTTATAGTTATTATAATCACCGGTTACGGCACCATAAGCACCGCTGTTCAGGCTATTAAACTCGGTGCTTACGAATACATAGAGAAGCCATTCACACCCCATGACATTCTTAAGGTTGTTGAAAGGGCCCTGCAGGAATGTAAGAGCAAAGGAAGTTAATCAGGAACGGCTGTTACCCACCTTGGCCTCTTAAGTATTGAATAAATCCTGATCTGGCCCATCCTCTGGCCGTCTTTCCTCAAAAATAAATCTACTTAAAATATGGATCAGATTAAGCA
>JALUAR010000038.1 GCA_027050975.1 Thermodesulfovibrio sp.
ATATTGTAGATGTTTTGGTCTCTTTTGCAAAATGGCAGAAGATTGGTAAATGTGCATGGGAGTTGATGTTTAAATTAATTAAACGCGAAGGCTTTGACAGAGTGCGTTTCGTTACATTTATGGTGCCCTGGAAAGAATACGAATATTCTACTTTGAAGGTTGAGGGTCCAATTGTCAAATTTACAACAAAAGTTCGAAACTGGGTATTAGACCCAGGACTTGTCAGGATGTTTGGTCGGGAGGGGTTTCCTTATGAGAACCAGATTGAAGTTGTTTCTCTAAAGCATGTAATCGTCAAACAGAAAGTAACTGATAATAAGGGCAGGACACGGTTTTACTCCTGTGAATATGTAAAAGAGTGAACTCTTTTAAGATGCTATCAGGGAGGATACAGTCTCATTAATAGTAGCAACATCATGCTGTGTATTTCGTTGTGGTATTGTTGAAAATAAGAACGGACACGTTCTGGTGACTTTCGTTTGAATCGCAAATAACCGATGATCGCCTTGTGCATTTGTGCGAATATAAAAGGGATAGCTTATCAGTTGGATTTTAATAGAGGCAGGGCCGGAAAGATGCTATGCCTTGCCTGTGATGGCACTATAGTATTGAGACGCAAAGTGAGTGCTTAATAGAAAGACATGGCAATTTTTATGCTAAAGGAGGATTCATGAAAAATAATTTCAAAAAAATTGGTTTCCTGTACTTTTTTGTCGTTTTGGTACAGATAATATTGATTAATGTCAGTATGGCAGATGAAATATATAAGGGAATGCTTGTTGTAGATAAAGGTGGAGAATATGAACTTGATGATAAACAATATGTTAAGCTTGTAATTGATAAAGACTCTGTGAAATCTCTGAGAATACACATAAATGCCTCTGATAAGGATTTAACCTTTTCTTCTTGTAATATCCTGCCCAACGACGGAAGCAACTTTACTAAATGGTTTTCTATAGAATGCCGCAAGCTGAAGTCCTTTGACAATAAAACCTTTTCATATGATTATTTCCTGATTGGAGCATACGCGGGTATATCACCAAAAATAACCCCCTCTTACTCAATGTACGAAAAAATAAAAGAGATATCCAGTTTGCTTGGTTTAAAGGTGCCTTCAAGAACATTCGTTATCTATGCTGATAGAAAGCCGATATATGAGTTTTTCTGTTATCCTGAAAACACAGAAATCAGAAAAAGAAAAGACAAAGACTAAAAAAGGAGGATAGATGTCTCGCAAGGTATATGTAAAGCCCCCACCTACTGCTAAAACCATGTTCGTAGCCCAGATTGTCATAGGAACACTGTTCATTGTTTTTGGAATCGGGTTATTTATTGCAATTTATAATGAACTGGGTGAGGCATTGCCTTTTGTCGCGTTATTTTTCCTTATCTGGACGGCCGTATGTTCTGTCATTATTGCTCAGGCAGTAAAGACTCTAAGACTTATAAATAAGGGAAAGATAGAAATTGCAGAATTCGACAACTCTGCTGGATGGGAAGAAGGTAGCTTTGCAGCAAAACTGCGTGATCTTGAGGCTCTGAAAAAGGATGGGCTTATATCAGATGAGGAGTACCAGAAAAAACGGGCTGAAATAATGCAGGGAAAGTGGTGAATTTGCTTGTCTATGGCAACAGAACAATATGCGGGGTAAAACTATGAAGAGACAGATTGTTGTTGGCTGCCTGATTATTATTGCATGGGCTGGACTTTCTTCTTGCGCTTTATATTCAAATTATGAGATGGCTCGGGAAGAGGCCCGGCGCAAAAACGCGGCGATTTCGGAGAATGATTCCGCCCTGGTGATTGATATGACTGCTCCTCCCCCTGATTGGACTGAAGAGGTTTTGATGGGTCTTTTTGCCAACCGTAATGAACTTACCATCAGGGTTGGAAGCGGAGGCTGTACCAAAAAGGAGGATTTCTGGATCTGGTGTCATTATGACGAAGAATCCAAAGGGGGAACTCCTCACTATGTGCTTACCATATACAGAAAGCGGAAAGACGCGTGCAAGGGTTTCTATCCATCCGGCGTTCTTATTAAATTCAATTTAAGAGAAGAGCTGGGCCTTCCGTATTTGTTCACGTACTCGGTAACTAACAGGGTTGAAGCTGGTATTTCTCCGAATAAGTGATGCCGGGATATCGAAAAATACTATTACAATCCCGAGACAGAAAAGTGTGAAAAATTTTTCTGGGTTGCAGCAAATCCTTGCGTGCAAAGACCCTTCTTGCCCTGGCGATACACCATTTTATAAAAAAATGACCGATCTGTCGGTAAGAATAGAAACCAATCGTTATCATTCAATTTTTATTTTTACTTATCAGATACGCCTTTCGATTCTAATACAATTGAAACAATCTCAGATGCAGCATATGGACGGGCCAGCCGTTTAACAGCCTGTTGCATTCTGGATAATCTTTCTTTATCCGATAGAAGTGCATCAATTTTGAATGGTAGCGCCGGGAGGTTATTACATCGGATTGCAACTCCTTCCTCCAGAAAATGGTCACTATTCCTCTCTTCCTGACCGTGTACGGGATTTACAATAACCAAAATGAGTCCACTCGCCAATGCTTCTGAACTGGTAAGCCCTCCGGATTTTCC
Source organism: Thermodesulfovibrio sp. (assembly GCA_027050975.1). Classification (GTDB taxonomy): domain Bacteria; phylum Nitrospirota; class Thermodesulfovibrionia; order Thermodesulfovibrionales; family JdFR-85; genus JALUAR01. The sequence goes on from JALUAR010000038.1 coordinate 2,607, forward strand.
CACTAACAGGTCCGATGCAGCCATCCACCTGTGCATTTCAGTGGTAAAACCGACAACTTTCAGGGGATGTCTTGTATTCGATACTGTCATCAATCGCTTTTTAAGCTGTTCATTTTTTCCACAGATGACAACTACCTGTACAGGGTGTTGAACCTTCTGTATTACATGAACAATGGATTCGACCGGTCCCACCCCGAGGCCTCCAGCTGAGACAAGTACTGTTGTTGTGTGTGGATCAAGACCCAGGTGTTGACGGATGTCATGCTTTGACTTTTTTTCAGCGAAGACAGGATCAATAGGAATACCGGTAACAAAAATTGAATCTGATGGTATTCCAATTTCTGTAAGATAGAATCGGGTCTCCTCGCATGCCACAAAGTACCAGTCCACATCGCGAAAGATCCACATGGCATGAGCGTCAAAGTCTGTTATAACAACACCAACAGAGATATCCAGACCTTTTTTTCTTCGTAAGTAGAGAAGGATTTCAGCTGGGAGAAAATGGGTGCATATGGCTATACCAGGTTTCTCCTGTTTGATAAGCTTAATCAGAGGTCCTGTATTCAGACGATTTAATGCCTGTTTTCGTCTCTGAAATCGCCATGGGCGGTCAAGGGCGTTATAGATTAACCCTAAAAGTTCCGGTTGTCGGTTAATAAGCTCTATATAGAGATCGGAGTATGCCTTTCTAAAGACCGAATTCGTGTGCTGGAGTACTTCTACATGGCATGCCGACACCCCTCTGTTTTTAAAGGCCGTGACAAGAGCATCGGCAGCTCTCAGATGCCCGGCACCGGCTGCAGCAGATAGCACCATAACCGATGTGGTCTTTCCGGGTCCTTCCATTTCTATTTATTCCTTATTCCGGTTTCGACCGGTTCAGGAGATTCGTTTTTTAAGATTGCAGAATAATTCCGGATGAATTCTTTAAGGTTATACCAGATGTCATTGAAGCCGAATGCCTGCATCTCAGCCTCAGCCTCAGATAGAGACCATCCATCCACCTCCATGCGATAAACAGCTATAACAACTCCTGTCCGGTCCTGTCCAAGAGCACAGTGTATGTATAATGGCTGGTTTGAAGGATCAGACATAATAGAAATAATTTTCTTGATCGTCTCTAAATCTGGTTTTTTAAGTACATTTATCGGTATTTCTATAGATTTCATCCCTGCTGCCTCTACTGCTTCTTTCTCGCTATGGAGTGTGCGAAGATTTATGACCGTACGGATTCCCATTTTTTAAAGGGTCAGGTAACCTTCATTATCGGGTTGGGCACCCCGATAAATGCCTGGTGCTACACGTCCGACATTTGAAAGACCGGGTAATCCAAAAATTCTTTCGGAAATCCTGGCCCTCTCTGGCAGCACAGCAGAGGGTAAGTGTTTCCCGGGGGATTGCACAAAGGAAGGGGATTCCCTGCCACTGTCTGAAAATGATGAAGCTGATGCAATAGCTGCAGGAAGTACAGAGACAGCAAATATCATACACAGGAAGTAGAACCTGTTTTTCCACAATCAGAACCGGTTTTCACTGGCACCCCCCTCATTTATATGGTCGCGGAATTGAAGGGTATAAATCAACTGATTCCCTGACATTTTTATCGGCTGGAAATGCTTCTGTACAAATCCACCACTAACGAAAGACAAAGATTCCGGATTCATAATCTCCATCTGAGGGAACACTCTGCTCAGCCTCCCTGATATATTGCCTCATGCGGGTCTGTGTGCATGAATTTCACGGCAGGATATACAGCGGTCAGGGGCACTGTCAGTAGAGATACGAGCATACAGAAGCAGGTGAGCATTACAGATTCCGGTGCAGATAGCGGAACAAGAGGATTGTTAAAAGAGGATTTTATGGATTCCCTCATAAGATAAATAAATGTCATAGAGCATAGTGAGCCGGCTACAGAACCAAGCAGGGAAAGAATCCATGCCTCTGTGATGACCAGTCTGAAAATGTCGCGCTGCTTTGCGCCCATTGCTCTGAACAACGACAATTCCCGCTGCCTTTCGTTAACTGTCATGGCAAATATCAGACCAATAAGGATTAAAGCCACTGTCCATATTGCAACCACTATCATTATAACACTCTTTATCCCCCGGGATAATCGCTGTCGAAGAGATGATATCAGCTGGTTAACTACAATGGTCTTTACACCTGGTACGGAATGCATAATATCAAGAGCAACATTTGCAGGGCTGTAACCGGCTTTAATCCTGACAAGCACTGAGGATATCTGATTTTCTCCTGCTGATAACATTTTTACCTCTTTCTTTTCTCTGGAGTTCAGGATCATTGTCTTTACACTTTCAAGCGGGATAAAGATAGAGTTGTCAACAAACTTTAATCCTGTCTGTTCAAGCATGCCTGCAACTTTGAAATCAATGCCATAGAGCCTGATGGTTGAACCTGTGGAATAGGCATTCAATGCTACATCCATTCCTGTAATCACCTCCTTTGAAGAGAGGCTGACCGGTGCTCTGTCAGATATCCAGGGCATAATGGTAAAGTCCTTTTCTGGATCAAATCCTATCAGAAGAATGGAATAAATCTCACAACAGTCTGAATATTCAGCTGTTTGTAAATAAACCTCACTTGCAACTCTTTCTATTCCTTCAATCCTTTCTATCTGTTTTTCCACATTACTGTCCATGTAGAAGGTTGTTGGCTCTCCGGTTAGCAGGACAGTCCTTGCCACTGCTTCGGCATCAGCAGGAACAACAATGATATCTGCTCCGAGACGTTTTCGAATATTTTCGAGTCCTTTATGTACGGAAAGGGATATGTATACAACCGAAAACAACGATGCTGTCACCACACATACTGACAGAAAGATTGCAACGCTCCTGAAAGGCTTTCGTTTCAGATTTTTTATTGCAATGCCTGAGATTGTTACCATTTTAGCCGGGCCCCATCAGGATAGTTGCACATCTGTTCCCCCTCAGGCATGCGTATCTGCGTCAAGCACTATGGGTAACGTAACCTTCTCCCTTAATGCCTTTAAAACAGTCTCCCTGATGTTTCCTTTACCAAGGTCTTCCTTTCCAACCATCTCCTCAATGTCTATTCTTACAACCTCCGTTATAGCGAGTTTTTCCTCCAGGAAATCTCCGTAGTCAGCCTCTGGCTGATATTTGTCCATAAGAAGCTTCAGGGCAAAAAGTCTCTCGTCATTGTCCTCAACTATGTGTGCTCTGCCTTTTATGATAACGCTTCTGTAAAGATACTCAGCCTCACATGGTTGTCTTTTTGCCCTTAGAAAGGCTATTGGCAGGTCAACCTCAAAGCAGACCCTGTTGTCTCTCTTTATATCATCGATCTTCTCTCCCTCCTTTGCTGAATGGAAATATATCTTCTCATCATGATATGCAAAATTAAGAGGCTTTACCATTGGATAGCCGTCTCTGCCTGTGGTGCCGAGCCTTCCCACGTGGCACTGCTCAAGCAGTTCGATGATAACGCGCCTGTCTTTGATCTCTTTTTTCTTTTTTCGCATTTTGAAACTCCCTTCCTGTTAATACCCAAATCCAGCATAAGGTTCATAGGAGTGGTATGGTGGAGTCTTCAACTCATTCTC
>JALUAR010000039.1:0-6036 GCA_027050975.1 Thermodesulfovibrio sp.
CATAATCCCCCCTCAACATCTCAGAATTTAACACGCTTCCCGATAATTAGAGCACTAACTGCAATTATAACTAATAATACTAATCGTCCATTTTCCTGAAAACTTTAATCAAGCAGGATACTAAAAAACAGATATTTTTACATATTTCTTCTCTAAAACTTTTACCAGATAATTGAAATAGAAATGATTGATAGACAACAATCTGTTAGCAGAACAGCTATTTTTGACACCGGAATTATAAAGACTAAAAGGTCCATTCTTTAAGTCCTGCAAGTGCATGGTAGAGTATGGTTATCAGAAATCAAATCTTCAGTATGAATCTAAAACCATCCATGTTGTCAACTCTCCACTGTTGATACAGCCTCGGACTTCACTTCCGGGGATATATGGCCGCTTTCGCTCTCCTTTTTGATTAAGTCCAGCAACGATATTATTCTGTTTGCCTCCTTTTTCAAATCGTTGAATAACGCCTCGGCTCGTTCCGTATGGCCCATATTGCAGGCATCAACAATCTCTTTTCCTAATAAATGCACCCTTCTATGTGGCTCTTCAAGGGCCCTGAAACTCGGTAGATTACCAAACATCTTTATCCCCTCGCTGTAGTACCACTTACCAAGACGACAGTTGTGATGGTCAGCTAACTGGGTTGAATCAAGATGGGTGTGGCCCCTTAGATGCTCTGCAATTTTATTTATCCAGATCCTGTGGTCACCCTTGGCAATATCAAGAATCATTAGCCGATTACCGTCCGTCCTGAAGCCGGAAACCGCACTTCTGAGCTTGTCTGCCACCGCTGTCAGGCTCTCTACCTCATGCATCACTTCCTGAGACATCTTTTCCATCTGTCTGGCAATCTCCGATGTCTTCTCGATATTTCCTGCCACCTCCTCCGCTGCCGATGACTGCTGCTCAACCGCTGCTGCAATCTGAACCACCTGGTCGCGAACCCTCTGAACAGCATCCACAATATTCAGAAGGCTGTCACCAACGCCTCTTATCTGCTCTGTTGCTTTGGTGACCTCCTCGGAAGCCTCCTGCATGGATTTCATTGTTTCCGAAGCATCTCCCTGTACAGCGGAAATCCTCTCGCTAATCTCTTCAGTAGCCTTTATGGTCCTTTCGGCAAGCTTTCTTACCTCGTCAGCAACAACGGCAAATCCTCTGCCCTGCTCCCCGGCACGAGCGGCCTCGATAGCAGCATTCAGGGCAAGCAGATTTGTCTGGTCTGCTATATCATTAATAACGGTAACTATTTCGCTTATCTCTGTCACCTTTCCATTCAGTTTCTCTACCATTGATGCCAGCTTAACTGTGGAATTATAAACACTGTTTATTGTATTTACTGCATCCTCTGCAACATCCTTACCTTTTGATGCAATGTCCATTGCTTCAGAGGATGTCTCCGAGGCCTCTGAGGCATTCTTTGCTATATCCGTTATTGTCTGACTCATCTGCTCAGCAGCTGTCGCAATTCTCTCAGCCTGTGCTCTCTGCAGTTTACCACCCTGTTCTGTCTTCTCTGCCTGCTGTCTGAGTGACTCTATTACAGAAACAATATCTACGGTATTACTGATAACACTGTCTATCATGCTCTTTAATGACTGGACCATCCTGTTCATGCTGTTGGCAAATTTTCCAATCTCATCCTTCTTGTCTGTGAAATCAAGCTTCACACTCAGATTGCCTGCTGCCAGTTCCTCCGTCTTTTCGGTAAGAGCAGAAAGTGGTACTGTTATACTGCGGTAAATCACTATCACACTGCCTACAATAATCAAAAATGCAACTGCCAGACAGACAAAAAGTATTATCTGTCCTCGATTTATGTTGTTATCCAGCCTGGTGAATATATCATCCCTCATCTTTTGATACTCCTGCTCGAGAATCTTGAACCCTTTGAATGCAGGACCGTCATCCACTTTAACAACCCTGTCAATCTCAGCAGGTGACTTTCCTTCGGCTCTCAGACGTATTGCCGTGGAAAGTTTGGTATTGTAGTCCTTAATAACAGAGTCTATTAATCCGAGAGCCTCTCTTTCAGACTCCGTGACTCCAGACAGATTGATATACTCCTGAATCGCCTTCTGTACATTCTCATAGTTCTTTCTGAACCTCTCAACATATTTTTCCTGCCCCCTCAGGACATAGTTCTTAAAGTTATGAATCCCCCCTCCGTAACCAAAGTTAGACTTTATATCCATCAGTAGCTGCTGTCTGTGAACAACCTGGGACTCATTGAATTTCCACAAAGATCTTATATCAGACATTGTTTTAAAAACCATGGCAAAGGTGGCAACAAAAACAATTACCATACACCCCATCTGAATGTAAAATTTACCCTTTAGTGTCAGATTCTTTACATTCATTGATTTATAACCTCCCGAACATTTTTGTTGTTAATAAACCATTTTCTTCTATAGATTAATCGTCCTTTTTTATAAAAACTTTAATCAAAAAATCGTTAAAATCTGCGGGGTTTATTTCGGATAATTTAGCCCCATTGACAGCACGTGTGGTCATGGCATCTTAATCGGATGGGAATGAAAAGTTTAAAATATAGTATGGCCAGAGAAAAAAGAATTCTTCTTATTAACCCCTGGATATACGACTTTGCAGCCGTAAATATGTGGGCCCGTCCTCTGGGACTTCTTAAGGTTGCCGAGTATCTCTCCAGCTATGATGTTGAGATTAAGTTCATAGACTGTCTTAATACCTTCAGGAGGAAAAGATATAATATGGGCAAATATCCAAAAGAGACCTTACCCACTCCAGAACCTGTCAAGGAGATCAAGAGGCGCTACGGACGTTATGGCATCTCCAAGGATGAGTTTATTGAACGATTAAAAGAGGCATATCCGGTGGATGCCATATTGGTAACCTCAATTATGACCTACTGGTATCCGGCCGTTATTGACATAATCAATATATGCAGAGAGCATTATCCAGACACTCCGATAATCCTGGGAGGCATATATGCCACCCTCTGTAAAGAACATGCAGAGAGAACCACAAAGGCGGACAAAATCATACCAGGGCCTGCAGATGGAAGGCTAATCAAGGCCCTTAACGACTTTGGAGTGAGTCTGAAACAGACTAACAAAAAGGTTCCATATTATAAGCTCGGCCTTTACACCGATATCTCCTATGCACCAGTGCTGACATCAATAGGCTGTCCTTTCCGCTGCAGCTACTGCGCTTCGGGCCTTCTGAGAACCGACTTTATCCAGAGACCAACTAATGAGATCTTATCAGAGATTCAGCAGCTGCACAGTCTTGGTGTTCAAGATATGGCCTTCTATGATGATGCCTTGCTTTACAGGTCGGATTACCATATAAAACCCTTATTGAGGGGAATTGCCGAAATGAATCTTCCCGTCAGGTTTCATACTCCGAACGGACTGCATGCCCGCTATATTGATTGGGAGATTGCCAGGTTAATGTACCTGGGTAACTTCAAGACAATAAGGCTAAGCCTTGAGACAGTCAACCCTGAGAGGCAGAAAGCAACAGGCGGAAAGGTAGGGAATGAGGAACTTCGGGAGGCTGTTAGTCTTCTGAAGAAAGCTGGCTTCTCCGCTGAACATATAGGAGTCTATTTAATGTACGGCCTGCCCGATCAGAACATTGAAGAGGTTTGGGAAGGCGTACGTTTTCTCAAGGATTTGAAAGTAAGAATAAATCTGGCGGAATATTCCCCCATTCCCGGCACAAAGGACTGGGAAAGGCTTGTCAAAGATGGAGTTATAGATGAAGAGATTGATCCCCTTCTGACTAATAACTCCGTATTTTCGGTTCTATATTCCGGTTACAGGCATGAGGATATAAAGAGACTTAAGGATGATGTTGTCAGATACAACCAGAGCATCACCTCTTCCTGAGAGTAGTCACCGCCATCGCCACAATCCCCTCTCCACGGCCAACAAACCCCATCCCCTCGTTAGTCTTTGCCTTGATGTTAACCCTGCCCTTTCCCACTCCGGAATTTTCGATTCTATCCACCATCTCTGGTATATACGGAGCAAGCTTTGGCTTTTCAGTAATTATTGTTGCGTCTATCATCTCAACAGTATACCCTGATTCTTCCGCAAGGGTTAAAATCATCTGGAACATCTTAAGGCTTGAGGCATCCTTCCACCTTGCATCCGTATCAGGAAAGTGCTTGCCAATGTCTCCCTTGCCTAATGCACCTATTATTGAATCCGTTATTGCGTGAAGAAGGACGTCTCCGTCAGAGTGTCCCAGAAGTCCCTTCTCAAAAGGTATCTCTACTGCACCGAGTATTAGCTTTCTTCCTTCCACAAGCCTGTGGGAATCATATCCGATTCCTACGCGAATCATGGCTCCATTGAAAGCAAAGTCTCCGCTATTGTCAAATCCTCCGGAGTTGTGATCTTGATATTTTTATAGTCACCCTCAACCACTTTTATCCTGCCTCCGTAGTGCTCCACCACAGCTGCGTCATCTGTGAAGAATCTCCTCTCACTCATGGTTTTCCTATAGGCATCCTTAAGTATCCTGCATCTGAATACCTGTGGGGTTTGAACCGCAACAAGACTCTCTCTCTTGAGGGTCTCCTTAACAATATCTCCACTAACAACCTTTATCGTATCCTTGGGAGGAAAAGCCGGAATCACACCATCACAATCATGTACCGATGATATTATTCTCCTTATAAGGCTAACCGAAACAAGGGGCCTCACCCCATCATGAATCAGGACAAGGCTACCATCTCTTTCAACCAGTTCAAGACCATGATAAACCGACTCCTGACGTTCCTTTCCACCAGGGGCGATCTTCTTTATCTTTTCAAAGCCATGTTTTTCAAAGAGGGTAAGCCCCTTTTCCATATCAGCCTCAGGAAGAACGGGAATGATCTCCACTATCTCCTCTACGGCATGGAGGGCCTTCAGTGACCAGACAATCACTGGAAGGCCCCGTAGCTCTGCAAAGACCTTATTGCCTCCGAATCTCCTGCCCGAGCCTGCAGCAGGCACTATGGCAATCACCTCAGTCATTATCAATGACTCCTGACATCTTCTCTTTCATGCTCATTTTTTGGCCTTGAGAATATCATCCTTCCCGCGGTGGTCTGGAGAACACTGGTAACAGAGACATCAATATTTTTACCGATAAACCTTCTGCCGTTTTCAACCACAACCATGGTACCGTCATCGAGATAGGCGACTCCCTGGTTGTGCTCCTTACCCTCTTTCAACACAAAGACACGCATACTCTCTCCTGGCAGCACCACCGGTTTCAGGGCATTGGCCAGCTCGTTAATATTCAGAACAACCACTCCCTGAAGTTGTGCCACCTTGTTCAGATTGAAGTCATTAGTTAGTATCTTGGCGTCCAGCATTTTTGCAAGGGCGACCAGCTTGGCATCAACCTCTTTTATCTTGGGGAAATCCTCTTCAATGATCTTAACGGTTATGCCTGACATCTTTTGCATCCTGTGAAGTACATCCAGGCCTCTTCTTCCGCGAGCCCGTCTCAGACTATCAGAAGAGTCAGCTACGTGCTGCAACTCCTGGAGTATGAACTGCGGAACAATAAGAGTACCCTCAATAAAACCTGTCTCGCATACATCGGCTATCCTTCCATCGATGATTACACTTGTGTCAAGTATCTTCTGGTTGCTCTCAAGTGCCTGTCCTTTCAGAAGACGAAGAATCCCTGAAACCGACAAATTCTTCCCTCTGCTTGCACCTATTAACATCCCTCCGTATCCAAACAGTGCTTTAACTGCATAGTTAATAATCTCTAAACTACCGGTTATAAGTGATGAAAAAGGCACAAGGAGAAGCCTGGCAAAGAGGATTCCCAGGAGGAGACCAATAAAGGCACCAATAAATCTGCCTGTATTCACCCTCTCAAATAATGAGTTAAAAAGGAGGGTTATTATTCCTAAAAAGAGCCCTATTGCTCCTCCTGTAAGGGCATACCCATAATAGCTGCCGACCTGATATCCACCCCCAACAAAGGCAAAGAGAACCAAAATCTTAAGTATCTTAAGCACCTTTCTCACCTCCTTTCTAT
>JALUAR010000039.1:6046-24282 GCA_027050975.1 Thermodesulfovibrio sp.
GTCTCATGGCAAGATAGAAGCGTCTTCCCTTTCTGTTAATAAATAACACGATAGTTTGGTCTGGCTTTAGATTTGTAATAACCTTTTTCCAATCATCATAGCCTTTGATCCTATGATTGTCAACCTCTTGTATAACATCACCCTTCTTGATTCCTGCATCCTGAGCAGCACTACCAGTCAGCACATCAAGCACCACCACTCCTTTCTCTGTCGGCGGAAGACCGATCTGCCTTGCAATCGAAGGGGTCAGTTCCGTTACAGTCAACCCGATCTCCAGGTCATCAGACTCCTCCTTGGGTACTATGGTAGATACCTCAGAGAACTCTCCTGGAAGTTCCGCTACACTGGCCAGCAGGGTCTTGACCCGTCCCTTCCGCACCACCTTAACCTTTACCTTCGACCCCACCTTGCTCTGCGCCACAAGATTTCTGAGGCTGGCCACATTTCTGATCTCTCTACCATTAAACTCTATGATTACATCTCCTCTTCTTATTCCGCTTTTTTCAGCAGGACTATCTCTAAATACATCACTAACCAGGGCTCCTGCAGCCCTTTTCAGACCAAACTTCTCTGCCAGTTCAGGCGTAAGGTCCTGTATCGTAACCCCAAGCCATCCCCTTACCACCTTGCCTCTCTTCTTTAACTGCTCCATCACGGTCTTCACCATATTGCTTGGAACAGCAAAACCAATTCCCTGATACCCGCCACTGCGGGAGAAGATGGCTGTATTTATACCTATCAATTCTCCCCTGACGTTCACCAGAGGGCCACCTGAGTTTCCGGGATTTATTGCTGCATCGGTCTGAATAAAGTCCTCGTAGTCCGCAATACCAACATTTGCTCTACCGACGGCACTGATGATACCCATAGTGACGGTATGGCTCAGACCAAAGGGATTGCCAATAGCCAGCACAAACTCACCAACCTTCAGATGGTCGGAATCTCCCCAGGGTATCGTTGGAAGCCCTTTCCCTTTTATCTTTATGAGGGCAAGATCGGTTTTCGGGTCAACTCCGATTACTTTTGCCTTGAAACTCCTTCTATCAAATAGTATTACCCTTATCTCATCAGCCTGCTCAATAACATGATGGTTGGTTATTATGTATCCATCCTCAGAGACAATAACACCTGAACCAAGACTCTGCTCCTTCCATTTTTTAGGCCCCTTCTTGAAGGGATTGAAAAAGTCAAAGAGGGGATCATTAAAAAGTTTCGGTTCTATTCCACGATAGGTCTTGGTAGTGGATATATTGACTACCGCAGGAGAAACACTTTCGACAATATCCGAGAAAGCCTTGCTTTTGTCTACAATCTTCTTGGATATTATTGGAGGCCTGAATTCAATCTTTTGTTCAATCCGGCGCTCGGATATTATATAATAGGATATTCCTCCGAGGATAAAACCTATAAGTAAAATTAATACACCTAAAACTATCTTCTTTTTCATTAATTTTATTATAATAATCAGGTTGTAATAAATGCAAAATCAGAGTTCTTTGGTCATGTATTGCTATATAGACCAAGCTGTTTTTTTCGACCAGAATACATGTTCTTACATAGCGTATAATTATTCACTGCTAAAAAGAGGAGGAACATATTATGTCACGGGTATATAATTTCAGTGCGGGACCGGCCATGTTGCCTGAGGAGGTAATGAAACAGGCTGCTTCTGAGATGTTAGACTGGCGTGGCTCAGGCATGTCTGTAATGGAGATGAGTCACAGGAGCAAGGAGTTTGTATCTATTGCAGAGAAGGCAGAGGCAGACCTGAGGGAACTCCTTGAGGTTCCAGACAACTACAAGATTCTCTTTCTTCAGGGTGGTGCCTCAAGTCAGTTTGCCATGGTTCCCATGAATCTTCTAAGAGGTAAAGATACCGCTGATTATATAAACACCGGATACTGGTCAAAAAAGGCAATTGCTGAGGCAAAAAGATTCTGTAATGTAAACATTGCAGCCACAAGCGAAGATACAAACTTTACTACCATTCCACCCAGGGACTCCTGGACTCTAAATCCTGACGCAGCATATGTCCATTACACTCCTAATGAGACAATAGGTGGTGTGGAATTTCATGAAATTCCGGATGTGGGAGATGTGCCTCTTGTGGCTGATATGTCTTCAACCATATTATCCCGTCCTATTGATGTTTCGAAATTCGGGTTAATCTACGCCGGTGCCCAGAAAAACATAGGACCCGCAGGACTCACCATAGTCATAGTAAGGGACGATCTCATCGGAGAGGCCCTTCCCGGCACACCCACTATGTTCAACTACGAAACCCATGCAAAGGCCGGCTCCATGTACAACACCCCTCCAACCTATAGCTGGTATATAGCTGGGTTGGTATTTGAATGGATAAAACGCAAGGGTGGCCTTAAGGCCATGGCAGAGCTTAACAAGCGCAAGGCTGAAAAGCTCTATGCCTATATCGACAACTCTGACTTTTATAACAATCCCGTTGATCCAAGCTGTCGTTCCTGGATGAACATCCCCTTTACCCTGGCCAATCCCGAGCTTGACTCCAGGTTTCTTGAACAGGCAAAGGAGGCCGGCCTGGTTAATCTCAAAGGCCACCGTTCAGTAGGAGGAATGCGTGCAAGTATATACAATGCAATGCCTGAAGAGGGAGTAGATGCCCTGATAGAATTCATGAAGAGCTTTGAACAGAAATACGGATAATCTGTACCAATGGATATTGTGTTATTACAATCAGGGAGTGGCTTTTTGACTACAAACCAGCACAAAATATACTGGATAAAGAGGAGGATAGAGAAAAAATGAAGGTTCTCGTCAGTGACAACATCTCTCCCAAAGGTGTTGAAATCATGAAGAAGGCAGGCCTTGAGGTGGATGTAAAAACAGGAATGAGCCCTGAAGAACTCAAGGCATGTATCGGGGAATATCATGGTCTGGTAATAAGGAGTGCCACAAAGGTAACAAAAGAGATTATAGAGGCAGCAACCAATCTCAAGGTTATAGGTAGAGCAGGCTCCGGCCTTGACAATGTTGATAAAGAGGCAGCCACCAAAAGGGGAATAGTGGTGATGAACACCCCGGGAGGTAACACGATTACCACTGCCGAGCATGCCATAGCAATGATGTTCGCCCTTGCCAGAAATATACCCCAGGCAACTCAGTCAATGAAAGAGGGTAAGTGGGAGAAAAAGAAATTCATGGGAGTGGAACTTTTCAACAAGACCCTTGGTATTCTTGGACTCGGAAACATCGGCTCCCAGGTAGCTCGAAGGGCTCAAGGGTTACAGATGAATGTCATTGGCTATGATCCCTTCCTCAGTGACGAACGGGCACGAGAGCTTGGCTTAGAAAAGGTAACACTGGAAGAACTGTTTGAAAGATCAGACTTTATCACAATTCATACCCCTCTTACACCTGAGACAAAGAATCTCATCAATCGTGAGACCATAAAAACCATGAAGGATGGTGTAAGAATAATCAACTGCGCCAGGGGAGGAATAATAAACGAGAAGGATCTGTATGAGGCCCTTGAGGCAGGAAAGGTTGCCGGTGCTGCCCTTGATGTTTTCGAAAAGGAACCACCGGAGGACTTAACACTCATAAAACATGAGAAGGTTATCTGCACACCCCACTTAGGCGCCTCAACTAAAGAGGCTCAGGAGAACGTGGCTGTAGCAATAGCCGAACAGATAGTGGATTATCTGCTTCAGGGCACTATAAGGAACGCCGTAAACTTCCCGTCCATACCGGCTGATCAGGTTCCCCATCTAAGACCATATATCAATCTTGCAGAAATCCTTGGCAAGTTTACTGCTCAGGTCTATGAAGGAGGCGTTACCGAAGTTACCCTCGAGTACAGGGGAGAGGCAACCGAAATAGATACGAAACCCGTTACCATAGCTGCGCTGAAGGGACTTCTGGAGCCGATCCTTACTGAAACAGTCAATTTCGTGAATGCACCGATTATTGCCAAAGAACGCGGAATAGAGGTTAAGGAGACAAAAAGCCCTGACTCTGGCGACTATTACACAATGCTTGTGATGAGGGTAAAGGCGAACGGCCAGGCAAACGAGGTTTTTGGTACCCTCTATGGCAAAAAAGAGCCTCGAATCATCAGAATCGACAACTTCCCGGTGGAGATAGTTCCCGAGGGCACAATGCTGTTTATTTACAACAACGACCGTCCGGGGGTTATTGGTAACATAGGAACACTCCTTGGCAAGAATGATATAAACATTGCAAGAATGCACTTCGGAAGAGAAAGCAGAGGAGGTATGGCTATCTCAGTTGTAAATGTAGATACCGAGGTGAGTGATGAACTCCTCAAGGAGATAAGACAGTTACCTAATATTATCTCCGTTAAAGTAATAAAACTTTAGAACAGCGAACATTGAACATTTTCAGGAGGTTTATAAATGGCTAAAGCGGTTGTCATATTAGGGGCTCAATGGGGAGACGAAGGAAAGGGAAAGATCGTTGATGCCCTTACAGAGAAGGCTGATGTTGTTGCCCGCTACCAGGGAGGACACAATGCCGGTCATACCGTTGTAATCGGAGAGGAGACTTTTATCCTCCACCTTATCCCTTCGGGTATTCTTCATGAAGACAAGCTCTGCATTATCGGAAATGGTGTTGTAATAAACCCCTCAGCACTTATAGAAGAGATAAACGGTCTCAAGGAACGTGGCATAAAGGTAAACAGAAATCTCAGAATAAGCAAGAATGCCCATCTCATAATGCCTTATCATATGGCTATAGAGCGGGAAAAGGAGGCATTAAAGGGAAAGAAGAAGATCGGGACCACGGGAAGGGGAATCGGACCTGCCTATATGGATAAAATGGCAAGAGTGGGTATCAGGGTTGCAGACCTGTTATACCCTGAGGTTTTGAAGGAGAAGATCGAGGCAAATCTTAGAGATGTGAACTTTCTTCTTTCCAACCTTTACAAAGCCGACACTTTCACTACAGAAGAGATATACAACGAGTACATTGGCTATGCGGAAATCCTTGCAAACTATATAGATGACACGGATATCCTTATCAACAGACTTCTTGATGAAGGGAAAAATGTCCTTTTCGAAGGAGCACAGGGCACTCTCCTGGATATAGACCATGGAACATACCCTTATGTCACATCATCATCTGCTACAGCAGGAGGTGTATGTACCGGACTTGGCATAGGCCCGACCAAAATCGACACAGTGCTTGGAGTTGTAAAGGCATACACTACGAGGGTAGGTGGTGGTCCATTTCCCACGGAGATTCATGACGAATTCGGTGAGAAGCTAAGAGAAAGGGGAGGAGAGTTCGGTGCTACAACAGGCAGACCGAGAAGATGCGGCTGGCTGGATATGGTGGCTCTGAGGCATGCCGTAAGGATAAACGGGCTCGGTGGCCTGATTATAACAAAGCTGGATATCCTTGACGGTTTGGAAAAGATAAAGGTCTGTTTCGGTTACGAATACAATGGGAAGGTATATGAAGATTTTCCAAAGGAACTTTCCGTGCTTGAAGGCTGTAAACCCATATACAAAGAGTACGAAGGCTGGCATGAGGCAACCCTTGGTGTTAATGAGTACGACGCTCTGCCTGATAACGCAAAAAAGTATATTGAGATGATAGAGGACAGTCTCGGGGTTCCTGTAGACATCATATCTACTGGACAGAAGCGTGATGACATAATAATCCGCAAAGTACATTTCGATTAATGTCAAAGAGAAGGTATAAAAGATATACAAAAAGGCTTGAAACTGAGTTCTCTGCCGCAAACATGACATATAAGGGGATATCCTCTGACCTCTCCGAAAAGGGTCTGTTTATAAGAACACAACATGGCTTTGTCCCGGGAACAAAAATCAATATAAAACTACTGCTTCCTGATGGAACCATATCTCATCTTAAAGGGATAGTAAGAAGGACCGTCAAAACCCCACACCGATTCGTAAAAAACGGAATGGGTATAGAATTGATTGAGACAGATATTCATTATGAGAACTTTCTCATGGAGGAACTGATAGGATATGACAGAGCAGCCAAGCCGCAAAGCCCCACTCCCGAGGATTCTCCCAAGCCCGAGGCTTCTCCTCCCAAAGATGAATTTGTGATTGTCTCATGTCCTTCATGTGGAGTAAAGAACAAGGTTTCCAAGAAGAAGATCTCCCTTAAACCGCGATGTGGAAGGTGTGGAACATACTTAACCTTGTAGTTCCCGAGACCTGCCCCACCTGCCAGAAAGAGAGTGATTCCCCAGCCTCCTCACCCTTCTGCTCGTCCTGCTGGAACGACATATCCACAAGTCGGTCCCATCCGAGATGTCCCCTCTGTGGCACACCTCTGCCGTCTGATTATTCTTTCAGTTGTCTGTCCTGCAAGGCCAAACCTCCGAAATATGATAGGCTCTTTGTCTTTGGCAATTATGAGGGTGGCCTGAGAGAGGCCATACATCTTCTTAAGTTCACCGGGCTGAAAAGACTGTCGAACCCCCTGGGGAATTTACTCAACTCCATATCTCTACCAAGAGTAGATGCCATAGTACCTGTTCCATTAAGTAAGAAAAGACTCATTGAAAGGGGATTTAATCAGAGTCATCTCCTTGCCAGGGCACTTTCTGAAAAACTCTCCACAAAAGTTGTTCCCGATCTTCTTATAAAAACAAAACACACACCTGCCCAGAGCCTTCTTGACAGAAAAGAACGCCTCAGGAATCAAAAAGGTGCCTTTGCAATACAAAAACGGAAAGACAAGAGGATTCCTGGTACGGTTTTACTGGTTGACGATGTGATAACCACAGGTGCTACAATGAATGAATGCTCCAAGGTATTGAAAAGAGCCGGAGTAAGAAGGGTGTATGCCGTTGTATTGGCAAAAGCAGGGGAGGAGCTATAAGTTATTTTGAGTTATGGATTTTTATTTGCTTATAATTCATTGTAGTAGAAATTGCTGTCCGATAAACTGAACAAAACATTTTGGGGCAAGGGGATGAAGCTATGACGGGTATTATCCTCGCAGGGGGATCAAACAGGAGATTTCCCATACCGAAATCCCTGATTAAGGTATCCGGGCAAAGGATCATTGAGCGCACTATCGGTATTTTTCAGGGGCTATTTAGAGATACACTGATCAGCACCAATACTCCTGATATCCTTTTCTATCTGAGAAGGCGAATGATAGGAGATATTTATCCTTCAACAGGTCCTCTAACCGGTATATTTTCGACACTACTGAATATATCAACGGAACATGCCTTTGTGGTTGCCTGTGATATGCCCTTTATCAGACAGGAACTGATAGAATACATTATAGGGGTCCAAACAAAGGCATCCGTTGTGGTCTGCCGTTGGGGTGGAATAATCCATCCCCTTTTTGGTATATATAGCAGAGGCATTATCAATGAGATAGAGCAGGTGATCAGGCAGGGTAATATAAGCCTCCTGGAGTTCATCGAAAATATTGACACACACATAGTTGAAGAAGGAGAGATAAAAAATATAGACCCGAAGGGGGAGAGTTTTGTTAATATAAATACACCAGATGATTTTAACAAATATATAGGAGGAAGGATATGTTTGGATTAGGTATGCCAGAACTGATTATCATCCTGATAATTGTGGTGGTTCTGTTCGGTGCATCACGACTGCCTGAGCTTGGCAGAGGAATAGGACAGGCAATAAAAAACTTTAAAAAGGCCACCTCCGAACCGGACGAGATAGATGTAACCCCCAAAAAGCCTGTCGAAAAGGAATCCACAAACTCCACCCAGGAAGGACAAGAAGAAAAGGCATAAGTGGACAGGGGAGCCCGATTAGAGATCAACATTCCGAACCTGATCTCCAATCTCCGGTTAATCAAAGAGAGGGTCCGCCACAGACCTGTTATTGCCGTGGTAAAGGCGGATGCTTATGGCCACGGAGCAGTGCCTGTCTCAAAGGCGCTAATTAAAGCAGGAGCAGAGATCCTCGGGGTTGCTTTTCTTTCAGAGGCAATAGAACTGAGAGAGTCGGGAATTAACAGCCCGATAATTGTATTCTTTGACTCCGATATTACGGAAGAGGTCTTTCGTTATAATATCACTCCGGTTATCAGTAGCCTGAAAATAGCGAAACGTCTCTCCTCAGTAGCAGAGAAACAAGGTAAGCAGCTAACAGTACATCTGAATTTTGACACTGGAATGGGAAGAATGGGTATAGATTTCCAAAAAGCAGAAGAGACCATTGGTGAGATCCTCTCTTTGAAAGGGCTGCGGATAGAGGGAATCATGACCCACTTCTCAGAGGCTGACCTTTCTGACAAGTCCTTTGCCACTGTACAGCTCCAAAGATTCGACAAGCTCCGCAAGTGGTTTGCAGAAAAAGGACTCACCCCCCTATGCCACGTGGCAAACAGCGCTGCAGTATTGAACCTTCCCGAGGCATATATGGATGCTGTCCGCCCGGGAATACTGCTTTACGGAGTCAGCCCTTGTGGTAACAGCATGGGAAAACCTGTTATGACAGTAAAGACCGAGATCATCGAGATCAGAAGAGTAAGATCGGGCACTCCTATAAGTTACGGCAGAACCTATATAACCAGGAGGGAGAGCACTATTGGAGTTCTGCCTGTAGGGTATGCAGACGGCCTGTTCAGATCGATATCCAACCGCTCAGAGGTGCTTGTAAGGGGAAAAAGGGTTCCGGTAGTTGGTAGAGTCTGTATGGATCTGACAATGGTCGATCTCACAGATCTAGCCGATGCCGAGGTGGGCGATGAGGTGGTTGTCATAGGCTCGCAGGGAAATGAATGCATAACAGCCGATGAGTTAGCCATGAATGCCGGGACAATCTCTTACGAGATTCTTACCTCCTTAGGCAGTAAAAACAGACGCACCTATATTGAGTAGGAGCAAGGGGTTTGCATGAAAAGAAACGTTTTTTTTATTGTCCTTGTAACAGTCCTTATTCTGATAATAGCCAGCCTGTTCACTTCCGTAGGCTTTTATGTGGATTATCTGTTTTTCAAAGAGGTAGGATACGAATCGGTATTCAAAAAGACCTTTTCCACAAAGATTTTGACTGCCGTAGCATATACAATTGCCGGAATGCTTCTGTTTTTGGTTAATGTCCTGTTTGCCAACAGAATGGTGTTTCCTCAGGCAAGATTGTATGCCATCGAGAGGAATCTTTACGGGTTCAGAAAACTGGACTTAAATCGCATAATAAAAACAGCCACTTTATATCTCACCATTCCTTTCGGACTATTTTTCGGGATTGCAGGTAGCAGGTTCTGGGAGGAACTCCTACTGTATCTGAATTCCGAAATATCAGGGCTTAAGGACCCAATCTTCGACATAGATGTCTCATTCTATATCTTTAAGCTTCCCCTTCTGGAGGCGCTTTTAGGAACCTTTAGTTTCTGTATTTTCATCATCTTGATACTTATCCTTCTAAACTATCTTTTAAGAGGCGGAGTAACATATATTGAAGGTCTAATAAGCATAGACAGAAGGGTTAAACGTCATATCGCATCTCTCATATCTGTGCTTATTCTCTGTATCGGTGCAAAGTTTTATTTAGACCGATACAAACTTCTCTTCAGTGACCACGGCATACTGTTCGGAGCCTCATACACGGATGTTCATGCAAGACTACTAATGCTGAACATTATCACCATATTATCCGTTGTCACAGCCGTAGGCTTTTTTATCGGTATTACACGGAGGTCCGTAAAGGCAGCCCTGATTCCTCTCGGACTCCTTATTCTCTTTTATATAGTCGGCCTGGGAGTATATCCCTCAGCACTCCAGGGTTTCAAGGTCTCCCCCAATGAGATAGTACTCGAAAAGCCCTACATTGGGCATCACATAAGGTTTACAAGGTTCGGATATGACCTTGACAAGATACAAATACAGCCCTTTGAGGTATCGGATGACCTCGATATCTCGGATATAGAGGAGAATATTTCAACCATAAGGAATATAAGGCTATGGGATGAAAAACCACTTCTTAAAACTTACAGCCAGCTACAACAGATCAGGACATATTATAAGTTCAATGATGTTGACAATGATCGCTACATGATAAATGGCAAATATACCCAGGTGATGCTCTCTCCCAGGGAACTCTCGTATGAAGACCTTCCCGGAAAATCGTGGATTAACGAAAGGCTCGTATTCACTCACGGCATCGGCCTTGCTATGGGACCTGTCAGCGGGATTACCCGTGAAGGACTGCCTGAATTCATACTGAAGGACATACCTCCCGTGTCACCAATCGGTTCGAAGGATGTCTCGGTAAAGCAGCCGGAGATATACTACGGTGAAAGCCCCAATGAATACGTAATAGTAAAAACAAAGGTCAAAGAGTTCAGTTACCCCACAAAGGAAGGAAATGTTTACACCACTTACACCGGCACCGGAGGTGTACAACTTTCCTCTCTTTTCAAAAGGGTGCTCTATGCACTCCACTTCGGCAATTTCAAGATATTCCTCTCTACTGATATAACTTCTGAAAGCAGGATTTTATACTATCGCAATATCCTTGAGCGTGTTGACATCGTTGCACCCTATTTACTTTATGATCCGGACCCGTATATGGTGGTATCCGACGACGGTCGTCTCTTCTGGATAATCGATGCCTACACCTATACGAACCGTCTGCCCTATTCCGCACCTATACAAAGGGGGATAAACTATATCAGAAATCCCGTAAAGGTGGTTGTAGATGCATACAACGGCTCCATGAACTTTTATGTTGTTGATGATTCCGACATAATAATCAAAACCTTTATGAAGATCTTCCCTAAACTCTTCAAGCCACTGGATGAGATGCCGGAAGACCTGAGAAGACATATACGATATCCCAGAAGTCTGCTTAAAATTCAGTCCAGAATGTTTGCCACCTTCCACATGACAGACCCGCAGGTCTTCTATAATAAAGAGGACCTCTGGGAAATACCTGTTTACAGGGGAAGCCCGATGGAGCCTTACTACATAATCCTCCGACTTCCCCGAAGCGATGATGCTGACAATTTTGGAACGGAAAAAGAGGAGTTTGTGCTTCTTATTCCCTTTACCCCCTCCAAAAGAGACAACTTAGCTGCATGGATGGCAGCAAGATGTGATGGTAACAATTATGGCAAGATAATTGTCTATACATTCCCAAGAGACAGACTCGTCTTCGGGCCTCGTCAGATAGATGCCCGTATAGATCAGAATGCTTACATCTCCCAGCAGCTCACCTTATGGGGACAGAGAGGATCAGATGTCATTCGTGGCAGCTTACTCATTATCCCCATAAAGAACTCCCTTATCTATGTCCAGCCCCTTTATCTCGTTGCTACCGACAGGGTAGGACTCCCGGAGCTAAGGAGAGTAATAGTTGCATACGGTAACGAGGTTATCATGGAGGATAATCTTCTCACCGCTTTGAAAAAGATGTTTGAGGGTAAGATTACCGCCAGGCCCCGATTAGATTTCAGAAAGGAGAAGGAGAAACCTACTGCCGGTATCTCAGAAAAGGAATTAGGACTTAAGGCCCTTGAATCATTGAGAAAGGCCAAACAGTCCCTCCGCAATGAGGACTGGCGAGGCTTTGGAGAATACCTGAAAAGAACAGAAGAACTCCTGAAGAGACTTGCTGAAGAGTGATTTATCCTGAGTCCATTGTCTTCAGCACAAGGTCTTTTAAGGCTGCAATAAAAAGGGGATGGGTATTAAGGGATTCCACCCTGTAAAGTTCAACTCCCTCCTTTTCAGCAAGCTCTTTATAGAGGATATCTATCTCATAAAGGGTCTCGATATGGTCGGAGACAAAGCTCACAGGTACCACAACAATCCGTCTTACCCCTTCACGGGCAAGCTCATGTATCCTCTCATCTGTTGAAGGGCCAATCCATTTTACAGGCCCACTCCTGCTCTGGTAACTTATACTGTGAGGAGGAAGTTTTGAACTCTCCCTTGAAAGCAACTGAATCACAGCCCTGACTGTTCCTTCCACCTCCTTGACATAGGGGTCACCTTCCTGGATGAAACTCTCAGGCAGACTGTGTGCGCTGAAAAGCAGATGCGTATTTTCTGTTGCTGTTTCGTTTAATTTTTTTAAAATCAGGTCTGCAAGTGCCTTTATGAAAAGCGGATGGTCAAACCAGGAGTCAATAAAACAGGTCTCCATGCCAATGGAACGGGCTGTCCGGAGGAATTGCTCTTTTGTAGAGCCTGTTGTTGCTTTTGAATACTGAGGGTAAAGGCTTAGTCCGATTATCTTTCTCACACCTTCTGAGAAGGCCTTTTTTAAGGACTCCTCAATAAAGGGATGCCAGTATCTCATCCCCACATACACAGGTATATCTCCAAACTCCTTCAAAGACCTCTTTAGAGCCGAAGCCTGCTCAGAGGTAATTCTCAGTATCGGTGAGCCCCCCCCGATCATTTTGTAAGCCTCTCTTGTTTTCGGAGCTCTCAGAAAAGAAATCAACAATGCAATGGGTTGCTGCAGAAATGCAGGACCAAGCCTTATTATCTCCCTGTCAGAGAAGAGGTTATATAGAAAAGGCCTGACCGCATCAAGATTGTCAGGTCCTCCCAAATTCAGAAGAATTACGCCCTTTTTCACCATATTCCGATATTGTTCCTGATATTCCTTAACTTTACCCAAGTATACTTGTCAATTCATGATATTTTACCAGAAAACGTCACTTGATTTTTTCCCGGTCACTGTCTCATAATAATGATGACCCATCTCCGCCCCCTCGAGATTGGGTCTCCTCAATTGGCCCCATCTCTTTCCCTCCGGGGATGGGGCCCCTCCCAGGAATTCTCAATATGTAAAAAACTGAATACTAAATCCAGCAGTACCGATAACGAACAATCTCCGAAGGAGTGGTATGCTGGATCAGTCATGAAGATGTTACTATAAGTACAAATCCTGCAAACATTAAACTGGCACCAACCAATCTCTGAAGTATATTCCGCTCTCCGAAAAAGATAAATCCGTAAATGGTACCAATCAGCAGACTTGATCTCTTAATTGATATCATATAAGCCACTTTAGCCATGCTGACTGCAAACATGTGAGAAATAATCATGATTGAGAAGAATGCCCCGGAAAGCACTACCGGAAGGGATAAATCTTTTATCACTTCTTTATAAGAGCTAAGTTTAACATTTTTAAACACCAGTGGAGTAAAACATATGGTTACAGCAGTGAAATAAGTGGCACCGAAAAAAATCGGCGAAGAATGTTCAATAGCCACTTTTCCAAGAGAAGAGGTTATGCTGTAGATCATTGCCACTATAATCATATACACAACTCCCCTCTCCCTTCCTATAGCTCGCACAGGCTCGAGAAATCCCTTACTTACAGAACTGACATTCAGTGAGTACCCACCAAGAACTACCAGTACTATCCCTATTCCTCCCATCAAGGAGACCTTCTCGGAGACAATTATTCTGGAAAAAAGTATAAGAAAAAGAGGGGTAAGTGAAAGGAATGGCAAAGTAAGACTGAGAGGAGAAACCCTCAGTGCCTTAACATATAGAACCATTGCCAGTATCTCCAAAGGGATTCCGCAGAAAAAGGCAATGTAAAACGTACTATCCAGCTCGGGTCTTGGTATAACCATAATTAAGATAAACAGAAGCGGAAGGGCAATGAGAAAACGAAGCCATGCCAGCAGGTATTCGTTATCATATCGTAAAGCCCTCTTCAGAAGGGCATCACTTGAGGCAAGAGAAAAGGCTGAAAGAAAGGAAAGTATTATCCACATATTTATATTTTGCATGAAGTCCCTTTTTTTCTGTAAAATTATAGTATAACCGAAACCTGGACTTTTTAAAGAGACCGGTTTGGTATTACAATGCTCCTTGTCTTCATCCCCGACTTTCAGTCGGGGATGAAGACAAGAATAGTAATAAAGATTCCTTTTCCTTGCATTGGAAGCCCCGACCTCTGGTCGGGGAGCTTCACTCAATCACACGGGAGAATATAGGATTGAAAACAAAGTTTGCAAAAATACTAAAAAACTTCGGTAAAAAGCGGATATTGATAATCGGTGATCTGATCCTTGACCATTACATATGGGGGCTTGTGGAGAGGATCTCTCCAGAAGCACCGGTACCTGTAGTGGATGTGAAAAAGGAGGATTATAACCTCGGAGGAGCCTCGAATGTTGCTGCCAATATTGTCTCATTAGGCGGAAAAGCTACTGTTGTCGGTGTAAGGGGAGATGATTTCTTTGGCGAGCTGTTAGAGTCACTTCTTAAAAGACGTGGCATTGATACATCGGGGGTCTTTATAGGGAAACGTCCCACAACAGTGAAGACCAGAGTAATTGCCCATAACCAGCAGGTGGTCAGGTTTGACCGAGAGGAAAGAAGAACCGTAAGTGACCGTGTATTTAAAGAGATCGCATCTTTTCTTCTGGAAAGAAGGGATGATTGGGATGGAATCATTATCTCGGATTACAAAAAGGGTATGGTAAGCCAGAGGCTGATGAAATATATTTTGAAGGAGTTTAAAAGTAACGGAGCCTTTGTCGCAGTGGATCCGAAAGTGGGCCACTTCAGCCTCTATAAAGGTGTCTCCATAATAACTCCGAATCTCAAGGAGGCTGCACAGGGCTCAGGAGTTGAGATCACCGACGAGCAATCCCTCATAGCAGCAGGGCAGAAGTTAATAAAAAGGCTAAATTGTGACTCTGTGCTAATTACTCGAGGCGAAGAAGGTATGAGCCTGTTTGAAGACGGACAGGTAATCCATATACCTACCTTTGCCCAGAGTGTGTACGATGTTACAGGTGCAGGTGATACCGTGATAGCCACTGTTACGCTTGCATACTCTGCAGGTGCAAGTTTAAAGGATGCTGCCCTGATAGCTAATCATGCAGCCGGTATTGTGGTTGCCAAATTAGGTACTGCCACAGCCACTGTAGAGGAGATAACCAAATCCATGAGAGGTGAATTATAAGGAGGTAAAAATGAAAGAGACACGTTCTGATAGACCAAAGGCTGTTGCACTCCTTTCAGGAGGGCTTGATAGCACCCTGGCCATTTTGGTGCTTTTAAGGCAGGGCATTGATGTTAAGGCTATAACCTTTCTTACCCATTTCGGATGTGACATATCCGATAGTTCCTCCTGCTCTCGCAATCCCATGCCTGCTGCGGAAAAGTTCGGGTTTGAGGTAAAGCTGTGCCATCTGGCGGACAAGTTTATGGAAATTGTTAAAAATCCGAAATACGGGCATGGAAAGAACATGAACCCCTGTATTGACTGCAGAATCCTCATGCTAAAAGAGGCAAAAACATACATGGACCTAATCGGAGCAGACTTCCTTGTCACTGGTGAGGTGCTTGGGCAGAGACCAATGAGTCAGAGGGGGGAATGCTTCCCCATGATAGACAGGGAGGCAGGAGTGGAAGGGCTGGTCCTCAGACCTCTCAGCGCAAAGCTCCTTCCACCAACCATACCGGAGCAGAAAGGACTTGTTGACAGGGAAAGACTTTACGACTTCAAGGGAAGAACTCGCAAACCGCAGATGGCTCTTGCAGAGGAACTCGGACTTGATGATTATCCTTCTCCTGCAGGTGGTTGCCTGCTTACAGACCCTACTTACTCTTACAGACTGAAAGACCTTCTTACATACAATCCGGATCCAGACCTGAGAGAGATTCATCTGTTGAGGGTAGGCAGACATTTCAGGACCAGTCCCACCTGCAAGATCATTGTGGGTCGTAACAAGGCTGACAACGAGCAGATCCTATCCTTTGCATCCTCAGATGATGTGCTTATGAAGGTCGATGGAGTAGGAAGTCCCGTAACAATCATTACAGGCACCCCTACAGAGGATGACATTATGGTGGCTGCATCTATGACTGCTCGCTACTCGGATGCAAAAAGGCAGCCACGTGTTAAGGTGACAATCTTCAGCCTGAACGGGAAAAGGGGCACAGTGGAAACCATTCCAATAGAAGATTCCCTGTTGGAAAAATACCGTATAGTCTCAAAAGAGCAGCCGAAAAAGAGACGGCGTTACAGGAAATCAAAAAAGAGTGTACAGGTTCAGGCATGAGGAATAATACCATATCAGAGTTTGTCTCAGGGATGAGATAGGCTCATCCCTGAGAATCTCGTTTCACTGAAAAGTTTCTTTAGAACTTTATACCGAAATCCGGCAGAAGCGCAGCCAGCTCGCGAACCCTGTTTGTCAGCAGCATAATCCCGAAAACTATAAGAAGCAGTCCGCTTATTATCATTATGACCCGCATGTATCTCTGAAGTTTTCTGGAATAGCTCAGGAATGTATTCAATGCAAGGGATGAAACAAAAAATGGTATGGCCAGTCCCAATGAATAAACAGAAAGAAGCTTCAAGCCGTAGGCTGTAGAACCTTTAGTACTTGCGTATAAAAGAATTGTGCCAAGAATTGGCCCTATGCATGGTGTCCAGCCGGCAGCAAAGGTCATCCCCACCACAAAGGTACCAATATATCCAGCCGGTTTTCCGCTCAGATGCACCTTTCTTTCCCTTGTCAGAAAATCAAGCTTCAGAAAGCCAGCAACAAAAAGACCGAAGATTATGATCAGTATTCCGCCTATAATTCTGATCCAGTCCTGAAACTGGAAAAAGAGCCGTCCTACTGCAGATGAAGAGGCTCCAAGGAGCATAAAAACAAAGGAGAATCCGAAAATAAAGGCAAGTGAGTTGGTAATTGTAAGGAATCTCACCCTTGCCCTGTCAGTTACATTTGTGAGATCCTCAAAGGATATTCCGGTTATAAATGAAACATAGGACGGCAAAAGCGGTAGAACACAGGGAGAAAGAAAAGAGAGAACTCCTGCAACAAATGCCAGTGTATAGCTCACCTCTGTTGTCATCTTGCACACTCCTCCTCTGAACCTTTTATCTTTTCTATTGCATGGGGTAGGACATCAATGATGACCTCAAGCCCTTCTTTTACAGCCTTTGGACTACCGGGCAGGTTTACGATAAGTGTTTCTCCTCTTACGCCTGCCACCGCTCTTGAGAGCATAGCTCTATTTGTCTTTTTCAAACCTTCGGCCCTGATTGCCTCTGCAATACCTGGAACCTCTTTGTCGATTACCTCTAAAGTAACCTCAGGTGTTATATCCCGTGGACTAAGGCCTGTACCTCCGTTTGTTATTATCAGGTCAACATTTTCACAAAGTCCAAGAAGACGATCTTTCAGGATCTCCTTCTCATCCGGTATCACCTCGTAACTAACAACCTTTATTCCAGCATCCTGAAGTATCCCAACTGCAATCCCGCCGCTTTCATCCTCTCTTTCTCCTCTGGCTCCCTTATCACTCAATGTAAGAACTGCGGCCCTTATCACCATCCCTGAACACCTTCCACTAACTTAAAACTCATAATCAAGAACTCAAAACCTTTATTAAGTCCCCTACCCTGACCTTCCCTCCCTTTAGCACCTTTACAAAGATCCCCTCCTTAGGCATCACACAGTCACCGGCCTGATAGTAAATGGCACAACGGCTGTGGCATGTCTTACCGATCTGGGTCACTTCAACCTCAATTGAGTCACCTATTGTCAACTTTGTGCCTACCGGCAGTTTGAGAAGATCAATCCCTTCTGTGGTTATGTTTTCTGCAAAGTCACCAGGGCTAACATCAAGCCCCATCTCCTGCATCTTTTTAATGCTCTCAAGGGCCAGAAGACTTACCTGGCGGTGCCATTGGGACGAGGCATGGGCATCACCCTCGATCCCGTAGCCTGCCTTCAGCACAACCTCATCTACGGGCCTCTTTCTAACACCCTTACGATCGCTTATATTTATGGAAACAATCCTTCCTTCCATTTTATTTAGTATAACCTAATTAGAGGCCCTGATAAAAGCTCTTTTGCCCTCATTCGGAAAAGTTAATTTTTACGACAATATGTTAAGATATATAAATTAAAAACCATGAAACCAGGCCATGGGCCTTACCAATTCAAGAAAGGAGGATGAGCGTTTCCTGAATTGCAAAATCAGGTTAATGCTCGAGGAAGAAGATGCCAAAGTACAAAGTTTTTACAGAGGAAGAGGAGAAGATTTATGACAGGGAGATAGGCAAATTGATGGAGCGACTCAAAGGGGGAATGAAACTTGATGATGCCTGCCAGAAGATTGATACCGATGATCCAGAAATGTACCAGATAATTGCTGATGATATTCTGAAAATAGTTATTGCAGAACTCCACTACCAGCAGGGCATGAGCTTTGAAAAGATAGCCCATGAGTTAGGCATAGAGGTGGACCGAGTGGTGACAAC
>JALUAR010000040.1 GCA_027050975.1 Thermodesulfovibrio sp.
ACCAGGCCTTTTATATTTATTGTTTTGTCCGGCTTGATCTCTTCCATCGTTACCTCCTTAGCAGTGAAAGTAAAAAAATTATACCATAAACTACAGTTAGCCTTTAACCTTCTTCACTCTCCACTCTGATGACCATTGTCTTATCAGCAACTACATCCAGTCTATCAATCTCCTGAATGGCTTTTTGCACATCCTCCTCCCTTGCCCTGTGAGTCAGGAGCACCAGGGGTACAGCGCCTCCCACACTTCTGCCTTTCTGTATAACCGCCTCAATGCTTATTTCATATTTACCAAGAATGCCGGAGATCTTTGACAGTACACCCGGTCTGTCAAGGGCTGTGCAGCGGAAATAGTACTTTGATTCTATCTCACCCATCGGTTTAACCCTTAAATCCGATCTCTTTCCAATAAACTCCATCTCCTCTTTTATACTACATCTGCTTACTATCTTTTTGGCTATGTCCACAATATCCGCAACAACGGCACTACCCGTGGGCATATCTCCTGCACCGCGGCCGTAATAAAGGGTCTCTCCCACTGCATCACCTACCACATAAACAGCATTCAAAACACCATCCACCTTCGAGATAAGATAGTTTTCCGGAACCATTGTCGGATGTACCCTTAATTCAACCTCTCCGTCCGTAGCCTTTGCAATGGCAAGGAGCTTTATCTTGTAGCCAAGCTCACGGGCAAAATCAATATCCAGTGCAGATACCTTTGAGATACCCTCTACATACACCTTATCATAACTCAGAGGAATTCCGTAAGCAAGCGAGGCCATTAAGGTGATCTTGTGAGCAGTGTCAATACCCTCTATGTCAAAAGTGGGGTCTGCCTCTGCATAGCCAAGACGCTGTGCCTCCTGCAGGGCATCCTTAAACTCTATCTTATCCTCAAACATTCTCGTAAGAATGTAATTGGATGTACCGTTTATTATTCCATAGATGGAAAGTATTCTGTTGGCGATCAGACCTTCTCTGAGAACCTTGATTATGGGTATTCCGCCGGCCACGGATGCCTCGAACCCGACCATAACTCCATTGTCTTTTGCCTTCTCGAAGATCTCTCTGCCCTCAGTTGCAAGAAGGGCCTTGTTTGCCGTGACAACATGCTTTCCATTGGCTATAGCACGGAGTATAAAATCCTTTGCAGGCTGTATACCTCCGATCAGCTCAACCACAATATGGATGTCTGGATTTGAGAGCACCTCATTGGCATCTGTGGTCAGAGTGCCATCGGGCAGGGCAATTCCCCTGTCACGCTCTATATCAAGATCCGCTATCTTCAGGAGATTTATGTTAAGACCTGTTTTTTCCTTAATAACTTCGGCATTTTCAAGCAGTATCTTTGCTGTTCCTGTGCCAACAGTGCCAAAGCCAATAATCCCCACATTGATGTTCACCTGAACAACCTCCTTATCCCTTTGATAGCCTGTCTGATCCGGTGCTCATTCTCCACAAGGGCAAACCTTACATATTCATCGCCACCCTCACCAAAGCCTATGCCTGGAGACACCGCCACCTTGGCCTCCCTCAGCATGAATTTGGCAAACTCCAAAGAGCCCATCTTTACATATGGCTCTGGAATCTTTGCCCATACGAACATCGTAGCCTTCGGTGGATCAATCTTCCAGCCTATTCTGTTCAGCCCCTTACACAGGGTATTGCGTCTCTTTTCATAGGTCTTTTTTATCTCTTCCACACAGTCCTGAGGCCCCCTGAGGGCAATGATACTGGCTATCTGTATTGGCTGGAACATCCCGTAGTCCAGATAGCTCTTTATTTTCGTCAGTGCACCCACAAGCTCCCTGTTACCCACACAGAAGCCCACACGCCAGCCAGCCATGGAATAGCTCTTGGTGAGGGAAAAGAACTCCACACCAACATCCCTGGCTCCCGGAACCTGCAGGAAGCTGGGTGCCTGAAAGCCATCAAATGTGAGATCTGCATAGGCAAAGTCATGTATCACTATCAGGCTGTTCTCCTTTGCAAAGTCAACCACTTTACGGAAGAATTCCAAATCCACAACCTCAGTGGTTGGATTATGGGGAAAGTTTATTATAAGGAGTTTCGGCCTTGGCCAGGTGTTTTTGTAAGCCTTCTCAAGCTCTTCAAGAAAGTCTATTCCGGGGCCGATAGGAACGCTCCTTACCTCACCGCCTGCAATTATTACACTGTAGGGATGAATCGGATATGCAGGCGTGGGGGTGAGGGCAACATCACCGGGCTCAACAATGGCCAGAGCAAGATGACTGAGCCCCTCTTTGGAGCCGATTGTTACCACCGCCTCTGTATCGGGATCAAGGTCAACATCAAACCTTCTCTTGTACCATTCACATATGGCCATACGGAGCTGGGTTATACCTCTGGAGGCGGAATATCTGTGATTCTTCGGATTTTTTGCCGCTTCACAGAGTTTATCCACTATATGCTTGGGTGTGGGAAGGTCCGGGTTTCCCATCCCCAGATCAATAATATCCTCTCCCCTACGTCTTGCCTCGTATTTCAATGTGTTAACAATGGAAAAGACATAGGGCGGAAGCCTTCTTATCCTGTGAAACGAAAACATATCCCTGTTACTTTGTTCATTCATTATTAAACTTACCCCCAGTTTACTTAATTGTGTATTTTACCTCTTATAGATAGATAAAGACAACATTTTTCTATACACTCTGCCGGGATATTTAACAATGGAGGGTAGCTGTATTCAAGGGCCTGGAACTTTAATTACATCCGGAGACAATGGTGGGCAGGGACGGAATCGAACCGCCGACACGAGGCTTTTCAGGCCTCTGCTCTACCGACTGAGCTACCTGCCCTTTCGGTTAAATTTATTGTTTTCTAATAATAAACCTCTGTTGAGGCGAAGATAAAATTAAGGGTTTTACCTGAGATTAAATATAATAGAATAATTTCTTGACAAAAAGCAATAATTAGTATATTTTGACTTCTCTCTCTCAAAAAGGATAATATCACTTTAAAAACCCGGCATTTTAGGTAAACAGTTTTGGTCAAAAATAATCCGAATATGAAAACCCACCGCATTGTTCCTTTTGATTTCAGGAGCTATCTGCCTGCAGTACTGTCAGGCTCTGTACTGGTTACAGCATTTCCGACTTTTCAACTGGAGGCATTGGCATGGTTTTGTCTTGTACCCTTTCTCCTGCACCTCAACACACAGGACAACAAAAGGGCTTTTAAATCAGGTGTGCTCTTTGGCCTGGTCTATTTCTTCGGTACACAGTACTGGATATACCACTCGATAAACCGATACGGAAGTGTTCCTTTTGTTATAAGTATTGTAATCGTCTTTATGCTTTCCCTTTATGAATCCCTCTATACCGGGTTTTTTGCCCTCATTTACAGGGTTGTCATGAAAAGAACCGGGCTTCCTTCCGTATTAACCGCACCGTTTATATGGACCTCAATGGAGTATCTCAGAGGACATCTTTTCACAGGCTTTCCCTGGTCTTTGATTGGTTACACTCAGGAGGGAGTCCTCTCCATAGTACAGATAGCCGATATCACGGGCATTTATGGTGTATCCTTCCTGATTATGCTGGTTAATGCCATGGTAACAGATGTTGTACTGTTTATAAGATTAAGAAAAACAGGGTTTAATCCGTCAGCCTGGAAAGCTGTTTTTTCAATAATACTTACCATAGCCATACTGGGTGGCTCTTATATGTACGGGATATCTAAAATTGAGACAATACAGAAGAACTTATCAGAAGCACGTAAGGTAAGAATCAGCATAATACAGGGAAACATAGATCAGTCAAAAAAATGGGACAGGCAGTATCAGGACGATGTGCTGAAAACATACATGGAATTAACCAGAAAGGCCATTAAGGAAGGACCGGACCTTGTTATATGGCCCGAGACAGCCCTGCCATTTTATTTTGATCTTGATCTGAAAAGAACGACTCAACTAAGGGTTTTTGTAAAAGAGACAGGTGTGCCTCTTCTTACCGGTGCCATGCTGATTAAGGATCAGAGAATTACCGATGATAAAAGGATGGTATACACTATAACAAATAGTGCCATTCTGCTTGACAGAGTTGGAAAAGAGACCTATGTTTATGATAAAATACATTTGGTTCCCTTTGGTGAGTATGTCCCTCTGAAAGATATCCTCTTTTTTATTGATAAGGTAGTAGTAGGCATAGGTGACTACAAACCAGGTACCAGGTATCTGAGGGCACATACCTCCTGGGGAGAATTTGCAACGATTATATGCTACGAGGCTATTTTCCCTGACCTTGTGAGGAGATTCTTCGTCAAAAGGGGGGACCTGATTGTAAATATAACAAATGATGCCTGGTTTGGCAGAACTACAGGGCCATACCAGCATTTTTCTATCTCTAGGTTCAGGGCAATAGAAAACAGGATTCCCCTTCTCAGAGCTGCAAATACAGGAATATCAGGGGTTATTGGTCCTTCTGGGAGGGTCCTGAAAAAAACAGAACTTTTTAAAACAGCATATATTACCGAGGAGATTCCACTGTGGCGGGGTAAAAGTATTTACAGACGTTACGGTGATATCTTTTCATACTTAACAATATCAATTACCGTATTGCTTTTAGCTATAAATAGCAAAAAAAAGATTAAGATAAAAGGAGGATTTTAATGATACTTGAAAAGGACATAAGGGAAGAGTTAAAGACCATAGAGTCAAAACTGGCTGATCTCAGAGGTTGTCTTTGATGTAGAGGGGCTAAGATATCAATTAGAAGAGATAAACAGAGCGCTAACAAAAGAGGAAGTCTGGTCGGATCCTGATAAGCTCCGTACACTTCAGAAGAAAAAGGCAGAACTTGAGGATATACTAATACCGTTTCAGAAGGCAGAGGAGAGACTCGAATACCTTAATGAGTCATCGGAGATACTATTTGAAGAGGAAGGGGAGCTCTTTTTAGAAGAGTTTCATAAGGATCTGGAAGCCCTGAAAAAAGAGATCGAATCCCTTGAACTGAAACACCTTCTCTCCGGTGAACTTGACCGGAATAATGCCATCTTGGAGATACATCCTGGTGCCGGAGGAACGGAGAGTCAGGATTGGGCCCAGATCCTTATGAGGATGTATCTGAGATGGGCTGAAAGAAATGGTTTTAAGGCTGAAATCATAGACCTTCAGTACGGAGAGGAAGCTGGTATAAAGAGCGCCACTATAACAATATCAGGCCCTTATGCATATGGATATCTCCGTTCCGAGGTTGGTGTTCACAGACTGGTAAGGATATCTCCCTTTGATGCGAACAAGCGGAGACATACGTCATTTACTGCTATATTGGTTTATCCCGAGATTGAGGATGATATAGACATAGAGATAAAGGAGGAGGACCTCCGTATAGATACATTCAGAGCCTCCGGTGCAGGTGGACAGCATGTGAATAAAACATCCTCTGCTGTAAGAATTACCCATATTCCCACTGGTATTGTTGTCTCCTGTCAGAATGAGAGGTCTCAACATAAAAACAAGGCAATGGCAATGAAGATACTGAAGGCCCGTCTCTATGATCTCAAAATGAGAGAACAGGAAGAAAAGATGGAGAATATCATTGGAGATAAAAAGGAGATAGCTTGGGGTAGTCAGATAAGATCTTATGTACTTCATCCCTACAGATTAATAAAAGACCACAGGACTGGAATGGAGACAGGCAATGTGGATGCCTTTTTGGACGGAGAGATAGATGATTTTATATATGCCTATCTTCGAAAGACTCTTCAGTCACCGGTAAATGCTGACAGGAAATAAGAAGGATGTTTTTACTGACTTCTACTACTATAAAGACTTTGTAAAAATTAGTAACAGCAGTAGTAATAGTAGGCGGTGTAAGTTTGTTGATAATTTGAAATTTTCCTTACTTTTCAATGTCATATAATGGTGTATGACCTCTTGAAAAGTGGGTGTGAATAATAAAGGGTTTTCACAATGGATTGTCGGTCTTAGATTTTTAACAGATTCTTTACATGTAGTTTAAAAGTTTTTTTATAAATATTAAACACTTTTGGTGCAAAAATTATATGAGTTATTAACAATTTGTTAGTAACTTGTTAAAAAGGTACGGTCAATGAA
>JALUAR010000041.1:0-765 GCA_027050975.1 Thermodesulfovibrio sp.
GTCTTTTATCTGAACCATGAGGGCATATTGAGACTTTTAGGAGAAAAACCATCCATAGAGGTTGATCTTGACAAAGCACATGCCTTTGGTAAGTGTCTCTGCGGTTTGGCCGCGAAGGAAAGAAAAATAGTCTTCTCCTCGGATATTCATCATGATGAAAGATGTCAGTTACAGGACTGCATAGAGGCAGGTGCACAGTCCTTTGTGGCCATGCCATTGGTAAAGGAGCAGGAGCTTTTAGGTCTGTTGGGTCTGGCATGGAAGGAGTCTTATGATTTTGAGAACGAACTCAAATTTTACGAAACCCTTGCAGCTGACCTATCCATAGCGCTTTATAATGCCATACTTTACGAAGAGGTAAAAGAGCATGCGGAAAAGCTGGAAGAAAAGGTCAAGGAAAGAACACAAGAGCTTCAGAAGATGGTACATCTAATGGCTGGCAGGGAGATTAGAATGGCTGAGCTAAAGAATATTATAAAACAATTGAAGGAGCAGATAAGAGCTGCAGGTTTTACTCCGGTGGTTGATGATCCCTTAAGTGAAGATTAAAAATCTGTTAGCCCTTTTGAGATGTTTGTCTGAATATCCGTGCAAGACCGGATTTATATTATGCTATACTGGAGTATAACTTTATTGTCTCTGGAGAGACGTGAATAGACTTCTTATAATAACTTTGTCCCTCTTCTTTGTTTTATTGCCTTCTTCCTCCCTTTATGCCTCCACAATGGTGCGTGTGGGGATTTATCAAAACAGGCCGCTTTTGTT
>JALUAR010000041.1:775-2636 GCA_027050975.1 Thermodesulfovibrio sp.
TGGATATATTGGAGCATATTGCCGAGGCGGAGGGTTGGTCTTTAGAGTACATTCCCTGTGAGTGGGATGAATGTCAGAGGATGCTTGAGGCTGGCAACATAGACCTTCTACCTGCAATAGGGTATTCTGAAGAAAGAGAAAGACGAAATGATTTTATTAACGAAACCATCATCTCCAATTGGGCCCAGATATACGTTCCTGAAGACTCAACGGTGGCTTCTTTTTTGGACCTGGAGGGAAAGACAGTGGCTGCTCTTAAAGATGATATATATTTTAAACCTTTTATGGAACTTCTTAAACGTTTCAATGTTCAGTGCAGTGTCATAGCTCTGAAAAGTTACGATGAGATATTCGAGGCCCTTCATAAGGAGAGGATAGATGCAGGTGTTGTAAACAGGCTTTACGGCACCATAAATGGCCACAAATATAATATAAAAAAGACGCCGATTATCTTTCATCCCATAGAGGTCAGGATTGCCTTACCGAAAAATGGAAGGCTATCTACCTATCTGAAGGCCGCCATTGATAAGCATCTTGAAGAGATGAAGAACATGAAGGAATCCGTTTACTACAGGACAATAAATTTCTGGTTGGCTGGTTATGGAAAACAAAAGATCTCTGAAAGGGTCAAATGGCTTCTGGCCTTTATAGGTATTCTTATAACAGCGACGGTTATAATGAGTCTTCTTTTAAGACGAGAGGTAAAGAGGAGAACGGAGGAGGCTGCACGAAAATACCTGGAACTGAAAATGGCCAATGATAAGATTCGACGATACACCTCTATGCTGGTAAAACTGCTCAAGAGTTCAAAAGAGATAGCCTCCACCACGGATCTTCAAAAGCTTTACAGAAAAGTCACCACCATTTCAAAGGAGTTGTTAAGCTTGGACTTTTCCACCATCATGCTCCTTTCCAAGGATGGTAAGGGGTTGACCATAGTGGACACCATCGGTTTTCCCGAAGAGATGATAGGTTCCTTTACCCTATCAGGAGAGCAGGGGCTTTGCTCCTATGTGTTTAGAAAAAAGGAAGCGGCCAAGGTAACGGATTTCAATACAGAGACCCGGTTTGAGATACCCTCCTTGATTTTCGAATATGAGATTACCTCGGGAGTATCTGTACCCATGATTGTTGAAGACGAGGTTTTTGGGATGCTAATAGGCCACACGAGGCAACAAAGAGATTTTACTGATGAAGAAATCTCGCTATACCAGAGCATCGCCAACCATGCAGCAGTGGCAATCAAAAATTCCCTCCACCTGAAGGAACTCCATGAACAGGAGGCCCACACCAGGGCTCTTCTGGAGGCTATTCCAGATATCATCTTCAGAATAAAAAGAGACGGCACCTTTATTGACTTCAAGTTATCGGCAGACATACCGCTTCATGTTAAGCCGGAAGAGTTTTTAGGAAAAAGGATGGAGGATGTGATGCCAGAGAACATTGCAAAAGCTGCCAGTAAGTGTATCGAGGATGCCTTAAGATACCACGGTTTGCAGACCTTTGAGTACCAACTGCCATATAAGGATGAGATCCGATACTACGAGGCCAGGATCGTGCCATACAGTGAAGAAGAGGTTATGACAATAGTAAGGGATGTTACAGAGCGGAAAAAGGTAGAGCTTGAGCTTAAGGAACACAAAGAACATCTTGAAGAACTGGTTAAGAAAAGAACAGAAGAGTTAAACAAGAGGGTAGCAGAGGTGGAGCAGCTTAACAGAGGCATGCTAAATCTATTAGAGGATTTACAGGCTGCGTATAAAAGATCCGAAAGGCTTGCGAAAAGGCTGGAAGAGTCCAATAAGGAACTGGAGGCATTTGCTTATTCGGTTTCTCATGACCTGAGAGCTCCGCTGAGGGC
>JALUAR010000041.1:2646-24159 GCA_027050975.1 Thermodesulfovibrio sp.
CTGAGGGCTATTCAGGGATTTGCAGAGGCATTGTTAGAGGACTACAGAGACAGACTGGATGAGATGGGTCGTGAGTATGCTGAAAGAATCGTGGCAGCTGCGGAAAGAATGGACAACCTGATTCAGGACCTGTTGGCGTACAGTAAGATTTCCCGTCAGGAGATAAGGCTTCATCCGGTTTCCATGGAGGAGGCTTTGAATGAGACACTAAAGACTTTGGAGAAACAGATTGCCGAAAGCTCTGCGGTTATAAACGTTGAAAGGCCTTTGCCCGCGGTTATGGCACACTATAGAATCCTTCTCCAGGTAATAACTAACCTTCTTACGAATGCAATGAAATTTATAAAACAAGGTGTAACACCGGAGATATCAATTTGGGCTGAACAGAAGGATGATATGGTAAGGCTTAATATTCAGGACAACGGAATAGGTATTCCGGATGAGTATAAAGAACGGATATTCAGGGTATTTGAGAGACTTCACGGAATTGAGAAGTACCCGGGTACAGGCATTGGACTGGCCATTGTGAAAAAGGGGGTTGAGAGAATGGGGGGTAGCGTTGGTGTGGAGTCAGCCCCTGACAGGGGTAGCAGGTTTTGGATAGATTTGTTAAAATGTGAGTAAGAGGGGATAGGTAGCAGAACAAAAGAAGGAGACGTCCCTGTTCATCGATCGTGCTATAACATAAGGGAGGGAAATGAAAAGAATCGAGGACTATACTATCCTTCTTGTTGAGGATGACCCAAACGATGTTTTATTAATAAAACGAGCCTTTGAAAAAGCTGGGCTGGCCAATCCATTGCAGGTCGTCTCTAATGGACAGGAGGCTGTAGCTTACCTTAAAGGTGAGGGGGGCTTTGCAGACCGTACAGAGTATCCCCTGCCCATATTGATACTCCTTGATCTCAAGATGCCCCGAATGTCGGGTTTTGAGTTTCTACAATGGCTACGAGGCGAGCCGGAACTCAAGAGATTAATTGTAGTTGTTCTTACATCCTCAGCCCAGTCTCCCGATGTCAACCGTGCCTATGAACTGGGTGCAAACTCTTACCTGGTTAAACCTGTTCAGTTTGAGGATCTGCTAAGGATTATAAAGGAACTACACCTTTACTGGCTTGTAATGAATGAAAAACCTGAGGTTTAGCTGACGGTGTACAAAAAAACTGTTCAAAGGGACGGCTTTGTCTATGATAAGAATTTTGCTTGTCGATGATGACCCCGATGACAGACTGATGGTAAAAAGGGAGCTTAGCCAGCATCTGGAGGATGCTGAGTTTGAAGAGATAAGGGATTCCGAAGAGTTCCAGGAGGTTCTTCACAATAATCTCCTTAACCTTGTCATAACAGATTATCAGCTTCGATGGTCCACCGGTCTTGATGTCCTTAAGGAGATAAAAAACC
This sequence comes from Thermodesulfovibrio sp., assembly GCA_027050975.1. GTDB lineage: Bacteria > Nitrospirota > Thermodesulfovibrionia > Thermodesulfovibrionales > JdFR-85 > JALUAR01. The sequence goes on from JALUAR010000041.1 coordinate 4,048, forward strand.
GCTATCCCGATGTGCCGGTAATAATGTTTACAGGAACAGGAAGTGAAGAGGTTGCTGTTGAGGCTATGAAGGCAGGGCTTGATGACTACGTGTTAAAGTCTCCGAAGCATTTTAAGCGGCTTGGCGTTGCAGTGCTCGCTGTGCTTAAAAAGGAGGAGTATGCAAGAAGGGCCAGAGAAAGTGAGGCGAGATACAGGGATCTCTTCAATAGGCTTCCAGTATGTATATACCGTTCTACAATAGAGGGCGAGTTTGTGGAGGTGAATCCTGCTGGGCTTAAGATGCTGGGATGTAAAAGCCCGGAGGACATAAGGTGTCTGAATATAAAAGAGCTTTACGTGGATGCAACGGAACGGGATGCCCTGATAGAGCGGCTGAACAGAGATGGTGTGGTTACAGATTTCAGGACAAGGCTGAAACGAATCGATGGAATACCATTTTTTGCAGAGATACATGCAACAATAAAAAAGGACAACAAAGGAATGCCCCTTTATGTGGAAGGAATAATGGATGATATAACACCCCTTGTTAAGGCTGAGGAGGAGAGGCTGCAGCTCTTCCAGATACTCTCCACCCTCTTTGAACACCTCCCTGAAGGGGTCTTCCTTCTTGATAAAGATGGCAATCTTGTACATATTAACCCTCTGGCAGAAAGGTACATTGAAGAGATAGAAGGAACCCTGCCTGGCAAAAGAATTAAGAGCATTCACGGCAGAGCCATTGAGGAATACCTTGTGTCACCGCCTAATTTTATATGGCATGAAATCCAGGTCAAGGGTCCTGAGGAGAGGATCTTCCAGATTGGCGGCAGGAGGATAGTGGCTGATAGCAAGTTTACAGGTATGGTTTTTCTTATCAGAGATGTTACTGAAGAGAGAAAAATGGAAGAACGCATTCAAATACAGGAGCGGCTAGCAGCTGTTGGACAGCTTGCCGCCGGCATTGCCCATGATTTCAACAATATACTCACAGGTATTATAGGATACGCAGAGATGCTAGAGGCAGACGAAAGCCTGCCCTATGCCGTAAGAAGAAAGCTTGAAGTTATTCTAAGAAGCGGCCAGAGGGCAGCCACAATGATCAAGCAGATCCTTGATTTTACAAGAAAATCCGTAAGCGAAATGACTGTTTTCGACCTTGTTGGTTTTATGAAGGAGTTTATGCGCTTTGTTACGAGGGTGATTCCGGAAAATATAAAGGTGCATATTGAGACAGAGCAGGAAACCTGCCACATAAGGGCTGATCCAGCCAAAATGCAGCAGGTATTTACAAACCTGGCTGTTAACTCCCGAGACGCGATGCCCGATGGCGGAACAGTTACAATCACCATCCAGAGCAGAGAGGTAAAGGAGCCGCCTTTACTTGACATGAAGCCGGGCGAGTGGGTGGTTGTAACCTTTAAGGATACAGGTCCTGGTATTCCCTCCGAGGTTCTCCCTCATATATTCGAGCCTTTTTTTACTACAAAAGGAATGGGGGTAGGCACAGGGCTTGGATTGTCTCAGGTCTACGGCATTATCCGCCAGCATGGAGGATTTATTGATGTGAAAAGTGATGTTGGGGTAGGCACCTCCTTTATAATTTATCTGCCGGCTTGCAAAGATGAAGCTGCTGTGATGATGGAAAGAAAGCCTGGTGTGTTACCTGAAGGGCATGGAGAGACGATCCTTGTTGTTGAGGATGACGAGAATGTTAGAGGATTGGTCCTTTCGCTATTTTCGGAGCTTAACTACCGTATCATCAGTGTCCATAACGGCAAGGAGGCCCTGGAGGTGTTTAATGCCAGGGCCTCGGATATAGATATGGTCATCACAGACCTTGTAATGCCGGAGATGGGCGGGATGGAGCTATGTCAAAAACTAAAGGAAATAGACCCGGATGTAAAAATAGTTGCCTTAAGCGGTTATCCCCTTTTACAAGAGGATGAGACATTAATGAAGGAGTGTTTTGACAAATGGATTCAAAAGCCCTTTAATGTCAAAGACCTGGCCGAGACGGTAAGTTTGTTGTTAAATTCTTGATAGTCTCTCCTGGCGGTTCATTATAAAATGCAGAAGCCCCTCTACCCTGCGGGCAAGCTTTTCAGGCTCGGCAGAAGCCCCTTTGTTTACGTAATTTGCCGGCGCCAGAAGGGTCATCTGTTTTTTAAGAGCCTCGTCAGCCTTAAGGGATGAAAAGAATATTATGGGTGTCTTCCTTGCTCCAGAACTCTCTTCCAGAGTCCTCATTGTTCTTGCAGCCGTTAAACCGTCCATAACAGGCATATTAAGATCAAGAATGACAAAGGCAGGAATTATATTCTTTTTTAGAAGCTTGGAATATGCAGAAACAAATTCAAGCCCGTTAGGTGCGTCTATTACCTCTGTTGCAAGGGATTTCTTCAAAAGTAATTCCTTTAATAGCTTTCTCATAAAGGGAGAGTCTTCTGCTATCAAAGCATAGGTTTGTGAGACAGGCTTGTGTTCTTCCCATAAGTTTTCCACATCAAGCGTAAAGCCGCAGTATGTACAGGTCAGTTCTCTTCTCTCGTTTCGCACCACCGTATTGTAGGGAACATCCTCCCCACAGCAGAGACAGTACTTTGTATCTCCTTCCATAAACCCTCTTCTCGCCCCCTTGAAAGATGGAGTTGTTAAAATTTTTTGAATAAAGGGGCTGCTGCCCCTTTATTCTCTAGCAAGAAGACTTGCATTTACATGTGCTGGAGACCACCTTCACAATCTTTCTGATCTTCACGACTCCACCCCCTTTCATAGGGTCTGTTCTGCTTCATGCAGAACCGTTCTTTTGTACATTATACTAAAAAAACAAAAGATTGGCAACAGGGCATTCGTGTCAAGCTTCTATTTGTTCATTTAGAATTCGAGAAATGATTGAAGGAAACTATTTATGCCACACTTGTACTGAACTTGGTTTTGCACAAGTTTTGAGATCTCTTGTCCCCTCCTGAACCACTAAAGAAGAAACTGGCTTCATTGTTTTACTCACATTATTGTCTGAGGAATACAGTGTCTCCAATTGAAACAAGACTGTTAAGCGAGTTAAAATAGAAAATAATTCTGGCTCATCTCCCAAAGAGTTGCTAAAAATGGAAGGATTCAAGTGAAATGCTTAAGAATTACAGGGAGTTGAAAGTCTGGTAAAAATCCTATCAAATATGCCTGTAAAATAACAAAGAGTTTTCCCAAAAGGCACTAATAAAATATCTGAAAAACAAACACTTGTTCCCTTGAACCCCGGAATCGTTGAGCCATTTTTATCAACGAATTGGGAGAAGAGCCATAATTCCTGACTTAAGAAAGGAGGATGAATGAGCAGGTACAGCAGCGTATATAGTTCATTAATTTGTATCGCTATATTTATATTAGTCATAACAGCCCCATCCTTTCTCTTCTCAGCAGAAAAAAAGCCCATCAGGCTTGATTTTGAAGATACTGCTTCCCGGGAAGGAGTGCCGGGTGGCTGGAAGCTTAAAAAACGTTCGGGCAGGGCAGAGTATAGGATATTGAAGGAGAAAAACGAAAAAATATTGTATTTTCGCGGCGCAGATGCTTCGTTTTCTATAGAAAAAAAGATTACCATTAATGTAAAAGAGTATCCATATATCAAATGGAAATGGAAGGTGTTGTTGCTCCCGGAAGGAGGCGATGTGCGGCACAGACGTACCAACGACCAGGCTGCCCAGATCATCGTACTTTTTGAAAAAGGAAGGGCTATAAGTTACATCTGGGATACTACCGCACCCGAGGGTTCTGTGATGGAGGAGTCTGTGCCCTGGCCATTCAGCATAAAGATAAAGGTTTTAGTGGTAAAGTCAGGCTCAAGGGATATAAACAAGTGGATAACCATCAGGAGAAATATATATGAGGATTATAAAAGACTCTTCAAAGAGGAACCGCGGCTTGTGAAGGGAGTGCGCATTCAGATAAACTCCCAGCACACAGGCACAGTTGGCGAGGCCCTTTTCGGAAGCATTACCTTTGAACCTGTAGAATGATACTTAATAAATCTGCGCGGTCAAAATGGTCTTTTCCTTTCAGAGTTTATGTTAAGGGTTTGCCAGAGCCTTTGGATCCTCCCTTGTAAAAAGAATTATCCTTAGTTCCACGTGGAACACTTGTTATATTATATGGGGCTTGTTGTATGATATAGTAAAGATGATTTCTATGCATTTAGCTTTTCTTTTAGCCAGCAGACCATCCCTGACTCATTGTTCCACGTGGAACATTTAATAAATTATGGGTAAGTCTATAGCCATAGCAAACCAGAAGGGTGGAGTGGGAAAGACCACCACTGCTATCAACTTGGCAGCTTCGCTCGCCCTTGGTGGAAAGGATATCCTGGTTATGGATATTGATCCCCAGGGTAATACCACCAGTGGGCTTGGTGTTGAACGAAATTCTCTGGACAACAGTATTTACAATGTCCTTATCGGTGATGTCACATTGCAGGAAATAATACTTTCCACAGAGATAGACAGATTGCAGCTTGCTCCCTCATCAATAGATCTATTGGCAGTAGAAGTGGAGATGGTTGATATGAAGGAGAGGGAAAGGCTTCTTGCCAGGGCCATTGCAACAGTTAAGGATCGGTATGAGTATATTCTTATTGACTGTCCGCCATCTCTGGGGTTGCTTACACTGAATGCCCTTGTGGCTGCCGATTCGGTGATAGTGCCTGTGCAGTGTGAGTACTATGCCCTTGAGGGGCTTGGAATGCTGACAAGAACCATCTCACTGGTACAGAATGCCTTTAATCCAGAGCTTAAGATAGAGGGGATTTTGCTTACCATGTACGATGTCAGAACAAGCATAGCCCGTCAGGTGGAGGAGGAGGTGCGAAGACACTTCGGGGATATTGTTTATGATACAATTATACCCAGGAATGTAACCCTCAGTGAGGCGCCGAGCTTTGGAAAGCCTGTGCTTTTGTATGATGTTCGCTCACGGGGGGCTCAGAGTTATCTTCAGCTGGCAAAGGAGATTATAGATGAAGACAGCACTAGGTAAAGGCCTGGGAGCCTTGATTCCGGAAGATCAAACCGGAGTAAAGGAGATCGATCTCGGCAGGATTGAGCCTAATCCTGAACAGCCCAGAAAAGTCTTTGACAAAGGAGCCCTTGAGGAGCTTTCCGCATCTATTAAGGAAAAGGGGGTTTTGCAGCCTGTTATCGTCAGGCAGGCTGAAGGAGGCAAGTACTATCTGATAGCAGGAGAGAGACGTTGGCGTGCTGCCAAGATGGCGGGTCTAAAGAAGATTCCCGCCATTGTAAAGGATGCCTCTTCATCTGAGGCCCTGGAGCTTGCTCTCATTGAGAATATCCAGAGGGATGACCTTAATCCCCTTGAGACAGCGGAGGCCTTCCAGAGGCTGATTGATGAGTACAAATACACCCAGGAGGAGCTTTCAAAGAGGGTCGGCAAGGAGAGGGCAACTATAGCCAATTATCTCAGGCTGCTTAAACTTCCGTCTGAATTGAAAGGGTTTGTTGCAGATGGAAGGCTTTCCATGGGGCATGCAAAGGCCATTCTGTCGCTACCTACAAAAAATGCCCAGATAGAGGCTGCGCGGGCGGTGATCAAAAAGGGCCTCAGCGTGAGGGAGACGGAGCGGCTATGCAAAGAGCGGGCCTTTTCCAAAAAGAGTGCTAAGACCGTAAAGCGTAAGGATCCCAATATCCTATCCCTTGAGGAGAGGCTCAAACAGTCCCTGGGGACCAAGGTGGAGATAAAGCATAAAGGGAAAAAAGGAAAGATAGAGATAGAGTACTACAGTCTTGAGGAGCTTGACAGGCTGCTGGAGATACTTTTATGAAAAGGCTGGGCCTTGACAAACAAGCCCGACAAACCAAATAAACCAGAACCTTAAGGAGAACAGATGCTTATTGTAATGCATAACTGGGCAACGGAGGATGATATAAACAGGGTAAAGGAGACAATCCAGTCCATGGGCCTTAAACCCGTGGCAATTCCTGGTGCCGAAAGGACTGCCATAGGTGTTATAGGTAACCAGGGCTGGGTTGATGATACACCACTTTCGGGGCTAAGAGGCATCAGAGAGATCATTCATGTTACAAAGCCGTATAAGCTTGTAAGCAGAGATTTTCATCCCGAAGACACGGTTGTTGAACTGGCAGGGGGAATAAAAATAGGGGGAGATTCTCCCTTTGTGGTGATTGCCGGACCCTGTGCAGTGGAGAGCAGAGATCAGCTTTTTCAGACAGCAGAGTTTCTCTCTTCTATGGGGATAAAGGTTTTACGCGGAGGAGCCTACAAGCCCAGAACCAGTCCTCACAGCTTCCAGGGACTCAGAGAGGAGGGGTTAAGGATACTGAGTGAGGTGAGGGAGCGGTTTGGTCTGGCTGTGGTAACCGAGGTGATGAGCCCGGAACATGTGGATGATGTGGCAGAGAGTGTGGATATGCTTCAAATAGGTGCCAGGAATATGCAGAACTTTGATCTTCTGCGTGAGGTGGGTAGGACGGGAAAGCCTGTCATGCTTAAAAGGGGTCTTTCCGCCACAATGGAGGAGTGGCTTGCCTCTGCCGAGTACATACTGGTTGAAGGTAATCATAAAGTGATTCTCTGTGAGCGTGGAATAAGGACCTTCGAGCGTGCTACCCGCAATACCGCTGACCTTGCCATAATACCCCTGATCCGGAAAGTGTCACATTTGCCCATTATTTTCGATCCGAGTCATGCCACCGGCAGGAGGGACCTTGTTGAGCCTATGGCAGTTGCTTCGGTGGTTGTGGGAGCGCATGGTGTAATGGTTGAGGTTCATCCGGACCCTGAGAAGGCTCTATCTGACGGAGCGCAGTCTCTGCATTTTGAAGAGTTTGAGAGGCTTAACAAAGCCCTGCAGAATGTATCTGAATGTCTGAAGAAGCAGTAAGGCTTCTATGTGGTTCCCAAAAAACTGTTCAGTACCCTGATCATTTCTTCAGCTACGTAGGGTTTTACAATAACCCCCTTAAACCCGTATTTTTCGTAATCAGCCATCACCGGATCATTGGAATATCCACTTGAGACAACAGCCTTTACTTCAGGATCTATCTTCTTCAGTGCCTTTATAACCTCTTTTCCTCCCAGACCACCTGGAACAGTTAGATCTAATATTACCAGATCAAAGGAGTTGCCTTTTTCTTTGGCCTCTTTATATATATGGATAGCCTTTTCACCGTCGCTGGTAATAACAGCTTCATATCCCATCTCTGTAAGCAAGGAGTAAAGGAGGTCGAGAACCATCTCTTCATCATCCATTATCAGTATCCTCCCTTTTCCCGCTACAGTACCGACCTGCTTCGGGCTTTTCAGCGGCAGGCTCCTTTCAGAGGCCGGGAGATAGATGGTAAAAGCGGTTCCGTTTCCAGGAGAGGAGTCTACAGTAATATGACCATGATGCTTTTTTATTATAGAGTATGTAATTGTGAGGCCGAGGCCGTTACATTGATGCTTGGTCGTGAAGAAGGGATCAAAAATCTTTTCCAGGTATTCCGAAGGGATGCCAAGCCCCTCATCCTTAATGGTAATTCTTATATACTTGCCTTTTTCCAGTGGAAGAGCTTCAACGGTTTTTAAAAAGTTTTCGCAGGTAATTGTAATAGTGCCTCCCTGGGGCATTGCCTGTTTTGCATTCAACATGATATTTTGGATCGCCTGACTGATCTGGCTTTCATCAATTTCAACTGACCAGAGATTATCACTGCATTTAAACTCACATTTTATGTTTGTCCCCTGGAGAATAAAGGATGCAGTATCCTTAACCACACCAAATATGTTGGAAGGTTTTTTTACAGGAGCCCCGCCTTTTGAGAATGTAAGGAGTTGTTGTGTCAGGTCTCGAGCCCTCAGCGATGCCCTTTCGGCATTTGTCAGGCGTTGCTGGACTTTGTGCTCCTGTGGAAGAAGGTGCTTTACAAGGGTTATATTTCCAAGTATTACGGTTAGCAGATTGTTAAAATCATGGGCAATACCACCTGCGAGAACCCCCAGGGACTCAAGTTTCTGAATCTTTAGCAGCTCTTTTTCCATTCTGTTTCTGCGCTCTATCTCTTTCTTGAGTTTTTCATTTACCTCCATGAGTTCAGCAGTTCGTTCCTTTATTAACTCTTCCAGCCCCTCTTTATGTTTTATCTGCTCCTCCTCTGTCTTCAAACGTCTTTGGATTTCCTGGGTAAGTTCCTCGTTTAGCCGCTCAGCATTCTCTTTGGCAGAGGCAAGGTATCTTACAAGATGAAGATTCTCGTATTTTAGACGCAGAGAGTTCAGGGTGATCTTATGAATATGCATTGCAACGCCACTAATCAGGAGCAGATAAAGCATAATTGCTCCTGCCATTGCAAGGTGGATTTTATCCCCTATGACAAAACATCTTGCAGACAAAGGCAGCAAAGCAGGCACTGAAAAGAATAGGAATGCCTTCATCTGGGCAGAGTAAGAGGCAGCTGCTCCTGCAACCATGCCGCCAAGGATAAAGATAATAAATACCTGATGAATTACGGAGTCTGTCGGAAATAGAAACAACGCAATTGCTCCCCAGGCAATGCCTGATGCACCTACACCCAGTAAGAATCTCCTGCCAAACTTTGCAGCATTTTCCCGGGATACTATGGTCCTTTGAAAGTCCAGATAACAGAGATATCTAACAAAGATTATAAGCAAAATAGAGGTCAGCCATATCGAGCGAAGCTTTAGGGAGATATGATGTGACAAAATAAAAAAGACGATTAGGGAATTAGCGGCAGAGGCGATCAGACCGAAAGGGACATTTGAGTAGAGTTGATTTATCAGGTCTATTCGGAGATGTTCCTCTCCGGCCGGACTGTCCTGTCTGACCGTAGGTGTAGAGGCTTTTTCGTACATTAGTTTTATAATAGCATATTATTTGATTAAATAAGCATGTATTCAAATAGTTTATTTCTCTTTTCCATCGTAAGTTTAAGCCCTTTATTTATCCAATAATAAGGTAGTGAAGGTTGAAGCAGCAAAGCTAAGGTGATTTTATCTTGCCTTTTTAACCCCTATCCTCTGGCAGTACTCGAAGATACTGCACTTAGAGCAGAATGGACTAAGTGGTCTGCATATTCCCTGACCAAAGGCAACAAGCAGACCGTTTATCTCTTTCCAGTATCTTCTGGGAAGTATAGCACGAAGGGCGAATTCTGTCTCTTCGGGAGTGCGGGTTTTTACATAACCCCAGCGGTTTGTAATGCGGTGGACATGGGTGTCAACGCAGATACCGGGTTTGTTATATCCCCTTGTGACAACAAGATTTGCTGTCTTACGGCCTACACCTTTGAGTTTTAGAAGTTCATTGATACTGTCCGGTACCTTACCGCCATAATCCCTGATAATCTGACAGGCTATCGCCTTTATCCTTTCTGCCTTTAGACGGTAAAACCCGACTGGATAGATTGCCTTTTCAATTTTTTTAAGAGGTAGTTTGCAGAGTTTCTCTGGAGTGTCGGCCAGGCTGAACAGCCTCTCAGATGCTTCTGAAGTGGTACCATCCTGGGTTCGCAGACTTAAGATACAACTGATTAATACCTGAAAGGGGTCTTTTTTTAGACTTGCTACATAATCAACATAAGGGACTTTCAGGGTTTTAACCTGTTTCCTGAGCAGGCTGATAACCCTATGGATATCTTCCTCCCTTATATTTAATCCTCCTCTATGATGATAGCCCCCTCAGGGCAGTTCTCCTCGGCAGCCTCACAGCAGCCTGCAAAATCGCAGGCATCAGGATCAAACACACGGGACTTACCTGTCTCTTCGTCAATATGAAATACTGCAGGGCATATCTCTGCGCAGGCCCCGCAGCCTATGCACTTATCTTCATCAACATAAATCCTCATGGCTACTCCTCACTTAACCAGCTCTCTTTACAAGATTGCCGAAGTTTTCAAGAATCTTTAACCCCAACCGCTGGCTCTTTTCCGGGTGAAACTGTGTTGCAAATATATTGTCTTTCCATATCATGGAGGTAAATTCTATCCCATATTCTGTAGTGCCTGCCACGATATCATCATCCTTCGGACTTACATAATAGGAATGGACAAAATAGAAGAAACTCTCGTCCTCGATACCCTCCATGATGGGAGGAGTTTTTTTAAGCTTTACGGTGTTCCAGCCCATGTGGGGAATCTTGAGATCAGTGGCAGGGAATCTTTTAACTCTGCCCTTTAGTATGTCAAGTCCTTTGCAGAGGCCAAACTCCTCTGATTCGGTAAAAAGTATCTGAAGTCCTAGGCATATACCGAGATAAGGTTTACCTTTTTCAATTGAACGTACCACGGCATCTATAAGGCGGAGGTTTTCAAGGTTGCGGATGCAATCTCTAAAGGCACCTACACCGGGCAGAACCACAGCTTCGGCCCTGTCAATAACCGAAATGTCAGAGGTTATTTCTGCCTCTATTGCAACCTTGGCAAAACCCTTTTCAACGCTACGGAGGTTTCCCATGCCATAATCGATTATTGCAATCAATTACTCCTCTTCCTCCTCGTCATCCTGGATAATCTGGCCCTTCAGTCCGTCGTAGGAGAGTACACAGATTGCGCCAGACTCGCCATTGTCAGGCATGCACATATAGCGATATGATGCGGTTTTGCCATAAGTTTCTCTCATATGCTCCCAGCCTTCAACGAAAAAGGAGCACTCGTCATTGAAGCATACCCAGAAGTAACGTACTCCCCAACCCAGACCGTCGCCAATGGTATAAGGAGGAGGCTCGGTTTTGAGCATCTTTTGGCCACAGTGAGGGCAGGTTGGTGCCTTTTTTAACTTATAATGTTTTGTAGAATGCATGTTAAACCTCCTTTGCCGGGTTTACTCTTTTATCTGATAACCTGAAACAGGGAAAATATTATATATTATGACACAAATCAGATGGAAAAGGGGGCAATTCCCTGCTTACTGAGGAACTCCTCTACACCTTTCAAATCAGGAATCCCTGTCCTTCCGCCTATCTTTGTACATTTTAATGCTGCCACAGCAGAGGCAAACAGCAGTATCCGTTCCATTGGCCAATCCCGAATAAGCCCGTATATGTACCCGCCGTGGAAGACATCTCCGGCTCCGGTGGTGTCAACAGCTTGAACACGAAAGGCAGGAGTCTGAATCAGCCTGTTCTGCAGATAGGTAACACTTCCTCTTTCACCAAGGGTGATGGTGACGGTTTTAAACCCCAGCTTTTTTATAATCCTTCCAAAGGCTTCCGGGTCATTCTGCCAGCCGAGGTCTCTGGCAAACTCCTCGGAGCCGACCACATAGTCGCAAAGCCTGGCAAGCTCAAGCATTCCCTCTCTAACCCTTCCGGCATCAAGCATTACGGGAACACCACTTTCCCTTGCCTTCCTGGCAGCATAGAGGGAGACCTCGACCATTAAACCGTCCAGAAGGAGAAATGAGGCTCCCTGGAGAAAATCCTGGCTGAGTTCATCAGGTTGAAGTTCTCTACCTGAGGGACGCCTCCAGAATATGGTTCTTCTGGCTGTATGCTGTTCAATTACGATAAAGGCTACCTGAGAAGAAGCTCCTTTGCGCTGTCTTAACCCTTCTATATTTATACCTTCGACCTGTAAAGACTCTTGTATTTTTTTTCCTTCTTCGTCATCACCGATAATTCCGAAGAATCTGCAGTCAATGCCGAGACGGCGAAGGGTAACAAGGGCTGTTGCAACAGGTCCGCCTCCTTGCTCTATCCACTCCAGGACTTTTTCCTTTGTGTCAACTTCAGGATATCTCTTGACCACTGCAAGATAGTCAAGGGAGCACTGACCTATGCCGGTTACAACCGGTGCCATGGTGAATGCTATCCTTTGTTATTGCCACATATGGGGCATTCGGGATCCTTGGGAACTCTGTATCGTCTGAACTCGTTCTTCATGCCATTCCAGACAAGCAGATAACCCCTGAGGTTAGAGCCGATGCCTGTAAGGTATTTAATGGCTTCAAGGGCCTGTAACGAGCCTATCACACCGGGAGTTGCACCCACAACAGGGAAGGTTTCGCTTGGTGGCGCTTCCGGAAAAAGACATTTCAGGCAGGGGGTTTCGGGCGAATCAATAAAAGAGACCATTCCATCCATCCCCCATATACTTCCATAAATCAGGGGTATGCCTTTTCGGATGGCAGTCTCGTTCAGAAGATAGCGTGTTGGAAAATTATCCATACAGTCGATAATCAGGTCTGCATCTCCCACAAGTTCATCTACTGTCTCCTCTGTAATCTTCCCTGTGAAAGCCTCCACATTTACGGAGGGGTTTAACCTGTTCAGTGTTATTTTAGCTGATTCAGCCTTATTTGTACCTATTCTTGTATGATCATGAAGTATCTGGCGGTTCAGGTTTGTCCAGTCCGGTGAGTCGAAATCACAGATCCGAAGGTTCCCGATTCCTGCTACAGTCAGGTATATGGATACCGGAGAGCCCAGGCCACCTGCACCTGCTATGAAAACAGTAGAGTTTTTAAGTTTTTGCTGGGTCTCCTCTCCCCAGCCATCCATCATCATCTGTCGGTTGTACCGTTTGAGTTCTTCCTCTGAGAGATTCATTTATAGCCTCCTCCTGGATAGAAGATATTTCGCTTTTATATAGACCTAAAATCCGATGACTGTTGGTTTGTCGTTACCGCTGCGGGAAACTTTTACACAGAGATAATACTTAATATATAGTTCCTTTTGTCAAATTTTTTCTGATTTTTCCTATGAGACTATCTGAAATTGTGATTATCATGTTATCTTAATTTTTTTCTTGACAAATAATTAAAGTTGTGTTATAAAATATATAAGCGCCTCGTTACCTCCCCTATAGAGTTGCTGTCCAGTCCCCTCTGGACAGCATTTTTTTTGCCCTCTCTCTTTCTTGACAGGCTTTTACCTCAATATTTTATAATTAATATCCCTGAGGAGGGACATTTTTGTGCTTTTTCGATTAGTCATGTAAAGGCAGGGGGCTGCTCTAAACAGGATGATACCCGGAAGGCAGGGTGCGGGAATTGTGCTAATTAGTTTAAAATATTAGTAGAAAACCCTGCCTGAGCAGGAAGCAATAGTTCTATCTCATTGAAGCTGCTGTTTTTATCTGGAACTTGACGGTACAGGCTAAAAAGATTTTGACCGGATTTAACATGGCAGCAGTTTAATGAGAAGGTGAGGTGTAAGAGTGATGAAGATAATAGTTTCTGAAATAGAGGAAGAAGGGGTAACTGTTGATCTTTCCGAGACCTATCAACAACCCTCGGGGCTAAAATCACTGGGACCGATCAGTGCCCATCTGGTGATTGAAAGGATTGGAGAGGAGGTTACTGTTAACGGTGATATCACTGGAGTGGTTAATCTACAATGTAGCCGTTGTTTGATCGATTTCCAAAAGGAGGTTTCACTGAGCGTAGATCTCATTTATCACCCTCTTAAGGAGGTCTCATCAGAGGAGGCTTATGAGATCCCGAGGGATGAAACAGACATAGGGTTCTATCGGAACGATGAGCTGGATATTTCGGAAATGGTCAAGGAGCAGGTGTTACTGAACCTGCCCATGAAGCCTCTTTGCGATGAGCAGTGCAAGGGGCTTTGTCCGATGTGTGGTGCGGATCTGAATCTTCAGCCCTGCGACTGTTCCAGAGAGGATATTGATCCAAGGCTTGCAAAATTAAAAAAGTTACTTTTAGATAGAAAGGAGAGTTAAAATGGCCAATCCACATTCCCGACATTCAAGGTGCAGAAGGGACAAAAGAAGGGCTAATTGGAAAGGCTCTATCCCAAATCTGATAAAATGTCCTGAATGTGGGGAGTACAAGCTGCCCCACAGAGTGTGTCTGAGTTGTGGTACCTATAACTCCAGGAAGGTAATAGAGATAGTAGAAAAAGAAGAGTTATGAAGGTAGTCCTTGATGCTATGGGGGGAGATTATGCCCCCAGTGTTACAGTAGAAGGTGCTGTTGAGACAGTAAATGAAGTTGAGGATATAGAGATAATCCTTGTTGGTAGTGAAGACCTGATCTGGAAGGAGCTCCGCAACAAATCCTATCCTGCTGAGCGGATCTCTATTGTGCATGCCTCACAGACTGTCTCAATGGATGAGAAGGTCTCACTCGCACTCAGAAGGAAGAAGGACTCCTCCATAAGACGCGGAATCGAGCTGGTCAGGGAAGGCAAGGCAGATGCCTTTGTAAGTGCAGGACATTCCGGTGTTGTTATGGCAACAGCCCTTTTGAGGCTTGGAAAACTTACCGGGGTGAGCCGTCCAGCTATAGCCGCCACAATGCCCACCATGAAGGGACGATTTATACTTATTGATGCTGGTGCAAATGTGGATTCCGAGCCTTTAAATCTCTTTCAGTTTGCTCTTATGGGCAGTGCATACTCAAGCAGAATTTATGGCGTGTCCAATCCCAAGATAGCCCTTCTTAGCATAGGTGAGGAGGATACAAAGGGTAATGATCTTACAAGAGAGACATTCAAGCTTCTCAGTAAGTCAGATCTTAACTTTGTAGGAAATATCGAAGGTAAGGATATATTCAAGGGTGAAGTGGATGTTGTGGTCTGCGATGGCTTTATAGGAAATATTGCTTTGAAAATCAGTGAAGGTCTTGCAGAGACGGTAATGAAGATGCTTAAAAAGGAGATCGTGGATATAATAACCGGAAGACTTGCCTATCTTTTAATGAAACCGGCAATTAAAAACTTCAAAAAGAAGACGGACTATGCTGAGTACGGAGGGGCTCCTCTTCTTGGCATCAATGGTACCTGCATAATAAGTCACGGAAGGTCATCTGCCAAGGCTATCCGTAATGCCTTGAAGCTTGCTAACAGATTTGCTCAGCAGAAATTCAGTGAGGTTATAGCCTATGAGCTGCAGCGATATGCTGAAGAGATGAAATCCGTTCTTCATGAGACTGCTGTTCAGGAGGTCCATTAATATTGTATAGATCCAGGATAACCGGTACAGGCTCCTACATTCCTGAAAAGATAATTACCAATTTTGATTTAGAAAAGATGGTGGAAACCTCTGATGAATGGATCAGAGAGAGGACAGGTATCAGGGAAAGAAGGATGGCTGCCCCTGAGGAGGCTGCCTCTGATCTGGCACTAAAGGCATCAAAGGCTGCCCTGAAGGCTGCCGGCATTAAGGCGAAGGACCTTGATTTAATCCTGGTGGCTACTGTAAGCGGAGATATGATACTGCCCTCGACAGCCTGTATCCTCCAGCATAAACTTAAGGCAAAACATATTGCTGCCTTTGATATAAATGCTGCATGCTCAGGGTTCATATATGCCCTTTCCGTTGCTGACAGCTACATACGTGCAGGTATTTATCAGAGGATACTGGTTGTTGGTTCGGAGGTTCTGTCAAGGATAACAGACTGGCAGGATCGAACCACATGTGTTCTCCTTGGTGATGGTGCAGGTGCTGTTGTACTGGAGCGGAGCAATGATGATTCCCGGGGCATCATAGATATCAAACTTCATGCAGACGGTTCTATGTGGGATCTTCTTCATGTGCCTGCAGGAGGCTCCAGAATGCCAGCATCAGAGAAGACCGTAAAGGAGAGAATGCATTACATCAGGATGAGAGGCAATGAGACCTTCAAGATTGCCGTAAGGACGCTTGCCAAGCTTGTAACAGATACCCTCAAAGACAACGGGATTGAGCCTGAAGAACTCGCCTTGCTTATACCTCATCAGGCAAATCATCGGATAATTGCTGCCACAGCCAAACGCCTTGGTATAGGACTTGACCGGGTGATGCTAAACCTTGACCGTTATGGCAATACATCAGCTGCTTCCATCCCCATCGCTCTTGACGAGGCAGTAAGAAAGGGCAGGATAAAAGATGGAGATTATATTATGTTAGAGGCCTTTGGCGGTGGGCTAACCTGGGGTTCTGCACTAATAAGATGGTAGCTTTATTTTTAAAGTGTAACTGTCCTGTCCTTCCCTTCAACCTTTGCCTTGTAGAGAGCACGGTCGGCTGTGCGAATCAGATTTTCAAGAGGGTCTCCGCATAAAGGATACATTGCAATCCCTATACTTACGGTTAGATGTTCTCTGGGGAATCTCTGCCATGTGGGAGGAATGAGTTCTTTTATATTTGTCCTTACTCGTTCAGCTACCTTGAATGCCTCATCAGAGGATGTCTGAGGCATTATGATAGCGAACTCCTCACCACCGAATCTTACGAGAATATCATTTGCTCGTATGCTGCTATTCATAATCGAGGCAATCTCTTTTAGCACCAGATCGCCTGCCGGATGTCCTTCTGTATCATTGAAAAGCTTGAAGTCATCAATATCAACAATTGCAAGAGAAAAGGGAAGATTATAGCGCTTTGATCTGAGGTACTCTTCATTGAGCCTGACATTAAAGTAGCGTCTATTATAAAGACCTGTGAGAGGGTCTGTTATGGAAAGCTCTCTCATCTGTTCGGATACAGCGTAGCAGTTCGAGAGCTTTATAAGAACAGAGGTCTGCAGGGCGAAATGATTCAGCGTGGCAAGGTCATCCTCTGTGAAAGGTTCACCGGAGTATTTGTCTGCCAGGTTTAATATGCCGACTACTTCATCGGCAATCTTCAGGGGTATGCTGACACAGGAGTGGGTCCGAAAAATGGATTTCGGTGCCACGCCGAACTTTTTCATACTCTCTTCATTGGTAATCAACACCGGTGTAGCCTCCTCAAATGCCTTTCCAGCTATTCCCTCTCCCTTTTTGACTTTTATATCGTACATCAGGTAGGGATTAATTCCTTTTACAGCCGATACCTTGAGAGTGGAGTCATCTTCAGAGGGCAGTAGCAGAGAGCACTTTTCCGCATCTACCAAAGAGGCTGCCTCATTAACAATGCCCTGGTACAGCTTGTGGCTATCCCGGTAAAGGAAATAGAGATTAGCCACCTTTAATGAAACCAGATTGATCAACTCAAGCTGTTTCTTCTGCATCTGACCGACGCATCTGACATTACAGAGGTATGCTGTAAGCTGACAGAGGTGCTGTATGGACTGTATTGCATCCCTGTCAAGCAGGGTATTGAAAACAGCCAAAAGGGCAAAGATCCTGGAGTTAGAGTATATAGGAAAGAGATACATGGAGAGTATCTCCTCCGGAAGTCCCAGCCTGAAAAGTTCATAACTGTCCATTACAGAAACGGGTTCTTTTCGTTGACAGGCTTTGCTTACATAGTGATTGTTTTCAGGAAGTGTGAATTCCTGAAGTAAGTTGCTCTTTCTGCCTCCGGCTATCTCCACGGAATAATGACTGTTCTGTTGAGCAAAGACTGCTACGGTATCGGCATCAAAAAGGAAAAGAACAGAGTTCAGCACTTCGGTAAAGATCTCCCTAAGAGGTGCCTCGGTTTTTATATTTGTGGCAAGGGTGATTATTGTCTTTGCCCAATGCCATCTCCTTGTGAGTTCCTCCTTCTCGAAACAGCTGGCCAGGGTAACCTCTAAAAGCCTTTGTATCTCCTTTGAGAGAGGAAGAATTCTTTTTCTGGGGAGGATGGTTATTTTCTTGAGCCATGTGTGAAGATCCGTGGCCGGAAGACCAAACTCTCTGGCGTGCTCTGTGTAGAAGGATTCAAAGTCCTCAGTCTGCAGATAACATGCTTCGGCAACAGCAACAAGAGTTAAATCCCTGTATTGAAGTGGGATAAAGACGTGGTATTGCCTGGTAGGTCCCTTAACGAAAAAAGGTGTTCTGCGCTTCACGGCAAAAGAGAAGTGGAGGTCAAAAAACTCATTGTAAAGTCTTTTTCCGAGACTGCTCTTCTTTATCTCCGCCAGTAGCGGATCGTCACAGGGAGGTGTTATCAGGGCCCTTTTCCTGTCATCAAAAAGTGACAGCTTCAGTTCTGTCAACACAGAGAGCGCATTCAAGGTTTTTGATATGGCATTAATGTCCAGATAGGTAGTTAACATAATGAACGCGCCCCCAAGTTCCATTAAAAATCGAACAACCCCTCTTTTTCACAACCTGCTTCTGTAATGCCCCAGCAGAACTGATCCCATCAGAAATAGGGATTACTTTTTAATCTTTCTTTTCCAGTTTTTCAAGAAAGGGCTTGATCAGGTCCATTGGAACAGGGAATACAACGGTTGAGTTCTTCTCAGAGGCGATCTCTGTCAGGGTCTGTAGGAATCTCAGCTGAAGCGCAGTAGGCTGAGTGGCCAGAATCTTTGCTGCGTCTGCCAATTTTTGCGAGGCCTGGAATTCACCTTCGGCATGGATGACCTTGGCTCTTCTTTCCCTCTCTGCCTCTGCCTGGCGGGCAATAGCCCTGAGTATCTCCTGAGGAAGATCAACGTTTTTTACCTCAACAGCTGAAACCTTTATGCCCCAGGGCTCTGTCTGAAAATCAATAATCCTCTGCAGTTCGGCGTTTACCTCATCCCTTTTTGAGAGGAGTTCATCGAGTTGGCTCTGTCCAACCACGCTTCTTAGCGTTGTCTGAGCAATCTGGCTTGTTGCGAAATAGAAGTCTTCCACCTCTGTGATAGCCTTTATGGGATCCATTACCCTGAAGTATACAACGGCATTCACCTTGACAGAAACATTGTCTCTTGTTATTACATCCTGGGGTGGTACATCCATGGTGACAGTACGAAGGCTCACCCTTACGAGCTTATCAATTATGGGCACAATGATAATCAGACCGGGGCCCTTTACAGGAATTATCCTTCCAAGTCTGAAGACCACACCTCGTTCATACTCTTTTAACACCTTTATTGCACTTGTAAGGAAATACCCTATCAAAAAGACAATAAAGATTATGCTCAAAATCTGTGGTGGAATAATCATTCCCTTACCTCCCTTTTAACCTTTATTCGGAGTCCTGAAACAGACTCCACCTTTATTCTTTCGCCCTTTTTTATGGGCTCATCACTGTAAGCCTGCCAGTACTCGCCCCTGACAAGGGCCATTCCGTCATGATATATGTCCGTATGTGCCACTCCTTCAATGCCTACTATCCCCTCAACTCCGGTTACGGGCTTTCTCTTCCATGCCTTGAGGGCAAGCCCCAATATTACCGTGAAAAATCCTGCTGTAAGCAATGTGGCAGGTACAACAAGATAAAGGGAGAGCTTCAGAAACGGAGCAGGGCTTTCAAAGAGCATAAGAGAGCCTATTACCATGGATATAAGCCCACCGATAGTTAACACACCGTGGGATGTGATCTTGACTTCAAGGGCAAAGAGTATAATGGCCAGTATTATCAGCAGCAGACCGGCATAATTTACCGGCAGTGTCTGGAATGCATAGAAGGCAAGAATAAGGCATATTCCACCTACTACACCAGGGAATATTGCTCCAGGATTGGTAAGCTCAAAGAAAAGGCCGTAAAAACCAAGAAGCATGAGTATATAGGCAACATTTGGATTGCTAATCATGGCAAGAATCTTCAGCCTTACACCCATGTCTTCCTTTCTCTGGAGGGCGTCTTTGGTATGCAGGGTCTTTTCCCCGGATACTACCTCGACAGTACGTCCGTCTATCTTTTCAAGGAGATCCGACAGGTTGTTGCTTATCAGGTCTATAACACCCAGTTTTAATGCCTCCTGGGCTGTAACAGATACACTCTTTCTTACAGCCTCCTCTACCCATTTGATATTCCGTCCTCTTCGTTCGGCTATGGATTTTATGTAAGCCACGGCATCGTTTGTTGCCTTCTCCACCATGGTTTTGTCCATTTTGCCGCCAATGCCCACGGGATGGGCAGCGCCTATGTTTGTGCCCGGTGCCATGGCAGCTATATGGGCAGCCATGGTAATAAACACACCTGCTGAGGCAGCCCTTGCACCTGATGGAGCTACATACACCACCACAGGGACATTGCTGGCATTTATGGCCTTTATTATGGATCGCATAGACAGGTCAAGCCCTCCAGGTGTATCAAGCATGATTATAAGGGCCTCCATGGAGGACTCGTTTGCCTTCTCTATGCTCTTTTCAATGTACTCGGAGGTGACGGGATTGATTACGCCTTGCACCGTTATCACCATGACCTCTTTTCTGTCAACGCTGTAGAGGGGAGCAGTGAGACAGAGGAGTGAAAGAAACAGCCATATGCTAAGTAGTTTGGCTTTCATTGATTTATTATCACATATATTATAT
>JALUAR010000042.1 GCA_027050975.1 Thermodesulfovibrio sp.
AATAAGTCCACAAATTCCCTGAAATCCTCTGGGAAAGAGTCTTTTTTGGGAAGTTTTTTGGCGAGTTCTTCAAAGAACTTTTTCATTGCTCCTGGGGTTCCAAAGAATATGGGAATTTCAGAAAACCCCGTTATAAATGACTCTAAATCATGATACTTAGATGCTGATTTTTTACTTCTTTTCTTCCCAACCACAAGATATTTGCGTGCAATTCTATCTACATCTTTTGCGGATTTGTAGTTGATGAATTCAATGTAATCTTCATACCCTTGTAGCTCTCTTTCAATTAGGCTATCTCTTTGATATTTACTGTTCACAAGTCTATATACACGAATATTGTTTAGTGCTCTTCTAAAGTTCTTGTCTGGACTAGAGTTGCTCAATTCTTCTTTTAGGTTGACTATTTTTTTAAGAGCTTCATCAATGGCAGTATGTGAGATTGCCGTAACAAAAAATATCTGCCGTTTCTTGTTTTTTATTACAGAATATGCTCTACTAAGAACTGAAGGGGCTATTGAAAATGATGTTTTTCCAGTTCCTGGAGGCCCTTGTAAAAGAACTATTTTTCGAGAGATGTCATAAATGAACCGCTTCTGAGTCCTGCTAAGGTGTTTCCCGGAATCTTCTAGTTTCTTGACGAATTCGACTATACTATTCGAATCCCATTTGGATGGTAGTAATATTGAATTCACAAGATTTTTTGTGATTCTACTTGAGTTGTAAATATTAGACAATACATAATATGTAGAATTAAGATGGATTAATTGTTTGGGCGAGTGTTCTAAGCGGAGAATGTTTAAAAGGTATTTATGAGAATGTGACATGACAATATTATCCAAGGCTTCATCGATAACGACATTCTGTCCTGCATTAATCTTGACACCCCGGAAAGGATGGTGGGGATCCGTGATTACCATAGAATTGCCTCTTACTTCAAATGACTGTGGATGCCTCTCAATGAAATATAATGAATCTCTATTCCTAGAAGTCTTTGAAATTGGGTATACCAAGAGGTTCATGGTCACTGAGTCATAAGTTTCTTTTATTCTAAGTATGGACGACAATATTGACATTCTTTTTGACTCTGGAAAGGAGTATGGCCAAATTTCTCTTCCAGAGCGGTCAATAGGTGTTATCACTACCCATGATCCCTCCGAAAGAGAAAGTGGAGGCCCAGAATCCAGATTGTATAAATCTCCCTCAGGAGACACAATTTTCCCAGATATTATGATATTGGAAGTTTCATCAGTCTTGATCTCAGCTACTTTAAGCCGGACAGATTTGTCGGTATTTGTCCGTTCGAGAGTGCTTAGCCGGTAATGCTCAAAGAGTTGCTCTTTCTTTGCTTGATATTCTAGTTTCTGATACTCAATTAAGACCTCTGCTAGTGAAATGTTTTCAAATCCTAGTGTTTCTAATGCATCTGCGGGAATAGGTTCTTTTGGGATTGTTACGTCTTTGGACCATTCAGGTATACTCCGTTCTATATGCCTTATTGCAAGTGCAAGATTAATTGCGAGTTTCTCAAGTTTCATTCTTCCAGACTTTGAAGTAGTTAACTTCCAGATGTACTCAAGGGGGATTTGTTCAATCTCTCTGTTTATTACGGGATATATCCAAGAGGGGATTCTCGCAGTACCATTGGGAAATATATCTTCAACTCTGGCCAGGTCTAGATGTATATCATTGTCGTCATTATTATCTGAGCACTTTTTTGCTGCCCCAATTCTAAAAAGTTCTTCAAACTCTGATTTTATGTCCGGGTCCCACCTAAACCATCCATTATACTCGTTATTCCAATAATAATCATTTTCATTCCAATAATAGTGGGCTACAACTGGGATAATTCCAAGTCCAGGAAATCTTAAGGCATGTCTTTTAGTTATTTCGTCTTTGAGAATAGACACCATCTCTTGATCAATCTCTTTTCTTAGCCCAAGTAGCCATCTTATGGGTTTGTACCAATAGAGTTTTTTGTGTCTTCTTATTGCATCCATAAATTTAAAGCGCTGGAACTTGCTGTAAAAGTATAGGTGGATATAACATTGATCCTCAGGTAATTGTGGTTTGATATCATTAATTGCCCAGATTAGCTTTTTAAAGAAATTCTCTAAAAGTTCCTTCTCAAAAAAGTCTAGTATTTTGTCTTCAAAATCCCTATATTGAGAGTTACTTAATTTTTCAATTGGTATGTGTATTAGCTCAGAGATATTCCTAGACTTGCCGGTTAAAGTATTATCTACAGTTGCGTTCAACAATACCACTCTATCATGAATAGGATCATGTTGGACAAAGATATAAACTCGGATTAGCGAACCAGAAGGGTATCCTGGTGGGGATATGCCCTTCCTCCTGAGTTGAGATTCATCGTAGATGTCCCTCGGTAGATTATACCCAGAGCCTTGTATCCAATCAGAGAAATTATCTGGATCACAATTTAACTCCCTTACGAGCCGATATGCACCTTGAGCAAGTTTTTGGAGATTGGATATATTGAGCTTGTTTAATACAGCATTTATAATATCTTCTTTACCGGGCTTTGGTCTGAAATGTTTAAATCCCTCACGTCCTGCAGGATAAAACCTTTCAGGATACTCATATAAATCTGCCAAATCTTCTAACGAGCGAATACCTATCTCTTCTAGAATTTCTTGATCACCAGGTCGAATGCCTAACAATTCCAGACCTTTTTTCTCCACAGCCTCTTTAATGCAGAATGCTTCGTAAGGGCACCCTTGACATCTTTTGTTGATCCAGAATCTGGGAGTCTCTTCTCCTGTTAGTATCTTATAAAAAGTTCCATCTTTTTTCAAAGCACTTTCTAAAATCTCAACATATGTTCTTGTTTCGTCGGGAAATCTGAGTTTTTTTATTTTATCTAATCCCAATTCTAGATTGTTCTTTTTTGTTAGAACCGAAACATAAATCTCAAGCGAACGTCCTTGCTCTTGGATTTGCTCGTGAACAGCATCGTAAATCAACTTCGCGTATATTATAGCTTGGACTCTGTGATGGAACTTCTCTTGATTAGTGAACTTTGCTTCAAAAACCCATATCTCGGTTTTTTGTCCTGAGTGTCTTACCAAGACAATATCAGCCCTGCCTTCAATAACATAAATCCCAATTGTACCTTCTAAAGAAGGTTGGGTAAAGATGCACGCTTCTTTATTGCATCCTCGTTTGTTGATGATGTAATCTACTAGTTCATCAAAACTGCTATTGTCTCGTACTTCAGAGATTTGGCTTATCCTAGCCAATATTCTTTGCTGAGCTTTTTCGAAATTTTTACCATGTTTCCTTAGCACTTTATCAATTTCACCTTTCAAGCGTTTTTTTATTTTCTCATCTAGATTCTCTGAACTTTTTTCAAGCTCGTCCTTTCTACTTAGCCAGAAGACATATTTTGGACATTTATCAAGCTCAAAATATCTAACAATCTCGCTTGGATGTAACGTTAAGCCTGCTTTACTCATAATGACTACACCTTCATTTCTATAGCAGAGCACTAAACATTTTTAAATCTAACGTGAGGCTTTGAGAGTAGGGATTAAATATGTCGGCCCGTCCAAAGCCATTACAAGAATTCACATTTTTCCCTGTCGTCAATTTCATGACAGGCCCCCCAGGAGTTCTTCGAAATGGTGGTATCTGGAAATCTATTAAACGGGGAATTATACAGGAGTTGAAATTGCCTGCAATTATGACTCAAGTTCTCCATTTTGTGGATTTTGATCTCAGTGAAAAGAGTTTTAATGAGTGGTTTGAAGGAGGGCGAACATTAAAAGACTGGATTGCACAAGAAAACCCTGAGTATTATCCAACGTTATTTGCAGATAGCGGTGGTTTCAAACTCCTGTACAATAAGGAGTACGATTTATCAAAATACAAGATCAAGGCGACACCTGAGAGCATCTTAGATTTGCAACTTAAACTTGGTGCAGACTATGTTGCCTCTTTGGATTATCCAATACCTCCTGGTTTAAATGAAAAAGAAACTAAGGAGAGAATGGGGAAAAGTATCCTAAACGCAGTACGTCTAATGGAGTTAGTGTATGACACATACAAGGCACCAGTTTTTCCGTATCTTGCCGTTCACGGCAGATCCTACAAGGAGATTCAATATTATCTCAACTCATTGGTGGGTGCACTTGAAGAAGCAGGATTCAACAGGTATTCTAATTACCAGTTTGGGCTGGCGATAGGTTCAATGGTTCCAATAAAGAATCATTATGAGCTTATTGTTGAGATAATAAAGGCCGTTAGGGATACATTGGGGGAGATGTCCCATACTTTGGAAGATGTGCCTGTACATATTTTTGGTATTTCAGGAAAGATTATGCCTTTTATGTATTATCTTGGTGTGAATAGTTTTGACAGTAATACGTATGTCAAAGCAGCTCAGAATCTCCAGTTTTTTGTTTCGTATAACCGAAAAAAGAGATTTCATGAAATCACAAACAAAGACCTAGACTCATGTCCTTTCTGTGCTCGGATTGGAGGTCAAAATCTTCGAATGGTCAAAAAAATCTTAAGAAGCAAGAGTTATTCTCATTACCATCTTAATGGTCAAAAAATAATCAAGTCAGACATTTATGGCATAATCGCCCTGCATAACCTCTCTATGCAACTAAAACTTGTTGATGAAATAACTGCATACTATCCAAATTCCAGTGAATTTAAGGAGTGGCTTGTTAATTATTCTCGCAATGATAGTAAGCTTTTAAAAATAATTGCCAAATTGTCCACAATTGATGATGATTTTATTGAGATTATCAATGAATTGGGGCTGAAACTTCCAAAAATCTCTAGAGGGCAGTTCTACACTAGAAAAATATCCTTAAAGCGTGATCCCACCAGGTTTGACATAACAAAAACCTCTTATTATGTCTCTCCCGAGAAGAAAGTTATTCTACTATTATCGTGTACTCCTAAGAAACCTTACTCAAAATCTACAACCCACAAAGTCATTTTTAGATATCTTCAGGAGCAGGGTATTAACTTAAGGAAGATTGAAAAAGTCACTCTCTCTGGCATGTATGGTCCAGTTCCGCAGAATTTTGAAACGGAGCCCCCAATCTTGGAATACGACTTCGTATTATCCTCTCGTACCCCTGAGAAACAAGTGAACCTAGTATCCACCAGACTTAAAGAGTTTCTAGAAACCTATGCAAAAAATAGGTGGGTTGTCGCATATATTGGTAGTAAATCATACAGGGAAATTGTCAAGAGAGTTCAAAGAGAGCTAAATGGAAAAGTCCCTATAATCCTTCTTCCAGATGAAACTCAGTTAAGAAGGAGAGTTAATTCAGAAATCAGGAAGAAAGTTCATTTGAGAGCACTCACCGCGACATTAAAGAAGTTGCTAGATGAGTAACACAAAGACAGAAGTTGACGCTAGAGAGTATTGTGGTAACATCTAAGGATTTGTAGAAACTGATCACCATCTTTTTAAATCCCCCTTCTCCCCTTTATCCGGGAGGGGTCGCTATGACCGTCAAAATCCGCTTTGATAAGGAAGTGAGAGACTACGCCAAAGGCGAGAAGGTTAAGGACGAGATACTCAAGCTCACCGAGACAGCGCTGGCCCAGGCTCTTGAGAAGTTCCATCGAAGAATGATAGTCATTGAGGGCGACACCGTGAGAAAGGCCGAGCTGGCCGGAATCCTAGCAGGGGCCTCTGCGAGGGTCTTGAGCGAGGTTCTCGACGAACTGATGAAGAAAAGGTTGAGGGACGAGAGCGAGAGCGCGATAGAGGTTCTCTACGCCACTGACGCCCTCGGGGAGGACACCTTCGGGAGGAAGCGCTACGAGGCCTTCAGAAAGCACTTCGACGTCTTAGCAGGAGGGAGCGCCGAGGTTAAAGCTGTAACCTTCAAACACACCCGCGACATCCTCGGAAGGACCTACGACCTTCTTATCCTGGACATGAGCTACGACTACTCCCCAAATGACCTCGGCAGGATCATCGAGACGGTTAGGGGTGGTGGACTGATATTCATCCTCGCGCATCCATTCAAGAAGTGGAAGGA
>JALUAR010000043.1 GCA_027050975.1 Thermodesulfovibrio sp.
GGTGGAGACGATGGCTAAGGCTCTGGTTGACAGACCAGAAGAGGTATCTGTGAAAGAGGTTGATCGCGAAAGAACCACTGTATTTGAGCTTCGCGTTGCTCCCAGCGATCTCGGCAAAGTGATCGGCAAGCAGGGCAAGACAGCTAGGGCAATGAGGACCATACTGTCTGCTGCAGGCACAAAAATCGGCAAAAGGTGTGTACTGGAAATCCTTGAATAATTAACAAAGAACTAAATAGACCCGGGAGAGGTCTGCTCTTCCGGGTTTTTTATTCTGTACTCCATAAAACCATGCCTTCCTACGTAGTTATCGGCAAGATACTGACCTCGTGGGGGATAAAGGGTGAGGTTAAAGTATTGCCCCTTACATTCTCTATCGACAGATTCGGTGAGGTCTCGGCTGTTATCATCAAGAGAGACAACCTTGAAGAACTTCTCCACATAGAGCACTACAGGCCTCACGGAAGAACGGTTATTATAAAATTCAGCGAGGTTTCCACCCCTGAGGAGGCTGAAAAGCTAAAGGGTCTGGAGATGAAAATACCCCAAAGCGAATCCCCTCCTCTGCCAGAAGGTGAATATTATTATTATCAGATCATCGGACTAAAGGTTTACACAGACAGGGGAGATTATATCGGCCGTATAAAGGAGATCATAGAAGCAGGCGCCAATGATGTTTATGTTATCGAAGGAGAAA
Organism: Thermodesulfovibrio sp.; assembly: GCA_027050975.1. Lineage (GTDB taxonomy): Bacteria > Nitrospirota > Thermodesulfovibrionia > Thermodesulfovibrionales > JdFR-85 > JALUAR01. The sequence goes on from JALUAR010000043.1 coordinate 698, forward strand.
AAGAGTATATGGTACCAGCAGTGGAAGAATTTATAAAAGAGGTGGATATCAAGGCGGGTAAAATGGTTATTCAACCTATTGAGGGGCTCCTTGAATGATTGTTTTCGATGTACTCACCATATTTCCTTCAATGATAAAGGCATATCTGTCTGAAAGCATAATGAAGAGGGCCATAGAGAAGGGAATTGTGCAGGTCAACGTCGTTAATATCAGAGATTATACCGAGGACAAGCACAGGCAGGTAGATGATTATCCATATGGTGGCGGTGCAGGTATGGTGTTTAAACCGGAGCCCATATTCAATGCCATTGACTCTCTCTGCAGAGATGGGAAAAAGAGACACATAGTGCTTCTCAGCCCGGGAGGAAGGATTTTCAATCAGTCGGTTGCCGAAGAATACGCCAGGGAAAAAGAACATATTCTGTTTATATGCGGACGATACGAAGGCGTTGACGAACGGATAAAGACCCTCGTCAACGAAGAACTTTCCATCGGTGATTATGTACTGACTGGCGGAGAATTGCCCGCTTTGGTTATAATAGATGCTGTCACCAGATTGCTACCGGGAGCCCTTGGTGACGAGGACTCCTCAAAAGAGGAATCCTTTACCTCAGGAATTCTTGAGTACCCTCAGTATACCAGACCGGTTGAGTACAGAGGGATGAGGGTTCCGGAAGTGCTTCTCAGTGGCAACCATCAGCTCATCAGGCGCTGGAGGAGAAAGGAAGCACTAAGACGTACGCTCAAGAGAAGACCTGATCTATTAGAAAAAATAGACCTGGCTGAAGAGGACAGGGAACTAATAAAAGAGATAAAGGAGGAAGAGCAATGGAACTGATAAGGGCAGTAGAAGAACCATACAAGAGGGAGATTCCTGAATTCAATATCGGCGATACTGTAAGGGTATACGTAAGGGTCGTAGAAGGAGACAAGGAGCGTATCCAGCCCTTTGAGGGTATTGTTATTGCCAGAAGGGGCAGTGGCATCAAAGAGACCTTTATGGTAAGAAAGGTCTCTTACGGAATTGGAGTGGAAAGAATCTTTCCCCTTCACTCACCTGTTATAGAAAAGATGGAGGTTGTAAGAAGAGGTGATGTAAGAAGGGCTAAGCTCTACTATCTTAGACACAAGAAAGGAAAGGCAGCAAAGGTAAAGGAAAAGGATATCTTCACCACCCAATCCTGATGACCCCTTTCCATTATGACCAGTCACTGAGAAAAGATATTAATGGCCCCCTTGCAGGCCTGGATGAGGCAGGAAGGGGGCCTATTGCAGGTCCTGTAGTGGCGGCAGCAGTGGTTCTCCCCCCTGATTGTCTTATAGAAGATCTGAAGGACTCAAAAAAACTCTCTCCTGCCAAAAGAGAAGAACTCTTTAAAGAAATATATCATATAGCAGTCGATATAGGAATCGGTATTGTCTCTCCTGAGGAAATAGACAGAATAAATATATATCAGGCCACCATTAAGGCCATGACCCAGGCAGTCAATGCACTGTCCTGTCAGCCTGCACTGCTGATAATTGATGCAATGAAACTCCCCCTACCTGTTAAGCAGATATCCGTTCCCAGGGCAGAGGACCTGAGTGCATCTGTTGCAGCCGCCTCTGTGGTGGCAAAGGTCACAAGGGACAGACTTATGGAGGAGTATGATCGACAGTATCCGAACTACGGTTTTTCAAGGCATAAGGGATATCCTACAAAAGAACACATTGATCGACTGAGGAAGTTCGGCCCATGCCCTATCCACAGAAAAACCTACTCACCTGTCTCTGCTCTGAAACTGCCATTTTAATACTCTTCATACCCTCCTGATAAAATCCCTCGGTTTTCCCGCACCTTTCGGAGGGCCAACAAGTCCATCTTCTTCAAGAAGGCTCATGATGCGAGCAGCCCTGTTGTAGCCTATCTTAAATCTCCGCTGAATGGAGGAGATGGATATCTCTCCCATGCTCTCGGCATACTCTATTACCTTCTGGTAGAGCTCGTCTCTGTTTTCCGAAATAGATTCTGCCTGCTCCGCTGCAGCCTCTATCTCAATGGTATCAAAGAGTGTATAATCAGGCGCTGCCTGGGCCTTTATGAAATCCGTCACGTTCCTTATCTCCTCTTCAGATACATAGGCACCGTGAAGCCTCTTCAGTCTCGTTCCCGGGCTCATAAGGAGCATGTCACCCCTACCTATAAGCTGCTCGGCACCCTGCACATCTATGATTGTCCTGGAATCCACCCTTGTTGATACCTGGAAGGCTATTCTTGTGGGAAAATTGGCCTTAATGATTCCCGTGATTACATCCACAGAAGGTCTCTGCGTTGCCACAATAAGGTGGATTCCTGAGGCTCTTGCCATCTGGGCAAGCCTCACAATAGAATCCTCCACCTCCTTTGAGGCTGTAAACATCAGGTCTGCAAGCTCATCAATTATAACCACAATATAAGGAAGTCTCTCCTCATCAGGAGCCTGACGATTGAAATTATCTATGTTCTTTGCGCCCTTTTCTGCAATAAGCCTGTATCTTCGCTCCATCTCCAGAACCATCTTCTTCAGTGCCAGTGTTGCCTCTTTCGGATTCGTAACCACCGGAGTGACCAGATGGGGAATACCGTCATAGATTGACAGTTCCAGGAGTTTCGGATCGATCATCAGCATCTTTACCTCGTCAGGCCTTGCTTTGTAAATGATGCTCATGACCATGGAGTTTATGGATACGCTTTTTCCAGAGCCAGTGGTACCTGCCACAAGCAGGTGGGGCATTCTTGCCAGGTCCGAGATTATGGGCCTTCCGTAAATGTCTTTACCAAGGGCAAGGGTTAGTTTTGAGTAGCTCTTCTGAAATGCCTGCGAACCGATAATCTCCTTTAATGAGACCACACCTCTCTGCCGGTTGGGCACCTCAATTCCCAGGGGTGTCTTTCCGGGAATGGTGGCAATCCTTACGCTCAGCCCTCCGAGTGCCCTACCAAGATCATCCGCAAGGGAGACCACCTTACTGATCTTTATACCCGGAGAGGGCTCAAACTCGTACATTGTAACCACAGGACCAGGATGTACCTGCGTTACCTTCCCCTTTATATTGAAATCTGCAAGCTTCCTCTCAAGGAGTTCTGCCCTCTCAAGAAGTTCCTCCTTGCTGGGCTTTGAAACGGTCTCATAAGTACTGAGAAGATCAAGGGGGGGCAAAAGGTAATCACCGCTTCTGGGCTGCTTCGGGATAAACTGTTTTGTCCTTGCCGATTTATTTTCATTAAGCACTGGTGATTCATGAGGTGGCTCCTCCACCACCCTGATACTCCTCTTCTCTGTGGCAGGCTTTTCCTTTTTCTTTTCCATGAATCTCTGAAACAGGTCAGCTGCCGAGACAGGGCTTATGATTATTAGTGAGGAAAAGAAAAGACCCAGGGCAATTATATACGCACCTGGAAGGGAGAAAAACCTCACCAGCAGCCCTGCCATTTCCTCACCCCAGAGCCCTTCGTATCTGATGCTTCCTTTAAATCGGAAGGTCATCACAATAAGCTTTACAAGAATGGGAACGGAGAATATCAGAAGCATAATACCTGGCAGTATCTCTCTTCTTTTTTCCTTTCCCAGAAGCCTCTTTATTCCGTAGACAAGAAACAGAAAGGGCAACAGATAAGAAACACCGCCAATCAGGGTAATCAGCAAATCCGAAAGATAGGATCCGATTATGCCACCGTAGTTTCTTACAGGACCGCTGCTGTGGGTAAAAAATGAGGGATCCCATCGTGAGTAACTGTAAAGGCTCAGCCCTACATAAACACTTGCCAGGATAAATACGACACCGGTAATCTCTTCCCTTATTCTCTTTATTGTACTAGCCATACAATAAATATTATAACAGCAAGTGCGACCCTGTAGTAAACAAAGGAGAGAAGGCTGAACCTGCGAAAAAACCATAGGAGAAACTTGATTGTAAGAAACCCTGTTATTGCAGAGGACAAAAATCCTGCACTGAAAAGACCCAGGTCATAGCTTGCAGGAGACTTAAGTATCTTCATTGCCTCAAGCAGGGTTGCTCCACCTATAACAGGCATTGAGAGCATAAAAGAAAACCGGGCAGCATCTTCCCTTCTCAGCCCGGTAAGCATCCCTGTTGATATGGTAACGCCGGAACGGGACACCCCCGGAACAAGGGCCACTGCCTGGCTAATTCCTACCATTACGGCATCCTTCAGAGAAAGCTGAGAAATTGACCTGATACCTTTTCTCCTTTCGGAATAAACCATGTATATTGCAATCACCACAAGTGCTGCAGCGATCACAAGGGGACTCCTGAGGGTACTTTCCACTATATCCTCAAATAGCAGCCCAACGATAGCTGCAGGCAGTGTAGCAATCACTATATAAGCAAGCATTGTCCTCTCTTTAAAAAGAATGTTCATCCAGTCACGCCAGAAGAAAACAGTAAGCGACAGCAGTGTACCTCCGTGCAGAGCAATGTCAAAAGACAGGGTCTCTACCTGACCGCCCCAGTTGAAAAACCAGGGCAGAAGAACAAGATGGGCTGTGCTGCTTACGGGAATGAATTCCGTCAATCCCTGAATTATTCCAAGAATGATGGCCTCTATCACAACCTCTCCAGTCCGATTGTCCCCTCAAGGTCGTCCACAAACTGTCGGGCTGTTCTTCCGGAAAAGCTACCGTGAGATAGCGCCCACTGTATGGCTCTTCTGTGCAACTCGGCAGGTTCAATCATAATTCCCCTGAGTTTGACATAGTTATCTACTATCATCAAAAAGGTCTCCTGATCAAAGTTTACAAAGCCAAGTCTCAGTCCGAAGCGGTCACTGAGGGATATCTTCTCTTCAACCGACTCTGCTGGATGAAGCTCATGGAGATCCTCATCAACACGTTCGGGCATGAGATGGCGTCTGTTTGATGTGGCATATATAAGCATATTATCAGGTCGTGCCTCAAGGCTTCCTTCAAGCACTGCCTTAAGCTGCCTGTAGGAGGAATCATCCACATCAAAGGAAAGGTCGTCACAGAATACTATATATTTCTCCCCCCTGTCCCTTATCAGATCCTTTATCTCCGGCAGATGAAGGAGAGCATCCCTGTCCATCTCAATCATTCTAAGGCCGTTTTTGTGGTATTCATTAAGAAGCGCCTTTATAACCGATGATTTTCCCACGCCTCGAGGCCCGTAAAGAAGCACATTGTTACAGGGCAGTGAGGCAAGAAACTGCTCCGTATTTCTCCTGAGCCTCTCAATAATTCCGTCAATCCCTTTCAGTTCCTCAAGAACTACAGGATCTGGGCGTTCCACAACCCTGAGAACAAGACTGCCGTTATATGAAAAAGCCCTGAATGCAACAGCCCTGTCAAGGAGCTCTTCACTCAACTGGGGACAGATATGCTCAAGAAGCCTTTGAAGCTGCCTGTTCAGAAGTTTCAATTCCTTTGCTATCTCATCCACCCTTTAACACCTCCAGAGCCTTTTCATGCACTTTCTTATTAGCACCCACCAGCAGCGGCGGAGTTCTTTCCATGGAAAGCATTACATTGCTTATGTCGTTACCATTGATATCAGTTACCACTCCGCCAGCCTCGCTGACGAGCAGAATTCCAGCTGCATAGTCAAAACTCCTTGTCGGTGCAGGATTGACATACAGGGTTGCAGCACCTAAAGCAAGGAGTGCGAGATCAAGTGCAGTGGTTCCAAAGCATCGTGTTCGGTTAGCAAGGCTCAGTAAGGGAAGTATCCTCTTTATGTCACGGCCTGGCATCTGTGTTTCATAAAGAACAACCCTTATATCATCATCCTGTTGCGACCGAATCCTTCTGCCGTTAAGAAAGGCTCCTTTGTCCCTTTCCGCCCAGAATTCATCACCGGTAAGGATGTTTATTATATATGCCAGATAAAGGTCCGATATCGTCTCCGAAGATGTAACGGCAATAGATGCACAGAACATGGGTATGCCTGTTACTGCGTTTTTGCTTCCGTCTATAGGGTCTATCAGGACTCTGTGTCCGCCTCCGGATATGTCAAAAGCCCCCTTTTCTTCGGAAACAACCGAAAGTGGCAACCCCGCCCTTTCAAGTCCACTGATGATTATCTCCTCCGAAACCCTGTCAATCCTGAAGGTCTTATCCCCTGAGGCTCCGCGCTCAAGAGGCTTTTCACCTGATGAGGTATACCTCAGGGGCAGAACAGCCTCTCTCAGCTGACCGCCAATCTCACGTAATCTCTCAATGGATAAAGTGCTATTCACCACTACTTTTTACAATCCAAAAAAATTTTATGGATGGAATTTGCATATCTGAAGATCTTTTATTGATTTGTAATGTTTATCATTACCCGTTAATAACGAAAGACCATGAGTAACAGCAGTAGCACCAATCAGTGCATCTGCAAGATGAAGAAAGTGGCTAAGAAAATGCTGCTCCATATAAAACATGGCCTTGACAGAAATTTCCTCGGTAACATATAGCACCCTCGCATTCCATTGATGGAGCGCCTTCCTTAACAAATTCAATTCCTTCTTATTTCTCATTCCCTGAATAAGCTCCATGTATGTAACCACGGAAATATAAAAATGATCTATCTTTTCAATTGCCCTGTATGCCTTTTCATTACCCTTCATATACCATATCAGAACATCGGTATCAATCAGCATCTTCAAACCTGCCCCTTCTAAGTTTTCGGATATATCTGTCTACATTCTGAACCTCTTTATAATCCTTCCAGATACCGAACAGTTCATTCCTCTCCTTTTTTTTGCCTTTTTTAGCCTTTTCATAAGGCACAAGCCTGGCACAGGGCCGTCCCCGATAAGTTATGATTACCTCCTCTCCTCTTAAAACCGCATCAAGCAACTCTCTTGAATGAAACCTCAAATCCTTGGCTGTTGCCTTCATCATCTTGATCTCCTGTCATTTAGTTTACACTTCATATTGTAAACTTATCCTTACTGAAAGATCAATACATAGAATCAACCTCGAAATTACACCATCTAAAGCCTCAACCTATTCTTTTTGAGGGGCTCTCTCCTATGATAGAGCCCCTCACTGCAGGCATATCCAGCAAGGACACTTATACTCACAGATACCACAGACATCCCCTAAAAGAGATTGCAACAGTGAAAAAGGTCCTTTTGAAAAGCCAGAGGGGATGAAAACAAAAAACTTGCACTTCGCAAGTGCAAGTTTTTTTGTTTGTAAGGTGGTGCCGGAGGCGGGATTTGAACCCGCACGGGGTTGCCCCCAGCGGATTTTGAGTCCGCCGCGTCTGCCATTCCACCACTCCGGCATGTATTTATTTAGTTAATGTGCTTTTAAGCAGTACGCATGCCCATTGCATTTACCATGCTAATAAAATTCTCCACAGACCTGTCGTAGGTCCTTTCGTAAGAGTCATGAAAGAAGCATGCAGGAAGCTGCCCGTTTCTGCGATGGTAGTGAAGGCACTCACAACATTTACCCTTTCTTGAACAAGAGGCATAAGAACAGTTACATTTCTTCATGTTTGCATCTTTAATACATTCCATAAATACTCTACCCCCTTTTCATAGAACCTGCTTTGTTTTCAAGTACCATGGATAATTATTTTATCACATCTACAAAACAAAATGTCATCTCTAATAAATCTCCCGAAATTGCCGATTGACTTATCAGTCATATGGGGGGTACTGGCTTATATGACCATCATCCTCATCTTCGTCTCTGTACCTCACCTTTTTTATGTACAGTCTTACAAAGCCATACACAGTAAGTAAGGCTGCAAGAAAGAAAATTATCTCATAGATGTGGTCACTCAGATAGGTTATATATGTTGTTTTTTTCTTAATCTGACTAACCCAGTCATTTTCTATTTCATAGATACTCAAAGAAAGCACCCTGGCAATGGCATCATCCAATTCATCTCCGCTTCCGACCCTTTCCAGAATCATGGCAATATTCTCCCTGCCGAATCTCTCGACCATATACTCAACGAAACTCTTACTCTGTTCATAGGCAAGAAGAAGGGCCTCCCTTTCTGAAGGAAAGGTCTCAAGGGATTTTATAGGCAACAGTCTTCCCGTAAGAACCGCTCTCTTCAGCCTGCCGGAGTTTTTGCCCTCGATAATCTCTGAAACACCACCTGTGACCCACTGCGAAAGCCCTTCGTCAAACCATCTGGGAAGTTTACGGCCGGTTATTTTGAAAAGAAAAAGGTGAGAGAGTTCGTGTTTAAGCGTATCCACAAGCATATAGAAGGACTTCATTTTAGAATAGTCAATAACAATTAAACCCCTTTCCGGTTGCGCAAAGGCAACAATATAATCATTTTTTGTGATTCCGATGAAGCTGTCATGTTTTTTAATCAGGACCACCTCTGGATGTAGTTCTACATTGTACATAAACATGCCCTGTATCTCGGAGATAACTCGAGGATAAATAGAAATAACCTCTTTGGCAGCATTCTCTAAGGATTCTTCATAATATACGGTAATATCATTTGTCCTTGTAAGGTGGAGGTCTTTCAGCACCAATGCACCAGCATCGACTGACAGAAGCATAATAATGAACATAATAAAAGAGGGCCTGCTTGTACAGGCCCTCTGGATAAGTTGTTTAAGAGCTACCAAATACAACCTCTGAATATATTTTACGCCTTTGATTTGTCAACAAGTTTCTCCTTTTTCAGCCAGGGCATCATCCCGCGGAGTCTCTTTCCGACCTCCTCAATGGGATGCTCCTCGCCTTTCTTTGTAAGGGCGTTGAAGACAGGCTTTCCAGCCCTGCACTCCAGAATCCACTCCCTTGCAAACTGGCCTGACTGTATCTCACCAAGTATCTTCTTCATTTCTGCCTTTACAGACTCATTAATAACTCTTGGCCCCCTTGTTAGGTCACCATACTGGGCTGTATTGCTGATAGAGTATCTCATGTTTGCAATACCGCCTTCATATATCAGGTCCGTAATGAGCTTTACCTCGTGGAGGCATTCAAAATAGGCCATCTCAGGTGCATAACCTGCCTCAACCAAAGTCTCAAAGGCAGCCTGTATCAGGGCGGTCAGCCCTCCGCAAAGCACAACCTGCTCACCGAAAAGATCGGTCTCTGTCTCCTCTCTGAAGGTGGTCTCTATAATGCCTGCCCTTCCGCCACCAATGGCAGAGGCATAGGCAAGACCTATCTCCTTTGTGTTGCCGGAAGGATCCTGATGAATGGCCAGAAGGCAGGGCACACCGCTTCCCTTTGTATACTCGCTTCTTACAAGATGGCCAGGCCCTTTGGGAGCTACCATAAAGACATTTGTGTCCGCTGAAGGAACTATCTGTCCGAAATGGATATTAAATCCGTGGGCAAAGGCAAGATAGGCGCCCTGCTTCATGTTGGGAGCAATCTCGTTACGATAAACATCTGCCTGAAGCTCATCTGGCAGAAGCATCATTATCACATCCGCTGCCTTGGCTGCATCTGCAGGAGTCATTACTGTGAAGCCTGCATCTTCCGCCTTTTTCCAGCTACCGCCCTTCCTCACTCCCACAATAACATCCATACCGCTGTCTCGGAGGTTGTTTGCATGGGCATGCCCCTGACTGCCATAGCCCATTATGCAAATCTTCTTAGACTTCAGCACCTCAAGATTGGCATCTTTATCGTAGTAGACCTTAATCATAAAACCTCCTTTTGTAATTTTTGGCTACTATTATATTACATATGCCCAAACAAAAACCATAATAATATACCCTAACTCTTTATGGGGGGCGGTATAATTTTTTCGTTACAGACGGCTTTGAAATCAATCAATATAGACAGAGGGATGGTGAAAAACTACATTTAGCGATACCGATAGTAAGTTATAATAACCTTTATCAGGTTTCATCTTTTAAGTGATAAATGTATCAAACTGTATTAATTTAAATCTTATCGCATTAATGGAGTTCTGAACAATCCCTTTGCCTCCTTATCCCCTGGATTTAGAATATGTTGTCTGACTTGACATATCCAGGGTGCTAATAGTAGCATATCTGAAAAATTCTCCATCCGGATTCCACTAATATGCCAGAGGCAAAACTAAAGGTCATACTGCTCAGACACACCCCTGAGCCTGAAGAGACTGTAGCCATGGCTGCACGGCTATGCTACAGCCCCTCTGACATTGAGACCCTCAAGAAGCGGATAACCAAAAAGGACCAGAAGGCTTTCGTCAAGAAACTTATGAACATGGGCCATATGAGCCCTATAGAGCATGCATCCTTCACCTTTGCCATTGAGGGTATTTCCAGAGCCTGTTCTCACCAGCTTGTACGGCACAGACTTGCCTCTTACAGTCAGCAGTCACAGCGTTACGTCAGCGAGGAGGCAGGATTCGATTACGTGATTCCCGAAACCATAAAAGATGATCCCGAGTTAAAGACCTATTTTGAGGAGTTCATGGCAAAGGCCCAGGAGGCATACAATCATATTGTCAAAAGACTGAACGAAAGGGGACTCCAGGGAGAGGCTGCAAATCAGGATGCACGTTTTGTTCTACCCAATGCCTGTGAGACAAAGATAATGGTCACCATGAACGCAAGGGAACTTCTGCATTTCTTCCGCCAGCGCTGTTGCCTCAGGGCCCAGTGGGAGATAAGGGCCATGGCTGAAGAGATGTTGAAACTGGTTAAAAAAGTCGCTCCCACCATTTTTTCTAAAGCCGGTCCCGGTTGTATCTCAGGCCCCTGCCCGGAGGGAGAGTTTACCTGTGGCAAGATCAAAGAGGTAAGAAACAGATACAAGGAGATGTTTAAAGGGTAAACTCCATAAAATCCTCTGCTAGAGTAATCCTGCCTTTAAAATGGCTCCTGCATTGATTTAGAATCTCTTCATCAGAGGTCTTTACAGGATAAAAATGTGATAGCACAAGGTGCTTTACTCCTGCCTTTCGGGCAAGCATTCCGCATTCCGAAGGGGTGAGATGCCCGGGAGCCTTCATCCCGTCAGGAAAGGAGCAGTCAGCAATTAGCAGATCGGCTCCTGAGGAGAACTCCGCAAGGGAGTCATCGTAATCACAGTCACCTGTAATAACCACCACCCCCTTGCTGTCTTCAAACCTGTAGGCAATACTGTCATGAGAGTGGAGGGTTTTACAGGTGTAAATGTCAACTGCCAGCATGAAGAGCTTCCCTTGCGCAATAACCGTTTCAACGGTGAAATCCCTGGGGCTCCTCATCAAAGAGAGTATACAACCTTCGTAAAAATCCCCGACACTTTTGGGCCCCACGATGTAAAGGGGAGCGCTTCTTTTGAACTCCGGTGTTGCGACAAGGGCATGTATAAGGGGCATGAGGTCAGAAATATGATCTGGATGTGAATGGGTTATAAAGACTGCGTCTATATCCTTATAGCTCTTTCCTGCTCTGAGAAGCTGCCGGAGTGTACCGCTTCCGCAGTCAACAAGAATGACCCCCTCGGCTGTCTCAATATGGTATGCCGGAGCCCCTCTTTCAAGTGAGGGAACACAGGTACCGCTTCCGAGCACTGTCAGTCTCATTCCCTTAAAACCTCAATAGGCTGTATCATGGTGGCTTTAAAAGAAGGATATACCCCTGCAGATATTCCTACAACAATCGAGGCAGAAAAGGCAAGTATCAGGCTCGGAACAGAGATGGCAAAGGGCATCGGCGTTAACAGATAAATCATTACACATAGCAGGAACCCTGCAACCACTCCCAGTGCCCCACCTGCCACGGATATAAAAGTGGATTCAAAGAGAAACTGTCCGATAATATCCTTCTTGTGTGAACCCACTGCTCTTCTTATTCCGATCTCGATCCTTCTCTCGTTAACAAGAAGTATCATAATGGAAAGTATCCCTATTCCTCCTATCACAAAGGCGACTGCTGCAGCCAGCCTGCCGATTGTTCTCACAATCTTCAATGCTTCTGTCTTGAGGGTAAGAAAATCCTTCGGATCTATCACCTCAAAATCATCTTCCTTTCCTGTGCCGATTCGATGACTCTTCCTGAGAAGCTCCGTAATATTGCTTTTTACTTTGGGAATCAGCCTCTCATTCCTCACCCTTACATATATCATGTTAATATGATCCTTGTTAACAAACCTTCGGAGATAGGTTCTGAGGGGCATAATTATTTGATTGTCCTGGTCAGTACCGGTTGCATCCACGCCTTTTGTCTCCATTACACCCAATACCCTGCAAGGAGCCCTGTAGATGTAGATATACTTACCCAGGGGATTCTCTCCTTTAAAAAGCCTCTCTGCCGTGGTTTTGCCCAGGAGAACAACCTTCTCTAAAGCCCTGTCCTCCTCCTTTGTAAAAAACCGTCCCGTGGCAGGATAGAAGTTTCTTATTCTGGGAAAATCCACTGTAACACCCACAACAAGAATATTATTCAAGGTCCTGTCTTTGTATCTGACAGGAAAAAGCCTGTTAGTTGCCGGCATTACATCCTCTACCCCTTCAATGGATTTCAGAAGCATGGCATCCTGTTCTGTTAAGGTTGTGGCAGAGGTAAAGAGCTTACGCATGAATCTGAATTTCTTTACCTTTTTGCTCTTTACAACGAGGAGATTTTTACCAAGTTTCTCTATCTCCTTCTCTGTTTTCAGTGTGAGCGAATCAGACATATTAGCAACAATTACAAGAGAGAGCGTGCCAAGGAAAACACCTGCAACAGCAAGGAGGCTCCTCAGTCTGAAGCCACAGAGTGACCTTATGGCAATTTTCAGATTAAGAAGAAACTGCCTTCCCAAACTCATAAACCGCTCCTTATCGCCTCGACAGGATGAAGCATTGAGGCTGCTCTGGCCGGTTTCAGTCCTGCCAGAGCAGCCACAACCCAGGATATGCCGACGGATATGAAAAATGCCTTATACGAGAGATACATGGGAAACTGTGCGAAACTCCTTAATGCCTCTGATGCACCTATACCGAACAGAAATCCTAATATTGCACCTGCTGTGACCGTAATAAATACTTCGATCATAAACTGAAACCTGATATTTGCCCTTTTTGCCCCCACTGCACGGCGTATGCCTATCTCTGTGGTTCTTTCCTTAACAGAAAGCAGAAAGAGATTGGCTATCACAAAGCCTGAGACAGCAAGTGCCGTACCCCCTACAATTGCAAGAAAGACCACAAAGGATCTGGATAGTTTCACCAAAAACTTAACTATCTCCTTTGGCGTTACTATGAAAAAGTCATCATCCTCTGCTTCGCGGATATTATGTCTTCTTCTAAGAATCTCTCTTATCTCTTCAATATGTTTTTCCACATTATTAGCATCGGAAAACCTCATCCTTATGGCAGCAATATAACGAGTTTCATTAAGCATCTTCCTCATCACCGATGTTATAGGCATAACGATCCTGTCATCCAGGTTATGTCCGGAGCCTGTCATACCCCTTTTACTCAAAACTCCAATAACCCTCACCGGTATATGATCCACAAAGATATATTTTCCTATCGGATTCTCTTCACCGAACAGTCTCTCCTTTACAACAAGCCCTAAAAGGCATATGTTTCTTGCTCCCTGCACCTCCTCGGCAGTAATGTCTCTGCCAATCAGAATCGGCCATGTCCAGGTCTTGCTGTAATTTTCAGTGGCTCCTATAACCAGGGTCTGATGATGCCGACCTTTAAAAGAGACCACGGCATCCGGCTTTGTAGTCATGGGGACAATGAGATAGGCAGTAGGAAATCTGGCTTTAATCTCTTTCATATCATCAAAGGTAAGAACCTTTTTCCTGATTCCGATCGATCTCTGCTTACGACTACCGCTTATTATCAGAGCCGAGTCAGGTCCGAAGCGGTCCACGATGTCATAGGCCCGTTTGTATGCACCCTCAGTGGCTCCGACTATAAGAGTTATCGCTGCCACACCAAGGGCGATACTTAAAATAGAAAAAAGAGTTCTCAGTTTGTAAGCCAGAATTGCCGAAAGGGCATGTATGATGAGATGAAAGACCTTCATTCTTCCACAATTTTACCGTCTTTTATAAATACTATTCTGTTTGCATAGGAGGCTATATTCGGATCATGCGTTATTAACACAATGGTTTTACCGGAGCGGTTCAGTTCAACAAAGATATTCATGATCTGTTCGGCTGTTTTACTATCTAACTGGCCTGTTGGCTCGTCGGCCAGGATTAGCTCTGGATCATTTATAAGAGCCCTTGCTATTGCAACACGTTGCTGCTGTCCGCCACTGAGTTGAGTGGGTCTGAACCTCCTTTGCTCCTCGATACCAACCATTCTGAGCACATCCCGCGCCCTCTTTTTTCCATCACCCCTTTTTCCTTCTCCATAGATTGTGGGAAGCAGAACATTCTCAAGCACAGTGGCATAGGGAAGAAGGTAGAAGTTCTGGAATACAAATCCGATGCTCATGTTTCTCAGACTGGAGAGTTCGTCATCAGAAAGGGTTGTTACATCACGATTATCAAATAGATAACTGCCAGAGGTAGGCACATCCAGAAGTCCAATAATGTTCATCAGTGTGGTCTTACCGGAGCCGGAGGCACCCATTATGGCAAGAAACTCTCCCTTGCCTATATCAAGACTTACTCCCTTTAGTGCCTCAACCTCAATATCTCCGACTTTATAAGTCTTCCGGATATCCCTTAGCTGACATAGCAAATCTGACATAAAAGGCATTTCAGGTTGAATTTATCTCAGTGCCTCTCTGATAGCATCACATATCCGATCCTGCACGGATTCTTGCAGTTCCGGATACATGGGAAGGGATAGAACCTCCTTGGCTGCCTGCTCTGCCACAGGGAAGTCTCCTTCCTTGTAACCCAAGTACCGGAGGGCATCCTGCAGATGAAGTGGAACAGGATAGTATACCACCGAGGAGATCTCTTTCTCCTTCAGATATTCCTTAATTCTGTCCCTTTCAGGAGACCTTATTGTATACTGGTGATAAACATGGACAGTACCCTCTGTCTCCACAGGACATGTAACCAGATCACAGAGTCGCTCGGTATAGTAGCGGGCCTTTTCTCTTCTTAATTCATTATACCTGTCTATTCTCTTAAACTTAACAAGCAGGATGGCCGCCTGGATTTCGTCAAGCCTGCTATTAAGCCCTATCCTCTTATGAACATACCCTCCTTCGGAACCATGATTTCTGATAAGTCTTATCCTGTGTGCAAGGGTATCATCCCTGGTTACAATGAGACCGCCGTCTCCGTATGCTCCGAGATTCTTACTCGGATAAAAGCTGTAACAGCCACAGTCACCGAAACTACCTACCTTTTTGCCATCAATCTCTGCACCGAATGCCTGAGCGCAATCCTCAACAACAAAAAGATTATACTTTTTTGCAATCTCCGATATCCTGTCCATATTGGCAGGCTGACCGAAAAGATGCACAGGCAATATAGCCTTTGTTCTGGGTGTAATTTTGGCTTCTATCTCCTCCGGATTCATGTTATAGGTGTCAGGCTCTATATCAACAAAAACCGGCTTTGCTCCCTGGTAGATTATGGCCTCTACCGTGGCAAAAAAGGTAAAGGGTGTGGTTATCACCTCGTCATCCTTGCCGATCTCAAGGGCCTTCAACGCAATATTGAGAGCATCGGTACCAGAGGCAACACCAACGGCATTACCTACACCGTGGTAGGCTGCCATCTTCTCCTCGAACCCCTTTACCTTGGGACCCAAAATATATCTGCTGCTTTGAAGAACCTCGTGTATCTCACTCAGCACATCATCCCTGATATCCTCATACTGAACCTTCAAATCGATCATCGGTATCATAATGTCTCCTTTATCCTCCTGCTTATGTATAATGCCACTTTTAATGCCTCTCTGCCATCCTCGGCCGTAACCCGCGGCCTTTTGCGATTCTTAACAGAGCGAACAAAATCCTTCAACTCCTCCTTCAATGGTTCTGCCTTTGGAGGCTTTATCTTACCATGTTTAATCTCTCCTTCGGAGTTCCTGCTGTGAGTAAGAATTTCACCAGCCTGATAAT
Source organism: Thermodesulfovibrio sp. (assembly GCA_027050975.1). Classification (GTDB taxonomy): domain Bacteria; phylum Nitrospirota; class Thermodesulfovibrionia; order Thermodesulfovibrionales; family JdFR-85; genus JALUAR01. The sequence continues at coordinate 16,629 of JALUAR010000043.1, forward strand.
CAACCACAAAAAAGCCCGAATCCTGAAAAATCTTGAGTGTCCTCTTCTTTTCCGAAGAGAGTCTACTTGCAGTAACAAGTGCACTGGAACCATCCTCCATCTCAAGCCATGCCTTGGCAACATCCAGGTTATCCGTCAGCACCTTTGCGCCAATGGCCTTTATCGCTTTTACCCTGCTTTTACTCAATGCCATAATGATATCAATATCATGGATCATCAGATCCAGTGTCACATCCACATCGATTCCCCTGCCAAGAAAGGGAGAGAGCCTCTCGGACTCCATGAATTTAGGTCTCTCTATCATCTCCTCTATGGCAATAATGGCCGGATTGTACCTCTCAATATGCCCGACCTGTATAATTCTTTCTTCCTTTTCCGCCTCCTCAATCAGCCTGTCAGCCTCTTCAACTGTAACGGTAATCGGCTTCTCAATAAAAAGGTCTTTACCATTTCTCAGACAGTCAAGGGCTATATCGTAGTGTGTTGTGGTAGGAGTTACAATGCTTACCGCATCAACTTTATCAAAAATCTCCTTATAGTCAGAATAAGCGGCACAATTATACGCCTTTGCTATCTCCTCTGCCCGCTTATGGTCAACATCAGCAACCGCCACAAGTTCAACATCCTCTATCTCAGAAAAGACCCTTGCATGATGCCTGCCTAAGTAACCAACACCTATGACTCCAATCCTCAACATCTACTGAGCCAGCTTCCTTGTAACCTCTATCACTTCCTCAAGTTTCTTCAGTGCTTTACCGGAGTCAATGGCCTCTTCTGCAATCCTGGCCGCTTCTGTCAGGTCATTGGCCTTGCCTGCAACAATAAGTGTAAGGGCCACATTCATGACCACCACATTCCTCTTTGGTCCTTTTTCGCCTTTGAGTATTTGCATTGTAATTTCAGCATTCTTCTGTGCATCACCACCTGTAATGCTTTCAATAGGTGCCCTCTCAAAGCCAAAATCCTCAGGAGAGATGACACTGTTTTCTACCTGACCGTTCTTCAGGTGGCTAACCTTGGTTCCGTTCGTGATTGTAACCTCATCAAGACCATCCTCACCATGAAAAACCATAACCTCCTCTGCACCAAGCCTTCCAAGCACCATTGCAAGGGTTTCGGTAAGACGGTCTGTAAAAACGCCAAGGATCTGCCTCTTGGCTCCGGCAGGATTTGTAATGGGACCTAAAATATTAAATATCGTCCTTATACCCATCTCTCTTCTTGGACCAATGGCGTACTTCATTGCAGGATGAAAAAGCGGTGCAAAAAGAAAACCGAAACCTGTCTCAAAAAGACACTTCTCCACCTTCTCGGGACTCAGATCTATCTTTACTCCAAGGGCCTCCAGGAGGTCGGCACTTCCAGAACGGCTTGAGACAGAACGATTACCATGCTTGGCCACCGGTACACCGCAAGCACTAACAACCAGAGCAGTGGTCGTAGAGATGTTGAATGTGTTCGCCATATCACCGCCGGTTCCGCATGTATCAACCACACCCTCGGGAGCGTTTATGCGGGCAGCCTTCTGTCTCATCACCCTGGCAGCACCGGTAATCTCTTCCACTGTCTCACCCTTTATCCTTAATGCCGTCAGAAAGGCGCCTATCTGTGCATTCGTGGCCTTGCCCTCCATAATCTCGTTCATGCACTCTACCATCTCTGTCTCAGAGAGGTTGATGCCCTGCACAAGCATGTTGATTGCCTCTTTAATCATTCTCTACCTCCCAAACAGGATTTTTTAGTTTAAGGAAGTTCCTCAGGAGGTCCTTTCCCACGGTAGTAAGTATGGATTCGGGATGAAACTGCACACCCTCTATCACATACTTCTTGTGGCGGACTCCCATAATCTCGCCCTCTTTAGTCCATGCAGTTATGTAGAGACAGTCTGGCAGCGTCTCCTTCCTTATTACCAGAGAGTGATAACGGGTAGCTTCAAAGGGATTGGGAAGACCACTAAAAATGGTCTTTTCGTCATGGTAGATAAGGGATGTCTTGCCATGCATAAGACGCGGTGCATTTATAATCTCTCCTCCAAAGGCTGCTCCGATGGACTGGTGCCCAAGACAGACTCCCAGGATTGGCTTTTTACCGGCAAAATGTTTTATCACCTCAACCGATATGCCTGCCTCCCTTGGTGTGCATGGCCCGGGTGAAATAACAATCCTTTCAGGATTCAGCCTTTCTATCTCTTCAACTGTGATCCTGTCATTCCTGAAGACCCTGATATCCTCTCCCAGTTCACCTAAGTACTGGACGAGGTTGTATGTAAAGGAATCATAGTTGTCTATCATCAAAAGCATGGCCTAACCTCCTATCTCCTGAGCCATTTCAACGGCCTTCATCATTCCCATTGCCTTGTTTACGGTCTCCTTGTACTCCCTCTCCGGAATGGAGTCTGCAACAATACCTGCTCCTGCCTGTATATAAAGCCTTTGGTCCTTTATTATAACCGTCCTGATGGTTATACAGGTGTCCATGTTGCCAGAGTAGCCAAAGTATCCAACAGCGCCTGCATAAGGCCCCCGTTTTACAGGTTCAAGCTCGTCAATAATCTCCATTGCCCTTACCTTCGGAGCACCCGTTACCGTACCAGCAGGAAAACAGCTCCTGAACAGATCAAAAGCATCAAGGCCATCCTTCAGTGTACCCTCAACATTTGAGACAAGGTGCATAACATGGCTGTATCTCTCTACAGTCATCAACTCCGTTACCTTTACGCTTCCTATCTCTGCTACCCTTCCAACATCATTCCTTCCAAGGTCAACAAGCATAATATGTTCGGCAATCTCCTTCGGATCCTCTCGGAGCTCCTTTTCAAGGGCTCGGTCCTCGTCCTCACTTCTTCCGCGGCGTCTGGTACCTGCAATTGGCCTCAGCACAATATGCCTTCCTTCAAGCCGTACCAGAATTTCCGGAGACGAGCCCACTATGTACATATCTCCGGTATCAATGTAATACATGTAAGGTGACGGATTGATTACCCTCAGGGCTCTATAGAGATTAAAGGGTGCCACTGTGCAGGGGCTTTCAAACCGCTGGGACAATACCACCTGAACCACATCTCCTGCCCAGACATACTCCTTGGCCTTTTTGACAGCAAGCTCAAAATCCTGTTGCGAGCCAAAGGATGATACAAAATCCACCTCTGATTTAACAGAAACTCCTTGACGAGTGTTCTCCTCCTTTACAGGGGAATTAAGCCTCCGGATAATTTCATTGATCTTCTCTTCGGCCTCTCTGTATGCCCTTTCAGGACTGTCCTCTATATATGTGGGAGAAAGGACCTTCAGTTTATGACTGAGGTTATCAAAAATAAGGAGAATCTCCGGGATCATGAAAAAGATGTCAGGAGCCTGAAGACCCGGTTTCTCAGTACTTGGAACTCGCTCAAAAAATCGTACCATATCATAACCAACATACCCTACCAGGCCACCATAGAACCTTGGAAGTCCTGGCACTTCAACAGGTCTGTACCGGGAAAGCTCCTCCTTCAGGCTGTTCAGAGGGTCATCCAGATTGTATTCTTTTATTATCTCTCCATCCTCAAGTATCTCCACCTTATTGTCCTGAGAACGGATAATCCTTTTTACGGAAAGCCCCAGAATGGAGTACCTGCCCCACTTCTCGCCACCTTCCACACTTTCAAGCAGGAACGAGGGACCGTCAGAGAGCTTCAGATAGGCAGAGACAGGTGTCTCAAGATCCGCTAGAACCTCTTTGTATACAGGTATGAGATTCCCCTCTGATGAGAGTTTAATATATGTATCTAAATCAGGGTACATCAAAATATTTTAAATACTTTTTGAACTTTTTAGCAAACATCGGCCAGGCCCCTATGCGATAGTAAGACCTGAGTAGGTTTAAATATGTACAATATTGATATGTACAAAAAGAAAATGGTAATATTTAGATAATCCAGAAATTGGGAATTGGGCTTATCTAAAAGCTTAGTTAGGAACTGTTTTAACGGATAGTCAGAGGCCGAATATAATATCCAAAATAGAAAAAGGAGGATTTATGAAAAGCAAAATAATAGCCGTCTCCGCAGGTCTTATGTTACTTTTCAGCCTTGGTGCTTGCAAGAAGAAGGAAGAGGCTCCGCCTCCTGTACCACCGCATGGTACTCAGCCTACTGATGTTGCTCCTACGGTCATGATGCCAAAGGGAGAAACAAAGATAGTGGTTCCCGAAACAGTAAAAGGAAAATGGGATGCAGTCAAGTTAGAAATAGTTGATAAAACAACAAGCAAAAAAGAGACTGTCACAGTTAAACTTAACTCTGAATATAAAATCCCTAACTCAAATTTAAAGATAAAGGTTGGAGAGTTCCTTCCTGACTTCAGGATGGATGGCCTTACCATCACATCAGCCTCAAATGAGCCCAAAAACCCTGCCGTACGTGTAATTGTTTATGAGGGTGATAAGGAGATCTTCAAGGGATGGCTATACTCCAAGTTCCCAACCATACATCCATTCCAGCATGACAAATATGCCCTCACGCTTGTAGAAGGAATAAAGGCATCAGGCAAATCCTGATGCCTTTCATACATCGATTATGACGCAGGCTGTCTGGATAACAGGGCTGCCGGGAAGCGGAAAAAGTACCATTGCCCAGATGATAAAGGATCGCCACCCTGACTGGGTGGTATTAAGAATGGATGAACTGAGAAAGGTCGTGACTCCTGAGCCCACCTATTCGGAAAGCGAACGCGAGATAGTTTATCGTTGCCTTGTTTACACTGCAAAGTTACTCACGGAACTGGGACATAATGTTCTTATTGATGCTACAGGTAACATGCGTCGCTGGCGTGACCTTGCCAGAGACCTGATACCTGATTTTGCAGAGGTCTATCTCAGGTGCTCTTCTAAGGAATGCAGTATAAGAGAGGCAAAGCGCAAACAGACCTACGGGGCTCCAAAGGATATATACGATAAAGCCAAGGCAGGATGGCCTGTTCCAGGTGTAAATGTGCCATACGAGGAACCTGTCAATCCGGAGGTAACTGTTAATACTGAAGAGGTCTCACCTGAAGAAGCGGTTGAAGCTATAGAAAAGGCCCTGAAGATTCAGTAAATAAACTCCGGAGCAATTAGCCCCTGACCAGCACCGTATCCTCCGAGATTAATAAATCCGAGTCCCTTTAACTGAACCATAAACATAAAACTGTAATCATCGGGTCTCTTTCTGTAGGATACACTAATTCCCCAGCATTGAGAGGAATAAGAGAGGGTTGTTGCAAGATCTTTGAGACCTTCGCCCCTCATATCGTACCAGATGCTGTTGCTTACAGACCAACGACTTGTTAGAGGAAAAGATAACGTTGCCGTGTAAAAAAGGATATCCTCCTCTTTTGAATATCTCTGCCCCAAAGAGAAACTTATCTTTTTAATCTGTGCAGAAAGTGAATAATTAACTGTTTCAATTCGTCCGGAACTGGGATTGTACGAACTGTCAAACTTTAAATTGAAAGGTCTGAAAATAGCCCCTTCCAGTTTAATCCACCCCAGAGGACGATCACCGTGATGAAAGTCGTAGTCTTCCGAAAGTCTCAAAGACAGGATCATACCTTTACTATCAAAAATATAACTCCTGATACCAGCATAAATCAGAGAGACTCTGTTATAAAGCTCCACGCTGTCAAGCAAGGGAGGGGTATCGTTTGTTTGAGGTATGAATTTATATCCTATCTCTGGCTCAACAACATGTAGGATTTCAGAGTATCTCTTCAGAAGGCGGGTATGCAGCCTGACTGAGTAATCAAATGATTCCCTGCTTATGCTCTGTTTGTAGGAATCTGTATGATAGATACTGTAATATGTTTCTCTTATTCCTATAATCTGACTTAGTTGGACCAGGTCACCAAGGGTGTGGTAGACCCTGGGGTAGATGTCAAACCTGTTTACACGATGCAGGTCTTTGGAATAAAAATGGCTGTATGCGGAATTAAGGGAAAGATACACCGGTCCCTTTCTTACAGGATAGACGGTAAAGCCAATTTCCGGGATTTTCTGAGAGATTTCACCTGTTTCATGATCATCCCTTAACTCCTGCCAGAATCTTCCCTCCAAGTAAACTCTCGAATCTCTGAATGGATAGTAGAACTCTGTCTTAGATTCAAGGAATCTGCTGGCCCACACCTCCACCTCGGTACTGTATTCACGGTAAAAATCCTGTTTGTTAATTAAATTCAGATCCAGAAAGCCGGAGAAGTAATCTCTGTTGAACAACCTGTGTTCAGCCTTAAACTCAACAAAGTGCTCATTCAGTTTTTTATCCTTAATGTGATAAAGCCATATCTTACCCTCACCTATGTTCCTCTCGATATAACGGTACTCAATACCCTCACCTATTCCCCTCCTTGAATAAAGATCAAGATTGAATGTCAGGTCTCTGTTCTGTGCAAGCACCAGATAAAGTGGCTGCCGCCAGTAGATACCTTTATCACTTCTGAATCCTATCTCCGGCATAAGCAGCCCTGACTTTCTCTCAGTCAGTATTGGGGCCCAGAGATAGGGTGTGTAAAAGGTCGGGATCCCTTTAATCCTGAATGTTACATGGCGTGCCTTTATTCTGTCGCCAATCCTTATGTCCGCATCTGAAGACTTAAAGCACCATGCTGCGACGGGAGCATCACAGGTAGTAAAGGAGGCTGATTTCAGTTGATAGTTTTTTTCATTGAGTCGCTCTATCTCCTCAGCCTTGATATAGTAGTTATCTTTCTTAAAAAATACATCAGCATTAAAAATCCTTCCCCACTTTGTCTCTATATTAATCTCTGCCTCGTCAGACTCTATTGTCACATCTTTGTCCTCGTATCTTACGTTACCATAGGCATGAACAAGTGAGGTCTCTTCATTGTACACCACCCTGTCGGCTTTAAGTACGGCATCCAGCCTTTTTATAACAACGTTACCTTCCAGGTAATAGGTCTTTTCCGCTTTGTTGTATTGGAGATGCCTCGCCTGTATCTCTGTCTCCTCCGATGGTTCAGCAGAAACATTATCCGGGAGAACAAAGGCGATAACAGAAAAAAGAAAAATGATTTTTACTATGGCAAAACACAATTTCATCGGGGTATATTATAGCCTTTATAATGTTTTTTGTGAAAGCTTTGTATTTGTCAAAAGAGCTTTACTGAAGTTTTATAGGAACGGGAACAAAGGTGATAATAAAGACAAAAAGGGCCACATATCCCATGAATCGTCTGCTTGGCGGAAGGGGCTCCTCCCAGTGAATCACTGGAGGGTGTTCCAGCCCGAGGATAAAAAGCAGGAAGGCCCATATTGCCCACCCTTCCCAAAGATTGTCCCTGAGAAACTCAAAAAAGCCGGCAGAAAAGAAATCACTATAC
>JALUAR010000044.1 GCA_027050975.1 Thermodesulfovibrio sp.
TTGTAATAGTTCTTCATCCCTGTGGCAAGCCTCTGGGATGAAGAACTAAAAATGGACCTTACTCAGAGTGTCCTCTAACTCGGAGAGCTTAAAGGGTTTCTTCAGGGTATAGATCCCCTTATATTTGAATTCCCTGTCCAACTCAGGGGTGATATAAGCAGAACATACAATTATATCGGGTCTGTTGGTCTTTTCACACAGTTTTTCGATTAAAATAGCGCCATTTCCCTCAGGCATCTTCAGGTCTGTTATAACAAGGTCATAGTCATTGTTTCCCAGCAGAGCCTCTGCCTCATGGATGCTGGATACAACAGTGACATCATGCCCCTTTCTTTTCAGGGCACGCTCCATAAACCATCTAACCAGCTGTTCATCATCAACTACCAATACCTTCATTGCCTTCCCCTATGCAATAAATATGCTAATCTTCCTTGTTTTCAAAGAGTCCGAACTTCTGCATCCTGTATCTCAGGGCATCACGAGAGAGATTCAGCAATTTGGCAGCCCTGGTCTGATTTCCACGGGTCTTCTCCAGGGCATTCTTTATCAGTTTTTTCTCAACCTCTTCGATATCTATGCCTCCTGGTGGAATTTCTATCTCCATATCTTCCACATTTGCCTTATATCTCATCTCCTGAGAGGTTATCTCGATAGGGAGATGTTCTGGTCGGATATATTCGTCATTTTCCAGAATCATGACTCTTTCGATTACATTCTTTAACTCCCTAACATTGCCTGGCCAGTGATAGTCAAGAAACAGCCTCTCGGTGTCCTTTGTCAGTCCCTTAACATTCTTTCTGAACTCTTTATTGTACTGATTTATAAAGTACCGGGCAAGAAGAAGAATATCCTTTCCTCTCTCCCTCAGTGGTGGCAGGTTAATAGGTAAAACCTTTAATCTGAAAAAGAGATCCTCACGGAAGTTTCCGTTTTTTACCTCCTCCTGAAGATCCTTGTTGGTTGCTGCAATTATACGAACATCCACCACGATATCCTTTACTCCGCCGATACGCTTGAAGGTTTTGCTCTCGATTACCTTTAATAGTTTTGCCTGGGTGTTGAGTTTCATGTCTCCAATCTCGTCAAGGAAAATGCTTCCGCCGTCGGCAAGCTCGAAGAGTCCCTTCTTTGTGATCTTTGCATCGGTAAAGGCACCCTTTTCATGACCGAAAAGTTCGCTCTCAATCAGGGTTTCCGGAAGGGCTGTACAGTTTATTTCCATGAAGGGTTTGTTAGCCCTTTTGCTTTGATAATGTATCACCCTCGCAACCAAATCCTTACCTGTGCCACTTTCGCCCTGTATTAGTACAGTGGCTGCATCGGAGCGAGCAATCTTCTGTATCATATCAAAAACCTTCTGCATTGGCTCGGACTCACCGATAATGCTGTCAAAACCATACTGTGCGGAGAGGCGGCTTTTCAGTTGTGAGACCTCCTTCCGCAGAGAGATCGTCTCTAAAGCCTTTTTGATCAGTATATTGAGTTTATCCATATTAAACGGTTTTTCCACAAAATCATAGGCTCCTATCTTTATGGATTTGACAGCAGTCTGTATATCACCGTAGGCGGTTATCATGATAACAATGGCGTCCCGGTCGAACTCCTTTATCTGTTCAAGGACATTTAACCCTGAAATATCGGGTAAATGAATATCCAGAAGGGTGATGTCAGGCAACTCCTCTTTAAACTTTTCGACTCCTTCCGTCCCCTTCTCTGCAGTGACAACGGAATAGCCGTTCTTGAGAAAATTCTGTTGAAGGGACCACCTTAAAAGCTTTTCGTCATCGACAATTAAAATTTTTGCTTCTTCCAAGGCTCCTCCACTATACTTTCAAATTCATGAATTTCCAGGCAGTTATCCGTTCACAGGCAGCCTGATTTTAAATGTTGTACCAACTCCGAGTTCACTCTCAACCGTTATCTCGCCGCCATGAGCCTCAATGATATTTCTGCTTATCGGCAGACCAAGTCCCGTACCTGTATGTTTTGTTGTGTAAAAGGGTTTAAAGATATTTCTGAGTTCGTCTGCCGGTATTCCATGCCCTGTGTCCGATATGGAAATAGTTACAGCATGATTATCATAGCTGGTGGTAATTGTCAGTGTTCCGCCTCCAGGCATTTCATGCAGTGCGTTAAGCATTACATTCAATAATACCTGTTGTATCTGTTGCGGGTCAATATTTAATTGAGGGATATTATCCTGATAGGATGTCTTTATTCTTACATTCTGCTTTTCTGCTCTGGCTTTCACAAGGCTGACAGCCTTGTCAACGACACTTTCGATATCGATATTTATCTTTTTCGGTTCCGATGGCTTGGCAAAGACAAGGAGGTCTCTCACGGTCTTGTCAAGACGTTCTATCTCTTTAAGTACCTCTGAGATAACCTCCTTTTTGGGGTCACCGTCAGGAAAATCTTCTGAAATAACCTGTATGGCTCCGCTGATTCCTGCAAGAGGGTTCTTAATCTCATGAGCAACGGCAGCTGCTAACTCTCCCAGGGTAGCCATCTTTTCTATCCTTTGCATCTCTTCCAGATGGCAGCGCTGTATCTCCTCTCGTGCCCTCTCCAGTTCAGAAACCATGGAGTTAAATGTGCTTGCGAGTTTACCGATTTCGTCTGACCTCTGGGTATTGAGTCTTACCGAAAAGTCTCCTCCTTCAACCCTCTTCATTGTCTGTATTAGCGCCTCTACGGGTTTGCTTACCAATATGTTTGTTACAATGGCAAGGGCAATGGCTAAGGAGAGAAAGGTCAATAAAGAGAAAACAAAAGTGCGTGTTCTCAGGGCATCGAAGCGTTCCTTTGTTTTTTTCATAGAGACCTCTACATCCAGGACTCCCCTGATACGATCATTCTGGCCATGGCATCTCTGACACGGCCTTTCGTTTAGTATGGGTAGAAGCATGGAGTAGACGGTTTTGCCGTCTTTTTTGTGGATAAAGACCTCGGGGTTACGCTGGGTTGAGTACTTCTCTCTATCTTCCGGGTAGATTTTTTTGCCTATTTCGTTTGGCAGGGAGGATGCAAGGATTGTACCGTTTTTGGGATCGAATATCCTTACCTCTTCTATATCTTCCGCAATGAGTGACTCAAGAAACTTCTGAAACTCCCTTCCCCGTCCCTCCAACATAATGGTGACGAGACCGTTTTTTATTATTTCTGTAATGAGTTCTACGCGCTCTCTGTCATCCTCTCTAAGAAGCCGCTCCTGAAACTTGAGGTTAGAGAAAGAGAATACTCCTATGATTATGAATAATATCAGGAGTGTTGAGAGGATGTATTTCCACTTTAGACTTAATCCATTCATTCATTAACTCAATGAACCATAGCTATGCAATCCTGACAGAAGAAGGTTGACACCCAGATATGTGAAAACAACTGTAACAAATCCAATAACAGCTACCACAGCAACCTTGTTTCCTCTCCAGCCTCGCATTAAACGGGCATGTAAGAAAAAGGCATAGACAAACCATGTGATCAACGACCATGTTTCCTTTGGATCCCAACTCCAGTATACTCCCCATGCCTGATCAGCCCAGATAGCACCGAAAATCAGCCCTCCGAGTGTAAAAATCGGAAAACCTATTGCAATCAGTTTGTATGTCAGTTCGTCCAGTATCTCAGGCGAGAGATTAAAGGCGGCAACAATCTTTTTAAGCTTATGGCCATAAGCCCATATTAAGGCAATCAGTCCGATTGCGCCGAGCCAACTAACTGCCACTATAACAGGTGAGTCACTCCTGAAGGTTGCCTTGAAAAGAAAGTTTCTGATATTAGTTGCACTGGTGGCAACTACGTGAAACTTCAGATAATCAAGACCCATACCAATTAATAGTACCAAAAGAATACCTAAAGAGACTGTCCAGAAAATGTATGTCCAGTGTTTCTTGTCCTCGCTCTTTTCTATCAAGTACATAAGGGCTGTAGCGAAGGATAAGGCGAAAACAGAGTAGGAGATAAAGCTCATGGTCACATGCGCAAGGAGCCAGTTGCTCTGAAGTGCCGGAACCAGGGGTTCGATCTCTTTGGACATACCCGTCATCTCAATGAAAGCCAGGGCCAGTCCCGCAATTGGTGTTACGAAGGCGCCGAAAGAGCGGTTTTTGTATTTGAACTCAATTATAAGATAGCCCAGAATAAGACACCAGACGAAGAATATTATCGATTCATACAGGTTTGAAATGGGAGGTCTCCAAAAGCTTCTAAGCCCCATTTCATAGCCTTCGTACCATCTCATAAAAAATGCAGCGGTTTGAGCAACGAAACTTGATACTGTAAAGGTAGTAGCAATTATGCCTACTGTTTTATTCCTGAAGGCAAAGTATATGATGTATGTCACCATTGCCAGTATGTAGCCTATTGTTGCTATTCCGAAGAGCGTGGAATTATCCATCTAAACCTCCTTCTTTAGTTGTGAAATGAAGGCCTCGATCTTTCTTTCAAAGGCCGGTCTGTTTTTGTTTGCAGTAGCTAATATATTAACTGTAGAGTGTTTTCCGTCCTTTCTCACCAATACCCAGATCCTGCGATGGCTCATGAAGAAGGCCATGTAAAGACCGACACCCATTATAATACAACCCAGGTAAACGATCCAGACACCGGGGTCCTTTCTGACCTGCAGCCCTGTGTACTGGACACCCCAGTAATCAATAAATTGTATCACGCTACCGTCAGGTAGACGCCATGTCTTGGGGTATCTTCTCAGAATCCATCCCGAGTACTTGGGCTTGCCATTTTCCGTGAATTCAATGTACACAGCGGGATTATTCATCATATTGGTGTATGTATAGGCTCTTCCGCTTTGATCAAGTGCGAGGGCAGGGCTGTAGTCCACGATCTTTCCCACTATATTTGTACCGGGTATGGTGAAGGTTTCGCCAAACTGTTTTGTTATTGTCTCCGATTTGCCTCCCGGTCCTGTTACCTTGAATATAAAGTAACCTTGTGTATTGGAGAGCACGCCGTAGCTTGACTGATAGAATGTATAGCCTTCGAACTTCAGGGGTTCGTTTACCTCGATCATCTTTCTCATTACAATTTGACCGTTCTTAAAGACAGTGAGCCAGCTTCTGTAATCTTTAGGCATTTCAGACATACCGTAGAACTCAACATCAAAGTCATCACATCTGATAGAAAAACCGAGCTTATGCGGCTGTCCGTTGTTTCTGCTGTATGCCACATCGGATGTATACCCTTCCGGCAGATTAAGATAACCTTTAAATCCGAAGAAAATGCCGATAACAGCTCCAATCATGATAACCAGTATGCTCAGGTGAGTTATGTATACACCGAGACGAGTCCAGTTGCCTTTCTGAGCATATAATTGATAACCTTCTCCTTCCATAGAGCTGTTGTTCAGCGCCTTAAATCCGAGTTTTCTAAGTGATGTAATGAGAGTGTCTTTCAATGTTTCAGGTGTTCCGTTGAGGCGAATCTCTTTTTTGATTGGAAAGGCAGAAATCTTTTCAGGCGATATCGGCTTGATGGGTTCTTTGACCAGTTTAAGAATCCTTGGCAGTCTGTCAAGGGAGCATATAATCAGGTTTGCAGCAAACAGGGCGAGAAAGGTTATAAACCACCAGGACCGATACATGTCCATAAAGCCCATCGCCTCAAGTATTCTGTAGGCAGTGGGTGCAAAGTCCTCTCCAACAAGACGCTTCAGAACAATAAGATTTTTCTCAGGCTCGGCATTCTGTTCAATGATAGTTCCAACTATTGATGTAAGTGCAATCAGACTGAAGAGGATGATTGCCAGTTTGAGAGATGCAAATAAGTCCCAGACTCGATCGATAAGGTTCTTTTTCTTTTCAGACATCTTCACTCCTTTTTTCCATTTTTATATTAAAATTTTTGTTATGGTTCTGACAAGTGATACGGGTTAAGTGGCTGTCCTGCTTCTCAAAGCAGACAGGCTTGAGATACCTTCCGGATATTCCGTCTAAAAGAGTTATTATCAACATGTCAGAGACCAATAC
>JALUAR010000045.1 GCA_027050975.1 Thermodesulfovibrio sp.
GTAGTATTGACAAATCTTTTTTATTTTTGTATTCTATATATAAGCTAACTTTCACCAGGTGGTGATTCCTGTCAAAGAAGCTTGTTCAGGGCCTAGCCCTAAAAAACCTCTAATGAGACTCAAGGAGAAATATCCACTGATTTAGCAAATTAATATGCCTGTCATGGTTGCCTGTAGAACTATAACAACCTCATAATCCCTGACTAAATGTGTAATATATTGATAGAAAAAAAAAGTTTTTATCCTGTCAGGAGTAATAAACAGCATATACTATCAATTTAAAACCAGATCTTTTCCATGGTTACTCATTCACGGACAATGTATTTATTCATTGGTGAAATGACTCCTTCAGAGTTATCTGGTGAAATATCTCTTTTCTTGGACTGCCGGACCGGTTAAGCTCTTTTTTATATGTAGACCCGTCCGGTCTTTAATATAACTGGCAAGTATTGGGAGATTTAAAAAGAAACACTGACTTGATAAAGCACAGAATTTATTGCCAGTCTTGTTTCTTTTAAATAAACAGCAAGTGGCTAACTCATAGTTAACAAACTAATAGAGTTTTAACAGCGTAGAATCTGACTTTGGAATTTCAGACATTAGTGTCCGGTAAAAGTTGATAAACCCCCTATAGAGGGCAGTAATGAATTTCAGAATTAAAAAATAAAAGGAGTGAAGTATGACTAACAGCATCTCAATATCCGAACTAAAGGAAAAAACAATCGAGGAACTTACGGAGGTAGCTCGTTCTCTCAATATTGAGGATATCTCCAGCCTCAGAAAGCAGGAGCTTATTTATGCGATCCTGAATGCTCACGCAGAGAAAAGCGGAACACTTACAGGAGAGGGTGTTCTGGAGATACTACCTGACGGATTCGGATTTCTCCGTTCTCCTGATTACAGCTACCTGCCAAGCCCGGATGACATATATGTGTCACCATCACAGATAAGAAGGTTTAATCTCCGAACAGGAGACCTTGTAAGAGGACAGGTTAGACCCCCGAAGGAAAGCGAGCGCTATTTTGCCCTTTTGAAGGTAGAGGCAATAAATGATGCCCCGCCTGATGACAACATCAAGCGTCCTCTTTTTGACAACCTGATTCCTTACTATCCTACAGATAAGATAAAGCTGGAGTATAATCCAAAGGATTTCTCAACAAGAGTAATGGACCTGATTACGCCTGTGGGTAAAGGACAGCGTGGCATGATCGTTGCCGCACCCCGTACAGGCAAAACCATGCTTTTGCAGTCCATTGCCAAGGCGATAAAAAAGAATCACCCAGAGATACACCTGATTATCCTCCTGATAGACGAGAGACCCGAAGAGGTGACAGACTGGAAACGACAGGTAGAGACAGCAGAAATTATCAGCTCCACCTTTGATGAGCCACCTAACAGGCACACCCAGGTCTCGGAGATGGTTATCGAGAGAGCCAAGAGGCTTGTTGAGATAAGAAGAGACGTTGTAATACTCCTTGACAGTATCACCCGACTTGCAAGGGCCTACAACTCCATAATTCCCACAAGTGGCAAGGTGCTCTCTGGTGGTCTTGATGCAAATGCCCTTCAGAAACCAAAGAGATTCTTTGGCACGGCAAGAAACATTGAAAATGGCGGAAGTCTTACTATCATCGCCACCGCCCTTGTTGATACCGGAAGCAGAATGGATGATGTTATCTTCGAAGAGTTCAAGGGAACCGGTAACATGGAACTCCACCTTGACAGAAAGCTTGTAGACAAGAGGATATTCCCAAGCATCAACATCAGTGCCTCAGGCACAAGGAAAGAGGAACTCCTTGTCAAGCCTGATGTGCTCAACAAGATGTGGATCCTGAGGAAGGTCCTGAGCCCTCTTGGAACTGTAGAAAGCATGGAGTTCCTCCTTGATAAGCTGAAAAACACCAAGACAAATAAAGAGTTCCTTGAAATGATGAACAAGTAAGAAGTCTGCAATGTTCTTTTTACCAATACCGATAGCCCTCTTTATCCTCTTCATACTGCTGATGCCTATCCTTTTTGCTCTGGCACCAGCAGTAGCCTTTGCAAAACTCGGACTGAACCCTGTCTGTGGGTATGCCTTCTTCCTCCTCTGCCTTTTAAGCAGTGGAATAAATATTCCGATTCATCGGGAAAAGATTAAGTATGCTCCACCTGTGGATGAGGTGACTGTTCTCTTTCACAGGTTTTTTGGCATAAGAATCCCCACATTCAGCGAACGGATCATAGCAATAAACGTGGGTGGAGCCATTCTTCCCATTCTTTTGAGTATTTACCTGATGGGGAAGGTTCCATTTCACTTAATACTGATCGCTACGATTATCACCTCCACAGCAGCCTATGTACTGAGCAAGCCTGTAAAAGGCGTAGGCGTAGTAATGCCAGCCTTTGTTCCACCTATTATTGCTGCAGCAACAGCTCTCATCATTGCCAGGGAGTATGCACCACAGACTGCATACATATCAGGTGTGCTTGGCACCCTGATAGGTGCAGACATAGTGAGATTGCCCCAGATCAGACGCCTTGAATCAGCATTTCTGAGTATCGGAGGAGCAGGGGTTTTTGATGGAATCTATCTGGTGGGCCTGGTCTCTGTATTGCTTGCCTGAGAAGATCAAAAGAGGTATTTTACAACCAGAAAACCACCGATCAGAAGGATTATGAATATGTAAGTAAGTATATTAAAGTACCTGTCAATAAACTTCTTAATTGGTTCACCAAAGATGTAAATCAGTGTTGCTACTGCAAAAAACCTCGCCCCTCTACTGAGCAGTGAAGCAACTACAAAGACCGTAAAGTCAACCCTGAAGAATCCAGCTGATATGGTGAAGACCTTGTATGGAATTGGTGTAAAGCCTGCAATGGCTATTGCCCATGCCTGGTACTGGAGAAAATAATTCCTCACTGTCTGGAAGACATCTTCATTAATGTAGTGAAATAGTATATCCCTGCCAATATGCCAGAAGTTCATACCTATAAAGAATCCAAGCATGCCTCCAAACACAGAACCGGCTGTACATACCATGGCATATGAAAAGGCCCGTCTTCTCTTGGAAAGGCAGAGCACGATCAACAGCACGTCAGGCGGCACAGGAAAAAAGGAGGACTCTGCAAAGGCAATCAGAAAAAGAGCTGGTAATGCATAGGGAGTATATGCCCAGTGCAGTACCCAGTTGTAAAGCTTTTTCAAATAACCTGTCAAGACACTCTCTCTATTTCTCTATAAAGGCTCTCAGCCATTTGCTCCTTGAAGGATGTTTCAGCTTCCTCATGGCCCGGACCTCAATCTGTCTTACACGTTCACGTGTAACCTTCATGGCCTTACCTACCTCTTCAAGTGTATGGGGTATGTCCGAACCATCAAGGCCATACCTTCTCTTTATAACCTCCGCCTCCTTCGGCTTGAGGCTGCTGAGAACCTTCTCAAGATGTCTTCTCAGGTCACCCCTCATTGCCTCCTCAAGGGGGGATTCAACCACTCCGTCCTCAATGAAATCACGAAGGTGACTGTCCTCATCATCTCCGATAGGGGTTTCCAAAGAGATCGTCTCTTTGCCTGCCTTCAGTATCTGCCGGATTTTGGCTTCGGAGATCCCGCACCTTTGTGAAATCTCCTCAACAGTGGGCTCCCGGCCAAGCTCCTGTACTAGCTCCTTTGATGCCCGATTAACACGATTTATGCTCTCAATCATATGAACCGGTAGCCTTATTGTACGAGATTGATCCGCAAGCGCCCTGGTTATTGCCTGTCTTATCCACCACGTAGCATAGGTACTGAACTTGTATCCCCTTCTGTACTCAAACTTCTCCACCGCCTTCATTAACCCTATGTTACCCTCCTGGATCAGATCCTCAAGACTCAACCCTTTGCCAATATATCTCTTTGCAATACTTATAACCAATCGCAGATTGGCCTCTACCAATCTGCTCTTTGAGTTATGGATCAACTCCTCTGCCCTGGCAATGGCCTTAATTACACGGGAAAGGTCCGCAATCTCCATACCCAGTTCCTTCTCCAGATTACGAAGTTCCTTCTCCAGAGCCTTTATTGTATTCTGCCCGGCCCTCTTTTTCTTCAGTTCCTCTATCTCGTTCGATTTATTCTTCATTATTTCATAAAGCCTCTTCAGTTCATCAGAAAAGGTATAAACAGCAGTCTCTCTCAAATTCAAAGCCTTCACCTCGGCACATATGGCCTTTCTGTTTTCCCTGAGAAGCAGTTTTGCCTTTTTCTTGTTTCTGAGCAGCTTCTTCCTCTCCTGAAGCAGCTCCCTTATTCTCTCGGTGCCCTTGAAAAAGTTCCTTTTTATCTTTAACAGATCATCATCAGTCTCGTCGCCGTCGATATTGATAATTTCATCAAGGGGGGCCTCTCCCTTCTCTATAATCTCCCCCAACTCAATAAGCTTTTTAATGGTAAAGGGAACAGAGAAGGTAAACATGGTGAGCCTTTCCTTGCCACGCTCGATACTTCGAGCAATCTCCATTTCGCCCTGTCTCGTAAGAAGAGGAACACTGCCCATCTCCTTCATATAAGAGGTGAGAAGATCAAACTCCTTGTCTGCCTCTGAAAGATCCGTTTCTTCTGTTAGCTCATTCTCTTGCGGAAGAGATTCAAAATCTTCATCTCTTTCAGGGTAAAAGTCATCAAAAACATCAAAGTATTCTTTCATTTACCCCCTCCCTGATAAGTTGATTCCATCTCTGTTGAAGAGTTTTGAGAAGTTCATTGTCACAATTCTGTGTTGCGGCCTTAATCTTCATCTCGATATCTCTGAGCCTTTTCTTAAAGGCCCTGTTCTTTATTCTTTTAATGCAATCTCTGATGTTCTTTTCTATCTCTTCTTCATCGATATTCAGATTTATAGTTAAACCGGAGACATACGCGGCCTCTTCTTCGCTCAACAGACTGAAGGGGTCTTTTAACTCCCTTCCGGCCAGTTTCATGAATATCTCTTTTACCTTCTCGTTTTCTATTTCACCGTTACTGATCTGCTCATTAATAGATGAAGCATGCTGAGGATAGCTGACATAAAGGGCCAGTAAAAACTCATCAGGTTCAAAGGGCTTTGGCCCGAGGGAGGCACCAGCAAGATCAATACTCTTTGCCGTTCTGACCTTCATCAGTTCCTCTCGTAGATACTGTTCCTGATATGCGGTCCTGTCGGATATCTCTTTAACAAGCTTTCCACGAAGTATACCATCCTCTATACGTGAAATTATACTTATTAACTCCCGAATCAAATCAACCTCTTCACCGGGAAGGGAAAGATAGAAGTCGACAAGTCCCTTAACCTCGGCAAATCTTTTCTTGAGTGCCTCCACTCCATGCTTTCCAACAAAAGAGTCCAGATCCTCCCCTTGCGGCAGCAGGAGCACCTTTCCTATCAGCCCCTGCTCGTAAAGCATTGCAAGGGCACGCTTTGATGCCTTGATTCCTGCCTCATCGGAATCGAATATCAGAAGGACCTTTTTTGTAAGAGACTTTACCTTTCTGATCTGGTCAATGGTGAGAGCGGTTCCCAATGGAGCCACAACATTTGTCAATCCCTTTTGATACGCTGTTATCACGTCAAAATATCCTTCGGTGAAGATCACATATCCGCGTTTCTGAATCTCCCTTTTTGCCTGGTACAGGCCGTAAAGTTCAGCAGATTTTTTAAACAGCAATGTCTCAGGTGAGTTAAGGTATTTTGGTCCGAGGGCACTCTCACTTATGAGCCGTCCTCCGAAGGCTATCACATCACCTCTAATATTAAAGATTGGAAAAACCACTCTATTTCTGAAGGTATCAACTACTGCATTGTCTTTACTTTTACATAAGCCTGAGGAAAGCAGATCAGCCTCAACATATCCCTTGTTGCGCAGAAAGGACAGGAGGGTATCTCCACCTCCAGGTGCATATCCGAGAGCAAACTCCTTTATCAGTTTTTCCGTAATACCCCTCCGTTTCAGATA
>JALUAR010000046.1 GCA_027050975.1 Thermodesulfovibrio sp.
GAGTAGATAAAAGAGAAAGCAGAAGTTTGCTTTACACCAAATATTTTTTTGCTGGTCCCATTTTCTTGATATCTGCTTTTATGTTGCCTGTATTCAATAAAAAAGGCTATCAAATATATTTTCAGGCTAAAGTAGAATAAACAGGAGGTTAGAATGAAAGCAAAATTACTTAAATATTTAGTCTGTCCAGCATGTAAACAACAATTGAATCTCAGCTCAAGTTGTGTGAAAAAGGACAATGAGATAATTGAGGGATTATTAGAATGTGAAAATTGTGCAAATAAGTATAAAATAACTAATTCAATTCCCAGGTTTGTTAATACAGACAACTATGTAGATACATTCAGTTTAGAGTGGAATAGATTCTATGATGTTCAAATGGACATTCTTAATAATACAGATGAATCAGAAAGGACCTTCAGGTGGAAGACAGGATGGAGACCGGAGGATTTAAAAGGTAAATTAGTATTAGATGTTGGCATTGGCGCTGGCAGGTTTGCTGATGTAGTTTCTCGTTGGGGAGCAGAGGTGGTCGGGATTGACCTGAGTTTTGCAGTGGATGCGGCTTACAAAAATATAGGTAACAGAGAAAATGTACATATCCTTCAGGCTGATCTATTCAATCTGCCCTTCCTGCCAGAGACATTTGAGTATATGTACTCAATAGGGGTCCTGCATCACACTCCAGACACTAAAAAGGCCTTTATGGCGGTAGTTCCATACCTAAGAAAGGGGGGAGAGTTTGCTGTTTTTATATATGGAAAGGGATATCATCATTATTTTAGTGACATCTGGCGAAAGGTTACTACTAAATTACCGTTAAGGTTGATGTACTATCTCTCGGCGATTGCAATTCCTCTGTACTATGTGCACAAGATCCCTTTTTTTGGCAAAATAGCCCAGGCGATTTTACCTACAGCCAACTGGCCTAATTGGCGCTGGCGCTGGTTAGACACATTTGACTGGTATACTCCTAAATATCAATGGAAACACACCTGGCCAGAGATTTTCAAATGGTTTAAAGAGGCTGGTTTTACAGATATAGAGCTGTTTGAAGAAGATCTGAGCGGTTTAAGTCAGATTTGTATGAGAGGACGGAAGAAATGAAAAAAGTTATGTTTGTTGTTCCCACCCTTTCTGGAGGAGGAGCAGAAAGGGTTGTTCTTTACCTGTTAAAGTTTATTGATCGGAAAAAATATATACCAGAGTTAGTTGTCTTTGAAAAAAAGGGAGAGTTTTTCCAGGACTTACCCACAGATGTAAGAGTGCATTCTTTAAAAAAAAGAATAAGCAGACTCTTTGGCCTTCAGTGGCTGGTGTCCTTAGAGCTTGCGAGATTATTTAAAAAAGAAAGACCAGATATTGTAATAAGTTTCATGTGGTATACAAATTTTGTAACTTTAATTGCAGGATTTTGTAGTTATAGCTACAAACCTAATATCATTGTGAGTGAAAGATATAGTATAAGTAAGTCCTTAGAAGGGAGGCTTGTTGAGTGGATGAGAAAGAAAGTTATAAAATTTTTATATCCGAAAGCAAAGAGGATTATAGCAAACTCAAGAGGCTTACAAGAAGAGTTAATAAACTTCTGTCATCTGCCAGAAGAGAAAATTATCACCATTTATAACCCAGCAGATATTGATTATATCAGGACTTTGAGTGCAGTAGATGTAGAAGAGGATATTTTTAGTGAAGAGACCCCTATTGTACTGGCCATAGGTAGATTAACCTCTCAGAAAGGATTTGATTATTTGATTAAGGCGATTCATATTGTAAACTTGGAGGGGTTAAAAACTTATCTCGTCCTGCTGGGGCAAGGAAAGGAAGAAAAAAAACTAAAAAAACTTGTTTCACAGCTTCAGATAGAAGACAGGGTCTTCTTATTAGGTTTTCAGAGCAACCCCTATAAGTACCTCGCCAGAGCCACAGTTTTTGTTCTTTCTTCCCTATATGAGGGATTCCCTAACGTGCTCCTTGAGGCGATGGCATTGGGTGTTCCATCTGTTGCTACAAGATGTCCCACAGGCCCGGATGAATTGATTACAGATGGAGTGGACGGCCTTTTAGTGCCTCCGGCAGATGCAGAGGCATTGGCAGAGGCCATAAAGAGGCTTCTGTCAGATAAGTCACTGCGGAAGGCTCTTGGTGCAAAGGCGCGGAAGCGGGCTGAGGAGTTTGAGGTAAAGAAGATTGTGAGAGAATACGAAAGGGTGATTGAGTCGTAATTCTTTAGATAGAGATTATGTGCGGTATCTGTGGAAAAATAAGTTTGAGCAATGAACCTGTTGATGAACCTCTCATCAGAAGAATGACCTCTACACTCACTCACCGCGGTCCTGATGATGAGGGCTATTATATAAAAAATCTTCCCTCCGGGCTGTCAGTAGGACTTGGTCACAGGAGGCTCTCAATAATTGACCTCTCCGAGCATGCCCGCCAGCCCATGTCTAATGAGGATGGAACGGTCTGGATTGTATATAACGGCGAGATATACAACTTTCCTGAATTGAGAAGGGAACTGATAGGCAAAGGACATATCTTCAGATCACAAAGCGATACAGAGACAATAATACATCTTTATGAGGAGTATGGAGTTGATTGTGTTAAGTACTTACGAGGTATGTTTGCCTTTGCTATATGGGACGAAAAGGAGAGGTTGCTCTTTCTTGCAAGAGACAGAGTGGGCAAGAAGCCGCTGTTTTATTATCACGATGATGGCTGTTTTATTTTTGGCTCAGAGATTAAGGCAATTCTTCAGGACCCAACGGTTGAGAGAATGCCTGACCTCATTGCCATACACCACTATCTGACATATCAGAGTGTCCCTTCTCCGTGGTCCGCCTTTGAAGGAATAAAAAAACTTCCACCTGCCCATTATTTGATTTACAGAGATGGAGAGATTACTATTAAGAAATACTGGAAGCTCTCTTATATCCCGAAATTTCCATCCTCTACAGAAGAAGAAAAAAGAACTCTCAAAGAGCAGTTAAGGGAAAGGCTCAAAGAGGCCGTGAGGATAAGGCTCATAAGTGATGTCCCCTTGGGGGCCTTCTTAAGCGGAGGTATTGATTCCTCTGTGGTGGTGGCCCTGATGAGTGAGGTGACGAAAGAACCTGTTAGGACATTTTCTATAGGTTTTTATGAAGAGGATTACGACGAACTGCGCTACGCAAGGGCAGTGGCAGAAAGGTTCAAGACTGAGCACACCGAATTTAAAGTAAAGCCAGATGCCCTTGAGGTATTACCCAAAATAGTATGGCACTACAACGAGCCCTTTGCAGACCCCTCGGCGATTCCTACCTACTATGTCTCAAAACTGGCCCGTGAGCATGTCACTGTGGTGCTGAACGGCGACGGTGGAGATGAAAACTTTGCAGGCTACGATCGCTACAGGGCAGGTCTGTTCGCCCAAAGGTTTGATCTTCTGCCTCAAGGGATAAGAAGGATTCTTTTTGGAACCCTGAGTAAACTGCTACCTGCAACCTCCAATCCAAATGGCCTTCTCTGGAAGGCCAAACAATTTAGTCAGGTCCTTTCAATGAGCCCTGCACTCAGGAATGCCCTCTGGCTTTGCCATTTCAATAATTACATGAAAGACAGCCTCTACACAGAGTTTTTCAAACATCTTACAAGGGATTACGATTCATTTGAGATAATTCTTGAAAAGTATCGCCAGGCAGAGGCCAACGAATTCCTCGACAGGCTTCTGGCTACTGATGTGACTCTTTATCTGCCAGACACATTGCTGGTTAAGGTAGACATAGCCTCGATGGCTCATTCTCTTGAAGCAAGGTCTCCCCTGCTGGATCACGAACTGATGGAGTTTGTGGCGCGACTTCCTGTACAGATGAAACTTAAAGGAAACACCACCAAGGCTGTGCTTAAAGAACTATTTAAAGACACATTGCCGAAAGAGGTTATAGAAAGAAGCAAAATGGGCTTTGGGGTGCCTCTTGAGCACTGGTTCAGAAATGAACTCAGAGAGATGGTTTATGACCTGCTGCTTGACAGAAGAAGCATCGAGCGAGCGTATTTTAGGAAGGAGTTTATACAGAAGATGCTGGATGAGCATGTTGCAGGCAGATGGAACTGGCAGTATCAGATATATAACCTTCTCATGCTTGAACTGTGGCATAGGGAGTTTATTGATAATAGCTCGTAATCGGGAGGATGCTAACAAGCCTTGCTAACACAATCAAAGAATCCCTATAAACCACGAACTACGAGCTACGAACTATGAACTATGAACCATGAACCACGAACTATAAAAGTTTGTGTTGTTTCTCCACTGTATCATCCTTCCCTTGGAGGACTTGGGCGGCAGGCGCAGTTGCTTACAGAACGGCTTGCAGATGAGGGAGTGGATGTCTTTGTTATAGCCCGGAGAATGAAGGGAATGCCTCCAGCAGAGTTTAGCCCGAAGGTGAGGGTTTACAGGGCATGGTCAATAAGACCTGATGTCTATTATATCCCAAAGGTTAATCTCTTGAACCTCCTGATCTCTTTAAGCTTCAGTGTAAGCTGTGCCTTTATACTGTTCAGAAAGAGGCACAGGTATGATATAGTCCACTTTCACGGTGCCAGTCTGCCGCTCATTATAAATCTGCCCATGCTTAAGATATTAGGGAAAAAGGTTATTGCCAAGGTTGCGGCTGCAAAGCTCGGTACCGAGGCTGGATCTTTAAAGGGCCGATACCTTGGTCTTGGTAGTCTCCTTGCAAGGCTTTTAAGGGGAGTGGATGCCTTTATAGCCACTACCTCCGAAATAGAGGATGGACTGCTAAATGATGGTATTCCAGGAGAAAAAATAAAACGAATAACAAACTTTATAGATACAGGGATCTTTCATCCCGTTGACCCAGAGGAAAAGAAGAGAATAAAGGTCTCTCTCGGATTTGACTCCGATGAGGTGTTAGTAACATTTAGCGGAAGATTCGTCAGGAGAAAGGGGATTGATTACCTGCTTCAGGCATGGAAGAAGATAGTAGGTGAGTTTGGCAGTGCCAGACTGTTGCTGCTCGGTGAAGGCCCTTTGCTTGAGGAGATGGAAAGGATGGCTGAGGATCTGGGAATAACAGATAAAGTTGTCTTTTATGGTCATGTGAACAATGTTGTCGATTTCCTCCATGCAACGGATATATTTGTGTTGCCTTCCCTGCAGGAAGGGATGCCGAATTCCCTTCTTGAGGCAATGGCCTGCGGCCTGCCAGTGGTGGCTACAAGGATAGGCGGGGTGGTAGATATTATAGATGACGAAAGAGATGGTATACTGGTTGAGCCAGGCGACTCCGGAGGACTTGCAGAAGGCATAGCCCGGCTTTTAAGGGAGAATGCGTTGGCAGATCGTATTGCACGGAATGCATACGATAAGATAAGAACCATGTATAGCCTTGACAGTATTGCTCCCAGGTACATAGAGCTTTACAATGTCCTTTGCCGAAAGCCCCGACACCACCACCCCAAAAAGTCTACGACTTTTTGGGGACCCCGATAGTTGGCGATGAAGGCAAGAAATGTAATAAAAATAATAAAAATTAGATCGTCATTGCATTGGCAAGCACTGACCTTGGACGGGGTGCTTGACAAAAGCCTGTTGTCGTATTAAAAAACTATTACGGATGTGAAGACAATGAGAAAGCCGGAATTCTTCATAGTGGGAGCTCCGAAATGCGGAACCACAGCAATGGCGGATTACCTCGGTCAGCATCCAGAGATTTTCATGGCTGAGAGGAAGGACTCCAACTTCTTTGGATCAGATCTTAGATTTATAAATACCGTCATGCTTCCGCCAGATATGTTTCGTGTGAGTGAAGCGACCTATCTCTCCTGGTTTGCGGATGTAAGGAATGAAAAGAGGGTTGGAGAGGCTTCTGTTTGGTATCTTTACTCTAAAAAGGCTGCCCTGGAAATAAAGGTTTTCAGTCCTGATGCTGACATCATCATTATG
>JALUAR010000047.1:0-1084 GCA_027050975.1 Thermodesulfovibrio sp.
TCTCAGCACGGCCCAGGAAGAGGCATTGAAAAAGGTTCTTCCCAAGGTTGCAATTGCCTCTGAAGGAGTTATTAAGCCGGAGGATATCTTCGACAGAAAGGCTCCGCTTTATCTCGAGATAGGCTTTGGCAACGGAGCCTTTCTCTACGAAATGGCCCGAAAACATCCCGAGGCGGATTTTATTGGCATCGAGCTCTATACCTCCGGGGTTGTCAAACTTCTCCGAAGACTTGTCAATTATGACAATGAAAACCCCCCGCAGCCCACAAACATACGAATAATAACGGAAGATGCCAGGATAGTCATTACAGAAAGGATTCCATCAGAGTATCTTGACGGTGTATATATACTCTTTCCAGACCCATGGCCCAAAAAAAGACATTACAAAAGAAGGCTGATAAACTGTGATTTTGCATCCCTACTTAAGCGATGTCTCAAACCAGGAGGATTTGTTGTAGTGGCAACGGACCATGATGAGTATGCCGATGTAATCGAAGAGTCATTCAAAGAGGCAGGGTTTCTGGAGTCTGCTGAGAAGGTTCATGAAATCAGAGAGACAAAGTATGCAAAAAAGGCACTGACAGCAGGAAGAAGACTGTTTGTATTTAAGTTTCTGAAAAGGATGTAATAAAGATGCTATAATAAAAAATGTTGATCTTTTCAGAAGAGCAAAAAAAGGATATCTTACATATTATAAGAATCCTTTTATCGGAAGAAGAAAAGGTAGTCTTTGGATACATTTACGGCTCCTTTACAGAGGGGGGATCTGTCGTAAGCGATATTGATATTGCTCTATATACCAAAGATATTACTGACATCTTCTCCTTTCAGGCTGACATGAAAATCAGATTATCAGAGTTATTGCAAACCAAAGGATACGATATATCTCCTGACGAGATTGACATAAGAGTAATCAATAATGCACCGTATGACTTTGTTATAGAGATTCTGGATAAAGGCATACTTGTCATTGACAATAATCCTGCTTTAAGAACAGATTATATAGAACGTATATCTCTCCAGTACAGAATGAACGAGATTATTCTGTCAGAAATTTGATAGATATTTACAATGCTCCTTGCAT
>JALUAR010000047.1:1094-4560 GCA_027050975.1 Thermodesulfovibrio sp.
CGACCTTTGGTCGGGAAGCTTCACTTTCTTACCAAATATTAAATGTAGGAACATCTTAATGAATCCGGACAGGAAAAGAATCAGGCAGTATCTTTATGAAATAAAAGAGGGTATACGTGACCTTGAGGAGTTATTGGATCAGTATTCTGACAAGGAGATATTGGCAAGCAAAACGGTCAAAAAGGCAATAAAATATACCCTTATAGAGATTGCGGAAGCGATCTCTCTGACTCTTCAACATATACTTGCAAAAGGATATGGAACTCCTGTAAAGGGATACATAGACACCATCAAGAAATCTTCAGAAAAAGG
The DNA here is from genome assembly GCA_027050975.1 of Thermodesulfovibrio sp. GTDB lineage: Bacteria > Nitrospirota > Thermodesulfovibrionia > Thermodesulfovibrionales > JdFR-85 > JALUAR01. The sequence goes on from JALUAR010000047.1 coordinate 1,407, forward strand.
CATTATATCACAAGAGGTTTTCTCATCACTTAAGCCTTTTTTCGATTTCAGGAACTCTCTAATTCACAGATACTGGACTATAGATGATGAACTAATACTGAAAAATCTCCGTAAGGGACAAAGCGGATTTTCATTGTTTCTGAACGAAATTGAAAGGTTCCTCGATAATCTCAGCAAGGATTGAAATACTTATAATAAGCAGCACAGCTACCTTCAGAACTCACCATACATGCTCCCACGGGCTGCTCCGGCGTGCATCTCCTGCCAAAAAGAGGACAGTCAGTAGGCTTTTTTATTCCTCTCAAAACCTCGCCGCAGGAGCATCCCCTGGGCTCCGGCTTGCTCTCCACATGGATATCATAAAGAGACAGGGCATTAAATCTGCTGTACTCGGGTCTCAGCACAAGTCCGCTATCAGGAATCATACCTATACCACGCCAGTAGGCATCGGAAGGCACAAAGTACCGATATATCAACTCCACAGCCTTTTTGTTACCCTCGGGTCTTACAGCACGGGTGTACTGTATCTCCACTTTTGGGTTTCCATCGTATATCTGCCTCAGAAGCATGAGAATGCCCTGAAGAATATCCTGGGGGTCAAATCCGGTTATAACTGAAGGCATTCCGAATTCGGATGCCAGAAACTCATAGGCTACAGCCCCGATTATGGTGCTTACATGCCCAGGCAATATAAAGCCATCCACCTTGACTTCTGAGTCAGCAAGGAGAGCACTGAGCGCAGGAGGCACAAGTTTGTGCACGGAATAGATGTAGAAGTTCTCAATCCCTTTTCTTTCTGCATCAAACACTGATGCTGCAATCAGGGGAGAGGTGGTTTCAAACCCTGTGGCAAAGAAGACAACTCTCTTTTCGGGAGTCTCCGAAGCCAGCCTGAGGGCATCTACAGGTGAGTATACAACCCTGATATCAGCTCCCTCTGCCCTTGCCTCATAGAAGTTCCGCTCAGAACCAGGAACCCTCATCATATCACCAAAGGTGGTAAGTATTGTATCAGGCTCCATGGCAATGGCTATTGCTGTATCAACATCCCTGACAGAGGTAACACATACAGGACATCCTGGCCCGCTGATAAGCTCTATGCCTTCTGGCAGTACCGACCTGATTCCGTGACGAAAGATAGCAACGGTATGGGTTCCGCAAACCTCCATCAGCCGCACTGGACGACCTATCCTGTTTGAGAATTCAACTATAAGTTCAATTAGCTGTTTCATAACACTCCCTCTTTCTTTACCTCAACCGCTCCCTCACAATGTAGGCCTGCCCAAGGGAGATACAGGCATCATTGGGTGGAACAAGTCTGTTAAAATATACATTAAAGCCTCTCTCCTTCAAACCCTGAATCACCCGCTCTGTTAAATAGTGGTTCTGGAATACACCGCCTGAAAGAGCGACATCCCGGATAATTGTCTCTCTGTATAACCTCTCTACCACATCTATTATAACCTCTGCCATTGTATTATGGAAAATGGTAGAAATAACTTCTCTGTTTACCCCCTTAAGATGGTCCTCAACAATTGCCCTTATCACCGAATAAAGATCCACTTTTAGGGCACCCTCATTTCGTATATCATAGGGATAAGTCTCATTTATTCCATCCATTGTGCATGATTCAAGGGCTATGGCAGCCTCTGCCTCAAAGCTGTTTCTGTCAACAATCCCCAATATGGCTGAGACAGCATCGAAAAGCCTTCCGGCGCCAGAACTCAGAGGCGAATACTCTCGAAGCTTCATCAGTTTAAATATATTTTCTATGAGAGAGGAGGTGTATTTTTCCGTAAATCCAAGCCTCTCAAGATAATCCATTGCCCTGTCACCGAATATACTCTTTATCAAACCGACGGCAATCCTCCAGGGCTCCTTTATTGCCATTTCTCCGCCTGGCAGGCATATATGACAGAGGTAGCCTACCCTTTCAAACCCATGTAGATCTGCCAGAAGAAACTCTCCGCCCCAAATAGTGCCATCGGTACCATAGCCAGAGCCGTCAAAGGCCACTCCTATCACCTTACTCATCAGACCAGCCTCAGCCATAACCGAGGCTACGTGGGCATAATGATGCTGCAGCCTGAAAACCTGCAGACCCTGCTCCTCAGCCCAACGTGTTGTATAGTATCCGGGATGCAAATCAGCACCTATTGCCTCAGGGTTTACACGATAAACCTTCTTGAGATTCTCCAGAACCTCCTCAAAGAAGAGAAGGGTTTCGTAATTCTCCATATCCCCTATATGCTGGCTTGGTACGGCATAGGACTCCTTTGTAAGAGTAAAGGTGTTCTTAATATCTGCTCCCACACCAAGCACCTCCGGCCCGTGGTCTTTCAACGGAATCGCATCTGGCACATACCCCCTTGAACGTCTGACAAAAAACCCACCCTTTATCACTGAGTCATCCACCCTCATAAAGATATCCCTGTTGTGTAACAGAAAGGCATCTACAAAAGAAGAGAGCCTTTCAATGGCAGCATTATTTTCATGGATAATCGGCTCTTCAGAGAGGTTGCCGCTGGTCATAACGAGGCAGTGGTACTTTATTTCTTCCTCCAGGGGATATTTAAAAAGCAAATAATGTAGTGGCGTGTAAGGAAGCATGAAGCCTAAATAGCTGTTTTTGGGGGCCACCTCCTCGGGTATCTTACATTGAGAAAGCTTTCTAAGAAGCACAATAGGCCGTTGCCTGGACCTCAGAAGCCTCTGCTGCTGTGTCGTAACAGAGCAGAACAGTCTGATAGTATCGATATCGGAAGCCATAAGGGCAAAAGGCTTGTTGCTTCTCCGTTTTCTCTGTCTGAGAAGCCTCACTGCATCTCTGTTTTCTGCATTGCAGGCTATGTGAAAACCGCCTATCCCTTTGATTGCCACTATGCCACCGGAGTTGATGATTCTTATTGCCCCTTCCAGAGGATCAAAATCTTTATAAGCATTGTATGCCTCATTTGTAATCTTCAGGCTTAAGGAGGGACCGCATTCGGGACAGGCATTCGGTTGTGCATGAAATCTCCTGTTTGAAGGATCATTGTACTCTCGCTCACAGGCAGAACACATCCTGAAGACTCTCATTGTTGTATTCGGCCTGTCATAGGGTAGCGAGGTGGTTATCGAATAGCGGGGCCCACAATTGGTACAGTTTATAAAG
>JALUAR010000047.1:4570-5946 GCA_027050975.1 Thermodesulfovibrio sp.
AATTTATAAAGGGATAAAGATATCTTCTGTCATTGGGGTCTAAAAGTTCCCTGAGACAGTCATCACAAATGGAAACATCGGGGGAGATATGGGTGAAGCTACCCTCGTCTTCACTTTCAATGATTTTGAAATCATCGTATCCCCTGAATGGAACGGTCTCTGTCTCGATAGATTCTATCCTGGCAAGCGGTGGCGGGTCCTTCCGAATGGTATCAAGAAGATCATCCACTTTATCTCCTTCAACCTCTATGACCACACCTTTTGAAGAGTTCTTTACATAACCACTAAGCGAAAGACTTTTTGCCAGATTATAAACAAAGGGCCTGAACCCCACCCCCTGCACTTTGCCTTTAATCTTTATCCTGAGACTTTTTATGATATTTTTCTGAAACATCATAGATATTTCTATATTACCAGAGCAGATGAACTCCTGTCTTAATGTTTTGTTGTATTTCGTGCAGGGGATCGCGACCTGACCAATGGTTGCAGGTCATGAGTAATTGTAGCCTTATCTGTCCAATGTCATCAGTTAATGCTATGATTGAACCCAAAGCATCCGCATGGTAGTATCTGATCGTTCCTTCAGACTCTATCCTTGCTAAAGGCTCATCTATGTGAAGAGTTCTAATGTAGTTAACCTCTACCATCCCGTTCTCTATCTCTTGTGAAGTGCTCCCCCAAAATGAGACATCCATTATGTAGGATTGTATAATTAATCTATACATAAGGAGGAGCACAGAAATGAGACCAAACAAGTTCTCAATAGACCAGATCATTAGAATCATAGCTGAAGCAGATCTGCCTGGCAACTCTGTCTCATCTGTGGCAAGAAAATACGGCATCAATGAAAACCCCATATACCGATGGAGACAGAAATACAAGGGCATGAGGGGGACTTCCTGCATGATAGGATAACCTCTGGAAGAGGTATCAGAATATTCAATGTGCTGGATGTATTTACCCGCAGAGGCTTTGAGCCTCCTGTGGAGTTCTCTCTGCCTGGCAGGACTATTGCCTCTTATCTTGACAGTCTTTGCAGGCAGTATGGCCCTCCAAGGGTTTTCAGACGGGATGACGGGCCTGAGTTTCGTTCTGTAGAATTTCAGAGAGTAATAAGAAAATGGAGAATAAGGGAGGAGGTGATACCACCAGGACAGCCTTTTAACAATGGCCATATTGAGAGCTATCAGGGCACCATCAGGGATGAACTGCTTGACAAGGAGGAGTTTGAGACTCTTCGATATGCCAGTGGGTAAGGATGTATAATACAGTGTCAGGGGTCACCTAAAGTGTACCAGTAAGGGTCACTTCAAAATAGACCACCCTGGGGAGTCATGTATACTAATCCTCTGTGAAACTAACAGAGGAGGTATGCA
>JALUAR010000048.1 GCA_027050975.1 Thermodesulfovibrio sp.
GCAGCGCAATGGCCACCATTGCAGTGGGTACCTGTGCAGCCTACGGTGGGTTGCCTGCTGCTGCACCTAACCCTACCGGTGCTGTAGGGGTTAAGGATGCGGTTCCTGGTATACCTGTGGTGAATCTGCCAGGCTGTCCAGTGAATGTTGAGAATATAACCGCCACAGTAGTCCACTTTCTCACCTTTGGTTCTCTACCTGCCCTTGACAAGTTTGGCAGACCACTGTTTGCCTATGGAAAGAGGATTCATGACAACTGCGAGCGCAGGGCTCACTTTGATGCCGGCCAGTTTGTACGGCAGTGGGGTGATGAAGGACACCGCAAGGGCTGGTGTCTGTACGAGATGGGCTGTAAAGGTCCCGAGACCTTTAAGAACTGCCCGACTGTCAAGTACAATGAAGGAACCAGCTGGCCTGTCCAGGCAGGACATGGCTGCATAGGCTGTGCTGAGCCTGCCTTCTGGGACAAAATGGCTCCATTCTACAGGAGACTGCCTCAGCCTCCTGGTTTCGGTGTTGAGACTTCAGCGGACAAGGTTGGTGCAGGGCTTGCTGCTGTTACGGGAGCCGCCCTCGTTGCTCACGGTATTGGTCGAGTTCTTACAGGTGGTAGAAAAGACAAGGATGAGTAGGGGTTCTGTTTAACCAAAGAACTGGAATTATAACCAAAATACAGGGAGGTGTAAGGGATATGGCAAAGATAGCGATTGATCCAGTAACAAGGATCGAGGGCCACCTGAGGATAGAGGCAAAGGTGGAGGGTGGCAAGGTTGTTGATGCCTGGTCTTCAAGCACAATGTTCAGGGGGATAGAGATTATTCTTAAAGGCCGCGATCCCCGTGATGCCTGGGCATTTGCCCAGAGGATATGAGGCGTTTGAACCACGGTTCACGCAACCGCCTCGGTGAGAGCGGTCGAAAATGCCTTAAACATAACAATACCTGATAATGCAAGGATTATCAGGAATCTGATCACAGGGATACAGTATGTTCAGGATCATGTAATCCACTTCTATCATCTCCATGCCCTTGACTGGGTTGATATCGTGAGTGCTCTTAAGGCTGATCCTGCCAAGACAGCAGCCCTTGCCCAGTCTATCTCTGACTGGCCAAAGTCTTCAAAAGCATATTTCAAGGGTGTTAAGGAAAAACTCAAGGCCTTTGTGGAAAGTGGCCAGATTGGACCATTCACAAACGGTTACTGGGGTCATAAGGCATACAAGCTCCCGCCTGAAGCCAACCTTATGGCTGTTGCCCATTACCTTGAGGCCCTTGACTGGCAGAGGGATGTAATAAAGATCCAGGCCCTTTTAGGAGCAAAGAACCCTCATGCCCAGACGTATCTTGTCGGTGGTATGGCAGTGCCCATTGATCCGAACAGTCAAAATGCCCTTAATGCTGGCAGTATCGCCTTCATGAGCGGGCTGGCGAAGAAGGCCCTGGAGTTTGTCGAGAAGGTCTATATTCCCGATCTTCTGGCAGTTGCATCCTTCTACAAGGAGTGGGCCAAATACGGCGAGGGCGTGGGTAATTATCTTGCCTACGGTGTCTTCGAGCAGGACAATATAAGCAACACTGACAACCTCTGGCTTCCAAGAGGGATAATCCTGAACAAGGATTTAAGCAAGGTCCATCCCGTTGACCATACCAGGATAACAGAGTATGTAACCCACTCGTGGTATGAGTATCCTGACGGTGACGGCAAGTCCAGGCATCCCTGGGACGGAGTAACGAACTTTAAGTACACCGGTCCGAAGCCACCTTACAAGTTCCTTAATACGGATGGCAAATATAGCTGGCTAAAGGCACCCCGCTATGATGACAAGCCCATGGAGGTTGGCCCTCTTGCAAGAATGCTTGTAGCCTATGCAAGCGGCCACAAGAGGGTGAAAGAGGTGGTGCACTATGTTCTGAAGAAGCTGAATGTAGGTCCCGAGGTGCTCTTCTCGACACTGGGTAGAACTGCTGCAAGGGGTGTTGAAACGCTGGTTACGGCAGAGATGCTACCTGTCTGGCTTGATGAGCTTGCAGCCAATATTAAGAAGGGTGATTACCGGACTCATAATACCGAGAAATGGGACCCCTCCACCTGGCCTAAGGAGGCCCAGGGGTATGGTTGGCATGAGGCTCCGAGAGGTGCCCTTGGCCACTGGGTAAAAATCAGAGACGGTAAGATTGTGAACTATCAGTGTGTGGTGCCAAGCACATGGAACGGCTCTCCAAGAGATGCCAAGGGACAGAGAGGACCTTACGAGGCAGCCCTTATCGGAACCCCTGTTGCAGACCCGGAAAAACCGATTGAGATACTCAGAACCATCCACTCCTTTGACCCTTGCATGGCCTGCGCAGTCCATGTTGTTGATCCGGATGGTAAAGAGGTAACAAGGATAAAGATAGTGTGAGGGAAAGGAGGTAGCTATGGGTAAGGAGAGGATAAGGGTATATGCCTGGGAGTTCCCTGTCAGACTTACGCACTGGATAAATGTTCTCTGTATACTGGCGTTGTCGTTTACGGGTTTTTACATCGGCAACCCCTTTATCCATGCCATATCTTCCAAGCAGTATATTATGGGGTGGATGAGATATATCCACTTTGTTGCTGCCTATACTTTTCTAATGAGTGTGATAGTGAGGCTGTACTGGGCATTTATGGGTAACAGATATGCCAGCTGGAGGGTGCTGGTTCCCCTTACCGGAAGGCAGTGGAAAGACCTCTGGGATGCGGTGAAGTTCTATCTCTTTATCAGCAGAAAGCCACCATATGCAGTGGGACACACGGCACTTGCAGGGCTGGTCTATTTCTTTATCTTTGCCCTGTTTGTCTTCCAGATAATCTCGGGGTTTGCCCTGTATTCGCTAACTCATGAAGGGACCATATGGACTTTGCTTGGTGGATGGCTTACAGGGGTAATGCATCTTCAGACCATAAGGCTGTATCACCATCTTGCTATGTATGTCATACTTGTCTTTGCCGCAGCTCACATATACATAGGATGGTATCTTGATGCCAGGGAGCGTAATGGTTTGATGGGCTCAATATTCAGCGGGTACAAATTTGTGACAGGTAAAGAATGGGAATAGACTCTCTGAAAGATAGGTATGTCATGAAGAGGGGCATAAAAGTGTATGCCCCTCTTCTTTGTTTTAGATTCAGTATTTAAAGGTGAACAGCTTAATTTGATCATCTGCTGGATAAAACACCTTAGCAAACTGTGAAAGATTACGGATAAGAGAGAGTGATAGGGAATAGCTCAAAAAAGATAGCTGTTATAGGCATAGGCAACATCCTGATGACTGATGACGGTGCAGGGGTGTTTGCCCTGCAGAGGCTCCAGGAGAGGTTCCTCTTTCCCGAGTATGTCGAACTGATTGACGGTGGTACAAAGGGGCTTGAACTCCTTCCCTTTGTGGAGGGGATGGAGAAGATACTATTTATTGATGCTGTGAACTTCAATAAAAAGCCGGGTGAAGTGGGAGAGCTTACCAAGGACGAGATTCCGAAGTACTTTGCAACAAAGCTTTCTGTTCACCAGATTGCCCTGCCGGACCTTATAGGAGCCGGAAGACTGATGGGTACACTTCCTGAGGAGATTCACCTGGTGGGGATCCAGCCTCAAAGTATAGACACGGGGTACGGGCTTAGTCCTGCAGTAGAGGCGCGTCTTGACCTCCTGATAGAGATGGTGGTAAATAAACTTAAGGAATGGGATGTTGTTGTAACCCCTAAGACGGATTCCGAAAATACGGGTAAAGCATATGAGAGTTTGCCGTAACAGGCGAGTCCGTGCTTGCAACTTGTGGACAAATGGGTGGTGAATTATGTGTCTTGCAATACCGTCAAAGATAGTCGAGATCAATAACATGATGGCTACCGTGGATGTTATGGGTGCCAGGCGGCAGGTGAGCCTGATGCTTCTTCCAGAGGAGGCAAAGGTGGGAGATTATGTGCTTGTTCATGCAGGCTTTGCAATCCAGAAGGTACAGGAGGACGTAGCTCAAGACTCCCTCAATCTCCTGCAAGAGGTGCTTCAAAAGCTTCAGGACGAGGATGCCTACGACTGAAAATAAGATAATTTTATGCTCCAAGAGTCTCCAGAGTTTTCAAAAGGGCCCTGGCTACCTGCTCCATGAATTCGGGGGAGAGTGTGTCTGAGGTATCAAACTCGGTATGGTAGTTGGGATTTCTGAACATGGCCGTGTCCGTTATCATTACAGCGGAAAACCCGGCATCCCAGAAAGGGAACATGGTCACTAAACCTTGTTTCGGGAACAAGAAAACCCTTCATTGGAACTTTATAAGTGACGATTTTCAGTTCCGGCACATGCTTTGAGGCAACTGACTCAAACCTCTGCATTAGCCATCCGGACTGTCTGTTTCCGATAACACCTATAAAGTCACCCACACTGGGTGCCTTAACAAAGGGTGGGAGTAACTGGCTTGACGGTGCATGGCTGATAAAACCTACTGACTCTAATATGAAGACAGCCCTGTATGCCTGACCAGCGGCTGACATCTTTTTAACGAAGTGCTTACTTCCTATGAGAAACTCAACCGAATTGGGTTGTGGCTCTTCGAGAGTGAAGGCTACGAATTTTATTCCCGGTCTAGGCCCAAGTGCTCTGGCTACAGCGAGCATAACAGCAACGCCAGAGGCATTATCATCAGCCCCTGGCGAGCCAGCAACAGCATCATAATGCGCTCCCACTAATACCCAGTTCTCTCTTTTACTGATCCCCTCTTTTGTGGCAATTATATTACGGTAGGGCCTTCCATTGAAGATGAAGGGGTCTTCTTCAACAACATATCCCAGGGCTTTAAACTCTGAAACTATCCTGTCCGCGGCCCCTTCTAACTTTTCGTAATGGTAAAAACCGTCTCTCGGACCCTCGAGATCTTTAACAATTTTCAGTATATACTCGAGCAAAGACTACTTCTTTTCCGTGCTCAGAGTCTTCAGAACTTTAACCCCCAGAGGGGTTATGCCGTAGCCCTTCCTCTGATGGCTGGTGATAAGGTTCATTGCCTTCAGTTTTTTCATATTCTGCTTAATCCTGTCAGCAGGAATCTTCAGTCTCTTTTCAAGATCCTTGGAAGGAATATAACCCTGTTCTCTTAATAGTCTGAGTGTCTTAATAATCCATGGTTTGGCATTTTTCTGGTCCGCTATAATCAGCTGCTCCTTGAGGTCGTACAGCTCGGAATCTTTGACATTACCCATGGCTTTCTTGTAGTTTTCTATGTCCTCGCCAATATATTCAAACTCTATTCTTACTGCTCTGTCGCGCTCGAAATCTATTTCTCTTTCTGCAAACTCCTCGAAATCACTCATAAATTCTTCCATGGAGGCGTAACCGCATCTTTTGATCTCCTCTGGAGTGATTTCGGAAAGCTTCTTGAAATCAACGTCAAGGACACGGAGCAACCCCACATGTCTTGCCCTGTAGATCTTGCCTCTGAGAACTCTCAATGTCTCCCATGGCTGGAAGGTGAGGGTAATCTTTCCTGCTTTTATATCGTCATAAAGTTTTCTGGAAAAGCGAAACATTCTTTTACCTCCATTTGATTGTGTCTGTATCCGTGCTACACACAGATAGGTTGTCTCCTGAGAGAAGACAAAAATATTAACTTTATTATATAATACTATATTTTAGCAAAAAAATTAAACCCCTTGGGAAAATTTCCGGTGTTTAGAAAGGTTTTAGCCTGACGTCCGTATAGCTCTGAATATCTAAAAAAAAGATACGTTTTAGTCTGAAAAAATTATTTGCCGGAGGCATCAATGGAGATACGCGAGATAGTTCTGAAAAAGGCCCTTGAGGCAAAAGAG
>JALUAR010000049.1:0-5502 GCA_027050975.1 Thermodesulfovibrio sp.
GAAATAGCGAATCTATTGATACACTGACCCTCAAAGGGGCAGTGCGACAGAGGAGGTGTACTGTGAAGGTAGGTTTTGCAACTACAGACGGTAAACATGTGGATGAGCATTTCGGAAGGGCCGGTATGTTTGCAATATATGAAATAACAGAGGATGGTTACAGTTTTATTGAAATCAGAAGGTTTGCCGAAGGCAGAGACACGGCAGTGGAGGAGACCAGAGGGCAGGGAGAGATTCACGAGGACAGGGTCCAGAGCAAAGTTGACCGACTCTCTGATTGCAAGCTTATATATCTTACAGAAATAGGAACTCCCTCGGCAGCCAGACTGTCAAGGAAGGGCATAATGCCTGTAAAGGTGAAGGAGGTGGTTACCATTGAGGAGGCATTAAAGAAGCTCCTTGATACTTTAAGAACCTCGCCACCGCCGTGGCTGAGAAAGGCAATGAATAACACATAGGGCAATAGGCGAAAGGCTATAGGCGATAGGAAAGAATTTTATTTATCCCTATTGCCCATGGCCTATAACCTCTTGCCTGAAAACATAAGGAGGAAAGAGAGATGAAGATGATCAGGGCATTCATAAGGCCGGAAAAGGAACAGGAAGTGGTGCTGGCTCTGGAGGGAGCAGGCTTCCCTTCAGTGACAAAGATGCCGGTATTCGGAAGGGGCAAGCAGAAGGGACTTCAGGTTGGTCCTGTGCATTATGACGAGCTACCAAAGACCCTTTTGATGATTGTTGTTGATGATGAGGACGAGTCCAAGGTGGTAAAACTGATTCAGGACAAGGCGAGAACAGGTTTTATTGGTGACGGAAAGATCTTTGTCAGTCCTGTAGAGAGTGCCTATACAGTGAGAACAGGGGAGGCTGGTCTATGAAGGAGATTACGGCAATCATAAGAAGGGACAAGGTGCCTGAGACAAAAAGGGTGCTTGAAGAGCTTGGCTATCCGTCGCTGACAATTCAGAGTGTTGAAGGAAGAGGTAAGCAAAAAGGTGATATGTGCGCTGAGATGGACTCGGAGATGCCCGAGAGTTTCTGTACAGCAGCCAAACTGAAACCCACACCATCCACATATGCCCTTGAGCATACCCTGCCTAAGGCTGCCCTTTATGTGCCGAAGAAACTGCTCACTATTGTGGTGCCAGATGATGTTGTAACAAAGCTTGTAAAGGCAATAATAAAGGTTAACCAGACAGGAAAGCATGGAGACGGAAAGATATTTGTATCACCGATAGAGGGTGCCGTAAGGATAAGAACGGATGAGCGTGATGGTGAGGCAATAGCATAATTGTTTGGGAGGATATCATGAATAGGGTCGTGAGCTATACAAGAGGCGGTGAGCCCTGGACGCCAAGGTTTTTAGAGTCGATTGACTTTGAAAGATGTATAGGTTGTGGCCGCTGTTACAAGGTATGTGGCAGGGGAGTCCTGACGCTGATTGAAAAGCCCTTTGAGGGTGAGGATGAATATGGCGATGACATGGGTAACAAGGTAATGTCTGTTGCAAACCCTCAAAAATGTATAGGCTGTGAGGCATGTGCAAGGGTATGTACAAGGAGGTGTCACAAACATATTGAGGTATGAAAAGCCACAGGAGGGTATCCTGTGGCTTGTTATCTTCGGGCTGACGGTTTCCTTTTTTTGATCTTTACGCTGTTTATAAACCCGAATCCCTCCTCCTCGAGCACCTTCTGGTGAAATTCGCATTCAAGGCAGGAGGATATTTTGTGTGCCTCGGTACAGTCAACAAACTTGGATTTGTAGGCTCCGTAGGTGCCTGCAATGATCCAGCAGATTCTTCCACCGTTTATACCGCCATTTACCTTATGCAGTCTGGTGGTAAGAGGAGCCTTGCAGACTCCTAATTTGTCGACATTTGCTCCTCCGGGCTCCCGGCCGCATTTGATATATTCCCAGCAATTCAATTTTTTATGCACTTTTCCCCTCACCCTCGGTAAAGCATATACTTTAAAATAATCTTTTTTATATGAATTGTCAATAGAAAAATTAGGATTTCTTATAGCTCGATTGGGAAATATTTTGATCCCGTTATAATTTCATCCTATTTTCTGATATGCTGGGGCAGTTTGGTGAGCCAGCCTCTTTCAAGGACAGCCCAGAGTCCGATCAGGATGGCCTCGGCAGCATCATGCCGCAGAGAGGTGGGTCGTGTAGCTCCTGACCACTCAATGACCCTTCGAGCCAGTATATCAGCATTCCTCTTTGCGATAGAGCCACTCCGTTGCTCTCGCTGGTAGAGTAGTTTCTCCCTCCACTGTTCGGCATCGATTCGTATCACCTGGATACCCCTCCGTTTTGCCTCTTTTTGCCATATCTCGGCAATAGTTCCGCCACCTTCAAGGACAATGCAGCAAAGTTCTGGAATCTCATTAAGCAGAGTGCTGACTCCACGTTTCAGGCGCGAGAGGGTGCCGAAGTTCCTGGAGCGGTACCAGCAGAGTCTACCGTCCTCTCCGTAAAGTGCAATGCCTGTTCTAAGGCCCAGGTCTATGGCGAGTAGATATTCCAAGTTAAGCTACGGCTTACAGGTAAAAAAGCAGATTTTAAAATTTCGATCGATAAATTTGTTGTAATGAGATATAATCATTGTATATCCATAATTCCGAGAAGTCAATTCCAGGGAGGGAAAGCCATGCGTAAAATGACGAAAGAGAACCTTAAGGCAGCCTTTTCAGGTGAAAGCCAGGCCCATATGAAGTACATGATATTTGCAGACAAGGCTGCTGATGAGGGGTTTAAGAATATCTCCAGGCTCTTTACAGCCATTGCCTTTGCAGAAAGGGTGCATGCAGCAAACCATCTTAATGCTCTTAACGGAGTAAGTCTGACCATAGAGAATCTGGATGTGGCAATTGATGGCGAGAATTTTGAGGTTGAAGAGATGTATCCTGCATACAAATCTGTTGCAGAAATGCAGGATGAACAGAAGGCGGTCAATTCCATGTACTATGCCCTTGAGGCGGAAAAGATCCATGCCTCTTTATACTCAGAGGCCAAAGAGGCTGTTAAGGCTGGAAAGGATCTGGAGTTAGAAGAGATAAGCATATGTCCTGTATGCGGCTATACAACACTGGATAAGGCGCCCGAGAGATGCCCTGTTTGCGGTGTCCAGGGAGATAGATTCAGGAAGTTCTGAGATTTTAGCCTCCTGACTTAAAACTTCATAAACCAGTCTTGTGTATCCTCGTCCAGATAGACGAGGTACTCCATACCTTTGTGGTCTTTCAATCGGAAGAATCTCCTTCTCTTTCTTGTTTCAAACTCCTCCTCAACCCATCGGTCGACAACTTCTACCGGAACTGACTCGTCATTGAATATAAGTACCAGGGGTCTTTCCCCTCCCTTTGAGCCGGAGTATTCACGGACCATAATTCTTCTGAATTCACCACTCATACGATCTTTAACTGTTTTAACAATTCTGTTTTTCTTCCCCTCGAATCGATTACAATCATTGTGTCGAGATCAAGCACAGCAATCGCATCCCTCAGGGCAATACATATCTTGTTGTTCCTGATCAGTGGACTATCAAGGTGATAATGGCCGTAGATGACTAATTTGCCATATTCAGCCCTGTCATGAAGAAACTCCTCATCTCCCCAGACGAGGAAATAATCAGTAAAGAGGCTCTGCTCTGCTAAATCCAATCCCTTTTCTATCCCTGCATGACTGAAGAAAAACTCACCAAGCTGGTAAGTGGCAACGGTGCTTCGCATAAACTCCAGATGTTCCTCTGGAAAAAGCCTTTGAATGAACCTTCTGGAGCCCTCTTTATTAAGCCTGTAGGTCTCGTGTTCGTCGGAGTAATAATATTCCGTATCCTTCGAATAAATCAGTTCGGGATTAACCCCGTAGGATCTGATGCAGGCCCTTCCCTCTCCGTACTCAAGCCACATGTACCAGTATTCGCAGTTTCCCTGAAGAAGCTGCAGAATAATCTCCTCATGATTGCCCTTAAGAAAAATATTATCAGGGTTCTTTTTCAGTTCGCAAAGAAGACTGAGAACATCCTTTGATCTTTTCCCGCGATTTATATAATCACCTAAGAAGATAAGAGTGTCCGATGAGCTGTAGTTTGCATAATCCAGAGCCTTAAGAAGGGCCTCATACTGGCCGTGTATGTCGCTAATGACGAGTACTCTTTTATTCATTGGAATAACACTGGTGCTATATTATGCACTGACGAAATCGCTGATCCTGAATTTTATGAACATCACCCCTTACCATGTTTGCGGCATCCTTAAGTATGTTGAGTACATCCTTCCTGATTCCTACAATGCCCAGTACCTCCTTGAAGAGTTCGGTGGCAAAGGGCTTGATGCTTCTATATTCATTATAAAGGATAGAGGTCCTGTTTTGCCTGAGGATGTTTATGGCACTTTCCAGTGCCTGTGCTCCTTGCTCGCCGTAAACCTCTCTGGTAAAACTCAGAACATCCGCTTTACAAAGAGGCATATATCCTCGTGCAGGCAGGGTAACATACAGCATTCTGAATATCACCTTTGCAAAGGTGTCTGCAGCGGAAAGCCCTGTGCATCCCCTTGTGAACTCACAACACAGGGACGAGCAGTTTCTGTGTTTTATCTGCTGTTCCAGCCTGGTCAGGGCACCATAGTACTGAACAGCTATGTATTCATAGAGGGCCTTTAAAAAGTATTTTCTTCCTGGCAGTAGGGGAAGCTCTTTGGAGCAAAGCCTGCTGAGGTAACCATCATCCTGCAATACAGCTCCGTAACGAATAGAGTATGCAAAGGGGGATGCTATCTTAAAAAGGCTTTCCGTATATTGAGGTTCCAGAACAATGAGTTCAACATTCTGCACTCCATTATGGTTCAAATGCCCCTCTATCTCTTTTTCAAATATTATCTCTCTCAGTTGTTCATATCTGTCCTTCTTGCAGATAATCACTATATCGATATCTGAACCCTGAGAATTAAGGTTGTAAGCAGTGCTTCCTATCAGAACTATGCTGTGAATGCCATCTTTATATGGGGCAAGAAAACCTATTCTTTGTAAGACTTGATTTTTCTGCTCATCAGTGAGTCTGACCGGTCTCGGAATGATCTTTATTTTCTTTCTCTGTTTTATTGCCTCCCTGAACTGCTCTGCAACTTCCACTGCATAGCTGAGGGCTGTGCCTGCCAAAGCACCCAGTGCAATACATAAGGCGGCAGTTGAAACAACACCAAGAATACTGCCGACAATTACAATTAACCTTGTTGCAATGGTTGGCTCAACAGGCCCGCCATTGAATGCTGACAGCAAAACCAGAGTGACATAGCTGCCGAAGTAAAAACCCGGCAGTAGCCCGAAGAGGAGAAAAAAGACCGCTCCTCCTACAGCGCCGATATTTCTTCCCGCTTTAATAGCTTTCCTGTTTTTCATGGAGATTCTCCAATACTGTTTTGCTTATTTTCATGCATCTTTGATGCCAGAGCTAACATGTTGAATTTAAAGAAAAAGTTTCTTCGGTTTCCTGCAA
>JALUAR010000049.1:5512-15729 GCA_027050975.1 Thermodesulfovibrio sp.
TTCCTGCAATCTTGCAAACGGTTTTGCACTCTTGCAGTTTTTGAGCGAAAATCTGGAGGAAGAATACAGGAATGTCATACAAAATTGTTAGACCTCTACAATTTTGTAGTATGGGCACAGATAGAAAATTCTTAAAAATCAAAGAGTTATAAACTGGCATGCTTTTAGCCTTATCTGTCCAACAGTCAGAGGGGAGAATATCAGGATTAACAACAAAGACAAACGGAGTGGAGTATGAGGTCACTGAAAGAAAAGGTGGAAGAGATTGAGAAGCAAGCGATTTTGGAGGCACTTAAAAAGAGTAGCTGGGTAAAGGCCAGAGCAGCCAGAATGCTGGGAATTACGGAAAGGATGATCAGTTACAAGATCAAAAAGTACGGGATAAAGAGAAAGGAGGTGGAATAGGCAGTATCGTGTATTTGTTGAGGTCGAAAACAATGGTAAATAACCTGGAAAATCAAAGATGAGAGAAAAAAAAAAAGGAGGATTTAAATGAAAGCTTTAAGATTAATTGCCGTAACAATTGTTTTAGTGCTGACACTGACAGCTGCAAGGACCTATGCAGAGGTAAGCGGTTCTGCCTCTGCCGGTGTGTTCAGTAATTATGTCTGGAGAGGCCAGAAGTTGAGTAACAGCATAGTGGTTCAGCCATCGGTAGGCATCACCTATGAAGGGTTCGGTGCAAATCTGTGGGCAAATTATGACACGGATTATACGGATCAGGGTGAGCTTACTGAAACCGACCTTACTCTGAACTATACCTTTTCCTATGACAAGTTCAGTTTTGATGTTGGTTACATTTACTACGGTCTTGAAGGCGCAGATGACACGCAGGAGCTTTATGCCAGCGTAGCTTATGACATGCTTCTCAGCCCGACAATCACTGTTTATTACGATTACGATGAGGGTGAAGGTGCCTTTGTGGTTGTATCTTTAGGTCACTCATTTGAACTGCCGGCAGGCATGACATTAAGTATCGGTGCCTCGGCAAGCTACAACATTGAAAACAAAGTAATGGGTACTGACAGCAATGGTGACGAATTCAGTGATTTTTACAACGGCGAAGTCTCGGCTGCAGTAAGCATTCCTGTTACAAAGGCAATAAGCATAGAGCCAATGGTGGCTTACTCGTTCCCGCTTAGCAACGATGCAGAGGATGCCATTGAGGCAATCAGTGATGACGGCGATGACAACATCCTGTACGGAGGCATCACTGTTACCCTCAGTTTTTAAGTGCATAGAAAAAATATACAAATGCAAAGGTTTAGGAGGCTAAGATGAGAAGAATAGTTATATCTCTGATAACAATACTAATGGTATTTAACCTGCTGGGTGGAGTTCTTCATGCTGAGGAGTCATCCAGCCCTAACCCTCCTGTGGCTGAGGAGACAGTAGCTCCTCAGCCAGAAAATACCATAACTGCTTCGCAGGTGCAGAAGCATGCAGATTTTGTCTGGACACTGGTGGCGGCTTTTATGGTGTTCTTTATGCAGGCTGGGTTTGCAATGGTTGAGTCGGGATTTACAAGGGCAAAAAATGCTGTAAATATTATAATGAAGAATTTGATGGATATGTCAATGGGTGCACTGGCTTTCTGGGCTATTGGTTTTGCGCTCATGTTTGGTGCAACAAAAACAGGATGGTTTGGCACCACAGGATTTTTCCTCAGTGACTTTGCAAAAGATGGAGATCCCTGGACTCTGGCGTTCTGGATGTTTCAGGTCGTGTTCTGTGCTACTGCTGCAACTATTGTATCAGGTGCAATGGCAGAAAGAACAAAGTTCGTTGCTTATCTTGCTTACTCTGTAGTAATAAGCGGGCTGATATATCCGATTTTTGGTTCCTGGGCATGGGGAAGTCTCTACAAGGGCTCTGGTTGGCTTGAAGGGCTCGGCTTTATAGACTTTGCCGGCTCTACTGTTGTCCACTCCGTTGGAGGATGGGCAGCTCTGGCAGGCGCTATTGTGTTAGGACCACGGATTGGTAAATATGTGGATGGGAAGGTTAAGGCCATACCAGGGCACAACATCACCCTTGGTGCTCTTGGTGTATTCATCCTGTGGTTTGGATGGTACGGGTTTAATCCTGGAAGCACTACGGCAGCAAATACAGATATTGCCATGATCGCTGTGAATACAACTCTTGCAGCAGCAGCAGGTGCGGTAGGCGCAATGATAATGTCATGGATAATGTTCAGGAAGCCAGATGCTACCATGACATTGAATGGCGTGCTTGGTGGACTTGTTGGAATCACAGCAGGATGTGCAAATGTACTGCCAGGCAGTTCTGTATTGATAGGATTAATTGCAGGGATAATAGTTGTGCTCTCAGTAGTATTCATAGATCAGGTTCTGAAGATTGATGACCCTGTTGGTGCAGTCTCAGTACACGGTGTTTGCGGTGCATGGGGAACCCTTGCTGCAGGACTATTTAATGCCGAAGGAGTTACCCTTAAAATAATAGGAGTACAGCTCCTTGGTATAGCTGCTTGTTTCATCTGGGTTTTTCCAACGGCATTTATCCTGTTCAAGTTGATTAAAGCAACAATCGGACTAAGAATCAGCAGAGAAGAAGAGCTTGAAGGGCTTGATGTTGGTGAACACGGTATCGAGGCTTATCCCGATTTCCAGATTCATCCCGAAGCAAAGAGTGTCAGAGCATAGATTATGAAAGTAACCGCTGGGGCAGTGCTACCTGTCTGTCTCAGCGGTAAAAACAAGGAGGAGTCTTATGAAGAAGATAGAAGCAATTATAAAGCCTTACAAGCTGGATGAGGTCAAGGAGGCCCTGACAGAGATAGGTGTTCAGGGTATGACCATTACCGAGGTAAAAGGCTTCGGCAGACAGAAGGGGCAGATTGAGGTCTATCGCGGTGCTGAGTATGAGGTTACTTTCTTGCCTAAAGTAAAGGTCGAGGTGGTTGTGTCAGAGGATATGGCTGAATCCGTGATTAAAAAGATTATAGCCACGGCAAACACGGGTTCAATAGGTGATGGCAAGATATTTGTTATCCCGATTGAGGAGGCGTACAGAATCAGAACCGGAGAGATGGGCAAAGATGCCCTTTAGGTGTAGAGTCAGAAAGGCAGGGGACTAACCCCTGCCTTTTTCTATTGTTCCTGTATTTTGTTATTATAGTTCTAATTTGTCAGTTCCATGTAGCAGAAATCCTTAAATTCCATATCTGGAGTGAAGCTTTGATATGAAAGAAGACGATAAATATACCCTCTTTGTCTACGGAACCCTTATGTGGCAGGAGGTCTTATCATCTGTAATTGGTCGTATATGCCCGATGGAGAAGGCCCTGCTTAAGGGATTCAAAAGATGCAGAATAAAAGGACAGATATATCCGGGGATAAAAAAGGATCCTGATTCCACAGTGAGGGGACAGCTGATAAGGGGGCTAAACGAGAAGGATCTCCAGAGGCTTGACCGTTTCGAAGGACAGGAATATAAAAGGATAAAGGTAACGGTTATTAACAGCCACGGAGAGAAAGAAGAGGTTTTTACCTATGTTATAAAAGAGGAGTATCTCTCCATCCTTGAAGATTTCGAATGGAGAGAATCGGATTTTACAGAAGACAAAAGAGCAAGATTTTTAAGAAGAGAGTTTCTGGATTGATTCCTTTCTAACTGCAATCCCTTCAAAGACAGGCATAGATGTTTCTGCTGATTTTTTCTTTATCATCAGGCTGTACTTTGGGATGTTGTTACGAGGGAACCTCAATACCGTACTTTTTTATCCTGTAGCCAAGCTGTCTCGGGGTGATTCCCAGGGCACGGGCAGCACGACTCTGAATATAGTTATTCTCCTTAAGGGCTCGAATGATTCTTTCCTTCTCAATGCTTTCCACCTCATGGCTGAGAGAGCCGCCCGGGCTGAACCTTTTGTGAGAAGTGGTAACTTCTGCCTCAGTGTACATGTTGCAGGGCAGATCTATTCTGTCTATTACGTTTCTTTCTGCCATAATAACGAGCCGCTCAATGGTATTGGCCAGTTCCCTTATGTTTCCAGGCCAGGAATAACCTGTCAGGATCTCCATGGCATCTGATGAGAGTTCTATAGACTTTTTGTATTTTTTGTTAAACTTCTTCAAATAGTAATCCACAAGGAGCGGTATGTCTTCCCTCCTCTCTCTTAAAGGAGGCATCATTATCGCTACCACATTCAGTCTCCAGTAAAGATCCTCTCTGAAGTTTCCTCTGAAGACCTCATCGTGAAGGTCACGATTTGTGGCTGCTATAATCCTTACATCTGCATGGATAGGTTTTGACGAGCCCAGCCTCTCGAAGATCTTTTCCTGAATAACCCTTAAAAGTTTTGCCTGAAGCGAAAGAGGAAGCTCGCCTATCTCATCAAGGAAAATTGTGCCTCCGTGGGCACGTTCGAATCTGCCTATACGTCTTTCCGTGGCTCCTGTGAATGCCCCCTTTTCCGCACCAAAGAGTTCCATCTCAAGGAGATTCTCAGGAAGGGCCGCACAGTTTACCGCAACAAAGGGGCCTTTTGCCCTCGGGCTCTGGTAATGGATTGTCCTTGCAATTAATTCCTTGCCAGTACCACTTTCTCCTAAAAGCAATACGGTGGCATCTGTGTTAGCTACTTTTGATACAGCCTTGAGAACAGACTGAAACCTGTCAGACTCACCAATAAGGTTGGGAATGCTGAACCTTTCCTTGAGTTGAAGCCTTAACTCCTCTCTCTCTTTATCAGCCTCCTGATAGCTTTTCCAGAGGCCGACAAACTGAGCAATCAGGGAGGCCACAATTGTAAGAACCCTTATGTCATCATCAACACTTCCGTGCTCTTCGGAGTAGATCCTGTCGGCACTGATAACCCCCAGGATCTCTCCCTTAAGTTCTATAGGAATGCAAAGAAAGGAGATCCCCTGTTTTGCAGGTCGCGATTTTGTCCTGTTAAGGAACTTTGGTTCCTCGCCGATGTTGGGAACAAACATGGGAGAGCCTGTCTCTATGACGCGGCCCACGATCCCCTCGCCAATTCTGTATTTGCCCTTTTTAATCTCCTCACGCGTGAGGCCATGGGCTGCCACTATCCTGAGATCCTTGGAGATCGGGTCCAGCAGATAAACACATCCTCTCTGCATTTCCAGCAGATTGCTCAGCGTTTCCATTGCCGAGGTGAGGTTCCGTTCCAGATCAAAGGAGGCTGTAAGGACCTTGCTCACCTCGAGTATGGCTAGCAGTTCTTTGTCCCTATTCTTTTTCATTTTTACGGATTATATCCTGTCTCACCATGCTGGCTGAGATCAAGCCCTGTAACCTCCTCCTCTTCGCTTACCCTGAGGCCAACTGTCCAGTCAACAACCTTGAGAATAATTAATGTTACTACACCTGAGTACAGGATCGTAGCTAGTGTGGCTACAGACTGTTTCATGAAAAGGGATGGGTTTCCAAAAAACAGACCATTTGCACCGTCGGGGTTTACTCCTACAGAGGCAAAAAGTCCTGTTGCCAGTGCTCCCCATATACCACCGGCACCGTGGATGCCAAGAACATCAAGGGAGTCGTCATAGCCTATTTTCGGTTTCAGATTAACCGCTCCGAAACATATGACACCGGCAAGAAGACCTATTACAATTGCCGACAGGGGGCTGACAAATCCTGCTGCCGGAGTGATTGCCACCAGACCTGCAACAGCACCACTTACCGCACCGAGCGCGGTAGGCTTTTTTCTTGTAAGCCACTCTATAGCCATCCATCCCAGGGCTGCAGAGGCAGAAGCCGTGTTGGTCGTTACAAATGCAAGGGAGGCTAGGGAGCCGGATGTAAGAGCACTGCCTGCATTGAAGCCGAACCAGCCGAACCACAGCAGAGCGGCACCAAGGATAGTCATTGTAAGGTCGTGTGGCATAAAAGCCTCCTCAAGATACCCCTTCCTTTTGCCGACGATCATTGCTGCTGCAATTGCTGCTATTGCCGAGTTTATATGCACAACGGTTCCACCGGCAAAGTCCAGAGCGCCTAATTTGGCACCGATCCAACCACCACCCCAGACCCAGTGAGCCATAGGTGAGTAAACAAAGGTGGCCCAGAGGACTGTGAAAAGGATTACTGCCGAAAATTTGATTCTTTCGGCAAAGGCTCCTGTAATCAGAGCCGGTGTGATAACAGCAAACATTCCCTGGAACATGACAAAAACCAGATGGGGTATTGAAGGAGCCAGGGGCGCAGGTTCACCTCCGATTCCTATAAGTCCGAACCATTTAAGCCCTCCTACAAGTCCCCACTTGTCAGGGCCGAAGGCGAGGGTGTAACCCCAGAGCACCCAGATGACACTCATTAGACAGAGTATGATAAAGCTATGCATGATTGTGCCCAGAACGTTTTTCCTTCTTACCATTCCTGCATAAAAGAATGCCAATCCAGGGGTCATGAGCATAACCAGAGCAGTTGATACCAGAAGCCATGCCGTGTCTCCCGAGTCAATTCCTCCTGAATCACTTGCATGGGCAGCTGTAGTCAGCAGGGAGACAAAGATTAATGTTCCCAGTGATCTTGACAGGTACGAAATCAATCTCATAGTAAAACCTCCTACTATGTCGGCATATGGTTGCCGTTTTCCATATTAAAACACAGGTCTGACAAAAATGTCAAGAAGGAAAATCATCCCTTCCGGAGATTGTCGGTTTTTGTTACCGCTGGACCTGGATAATTGTTGACATTATTAGATGCTGAAACAATACTGACATCTGTCATTCCAAGGTTCGGCATGACGCTATATTGTTTTTACCGGGCAGTACTGTTTGAAAGGTGTGAATAAAAATGGAAGGAAATCTGGTAAAATAAAAGAATTTTAGACTTTCGGAGGTTTGTCTATGGGTGACAGAAGCGTTGATCTTATTCTGAAAGGTGAGTATCTGCTTGCTATGACTGATGCCGAAGCTCCGGTTCTGGACGCAGCTGTTGCGGTTAAGGATGGTGTAATAATCGATATCGGGCCGGCAGAGGATATAGTGGGAAAGTACGAGGCAAGGGAGTTGCTGGGTGGACAAAAAAAGGTAATCATTCCCGGACTGGTAAATACCCATACTCATGCAGCCATGGTTTATTTCAGAGGGCTGGCTGATGACCTTCCCCTGAAGCAATGGCTTGAGGAGCATATATGGCCTGCTGAGGCAAAGTGGTTGAGTAATGAATTTGTTCGTGATGCCACCGAACTAGCATGCCTTGAGATGGTACGAGCAGGTGTAACCCTTTACAATGATATGTATTTTTTTGAGGATGCATCTGCCGAGGCGGTTAAAAAGGTTGGCATGAGGGCTGTGTTAGGAGCAGGGGTGCTTGACTTCCCCACCCCTGCAGCAAGCACCCCTGATGAGCATCTTGAACGTGCAGAGGAGTTCATAAAACGATGGAAAGATGACCCTCTTGTGGTGCCTTCCATTGCACCTCATGCTCCTTACACCTGTAGTCCCGAGACATACAAAAGGTGTATTGAGCTTGCAGAAAAGTATGATGTTCCAGTGCACACCCATCTCAGCGAGACCCGGTGGGAGGTGGAAGAGATAAAGAAGAGATACGGAAAATCTCCGGTGGAGCATCTGAACTCATATGATCTATTGACTGATCGGATGCTTGCTGCACACTGTGTCTGGCTTGACGAAAAAGAGATAGAGCTTATGGCAGAAAAGGGGGTGAGTGTTTCCCATTGTATTGAGAGTAATCTCAAGCTGGCCTCTGGCATAGCACCAGTTGTAAAGATGCTAAAGGCTGGTGTTAAGGTGACCTTTGGTACCGATGGTGCGGCAAGCAATAATGATCTAAATATACTGAGCGAGATGTCTACAGCGGCAAAACTGCATAAGGCGGTATCAGGAGACCCGACTGCACTTTCCGCCAGAGTAGCCCTGCTTATGGCAACACGCTGGGGTGCGGAAGCCCTCGGCCTTGGAGATGTAACAGGCAGTATCGAGGTGGGAAAATCAGCAGATATGGTGATTTTGGATCTTGAGAAGATACACCTTGTACCTATTTATGATATCTATTCACACATAGCTTATTCTCTAAACTCATCTGATGTACACACTGTTGTTATAAATGGAGAGGTGATTCTTAAGGATTATAAATTTGTCAGAGTGGATGCCGAAGAGGTTATGAAGAATGCTCTCAAGTGGCAAGAAAGAATAAAAAATAATTGAGACAGGTGAATTTTTATGTTATTTTTGTATAATTATGTTACCAAAAATAACACTCTGTATGGGAGGTAAAGCGTGGTGGAGTTTAAAAGATGGAATGTCAGGACAACAGATCTTGTGGATATGACGCCTATAAAGGCGCGAGATCTGATTGTGAAATGTTTTTTCGAGGCACAGAAGGAGACATTTTTGAGATCAAGAAAGGATCTTGGCTTAGATACGTCTGATGAGGATCTGTATGCTTCTGTGGTGGGAGCCGTAAGAATGGCATTTAATGAAATTGCCGGAGATTTTGACAATCCAAGCAAAGAACAACTTTTTCAGGTTGTAGAGGTTCTGGCCAGAAAGGCCAAGGCATGGGGTACTCCTGAGGATATCGTGGAGCATCACAAAGGTCAGATAAAAAAGATCTTTGGTGCCTTTTAAGAACAGATTCTTTTAGAGGAGGAGTAAGTGGTAAAAAACGATCGATGGATACGGGAGATGGCAAATAAAGGGATGATAGAGCCCTTTAGCGAAGACCAGATTCGTTCAGGTGTGATTTCATACGGTGTCAGTTCTTACGGCTATGATATGAGAATATCGGATGAGTTTAAAATATTTACCAATCTGGGCAGCACCCTGGTTGATCCCAAGGCATTTGATCCCAGTAGCCTGATAGATTTTAAAGGTCCTGAATGTATCATACCTCCTAACTCCTTTGCCCTTGCCCGCTCTGTAGAGTACTTCCGTATTCCCAGGGATGTACTTGTGATATGTCTTGGCAAATCAACTTATGCACGATGTGGCCTGGTGGTTAATGTTACCCCCCTTGAACCTGAATGGGAGGGGCATGTTACGATAGAGATATCCAATACAACTCCGCTTCCTGCTAAAATATACGCAAATGAGGGAATAGCTCAGTTGATCTTCCTCGCAGCTGAAGAGGTGTGTGAGATCTCTTATAAGGACAAGAAAGGGAAATACCAGACTCAAAAAGGTATAACGCTGCCCAAGATATAAATTAAGGAGGAGCTTTGCCATCAAAGGATAAGTTGATACTTGCTCTGGATGTGAATGATCCGGAATATGCCCTCGAGTTGGTTGACAGATTCAGCGAGTGGGTTAATGTCTTCAAGGTTGGCCTTGAACTCTTCACATCCGCCGGCCCTGATATAGTGAGAAGGATCAATGAGCGGGGCAAAAAGGTGTTTTTAGATCTGAAGTTCCACGATATCCCAAATACGGTTGCAAAGACTGCAGTGGTGATAACAAGACTCGGTGTTGCTATGTTTAATCTGCATGCCTCCGGAGGAATGGAGATGATGAAGAGAACAAAGGAAGTGGTGGTGGAAACGGCTCTGAGGGAGAATTTACCCAGACCGAAGATACTGGCTGTAACAGTACTTACCAGTATATCACAGGATGAATTCAAAAAAGAGATGGGGTATCAGCACAGTATAAGAACACATGTCAAACACCTGGCCTCCATGGCCTACAGGGCAGGGCTTGACGGTGTTGTTGCCTCGGGTCATGAGGTATCAACGATAAGAAACAATATAGGTGATAACTTTCTTATTGTGACACCCGGTATTCGTCCGAAATGGGTACCTCCCGATGACCAGAAACGTACCATGACCCCATCGGAGGCAATCCATAACGGTGCCGATTATATAGTGGTGGGTCGGGCTGTTCTCGGTCAGGAGGACCCTGAAAAGGCGATAGAACTCATTTCTTTGGAGATTCTCTCGGCCTGATGCTGACACAAAGAAACGAGTTCATGCCCTCCAAAAGGGTGTTTCTGGAGTTATGTATGGAAAGCGAACCAGCTGTTATTCCACCCATCTATACGGAACTTCCCTTCAAGACACCTCAGGCTGTTTATGAACATTTAAAAGCTCCGAGAACGATTCTCCTCGATAGCATAAAGGGGCCAGAAAAGATTGCCCGATACTCCTTCATAACCCTTGAACCCTTTCTGGAGTTTGTGGTCAGAGACTCTCTTACCGAGGTTGTCAAAGGTGGAAAAAGGATTATTACCAGCGCCAGACCTCTTAGCAGGTTGAGACAGCTTGTTAC
>JALUAR010000049.1:15739-23416 GCA_027050975.1 Thermodesulfovibrio sp.
GCTTGTTACAGCTTATCCCCAGAGACCATTGCCTGAATTGCCACCTTTTCAGGGAGGAGCGGTAGGTCTTTTCAGTTATGATTTTGTTCGTTATTTAGAACGGATACCAAAGACTGCACGAGATGATCTCCACATTCCAGATGCCCATTTCTTTTTAGTGGATGCCCTCTTTGCCTTCGACCATAAAACCAAAAAGGCATACGCTATTGTGGTTCCCGGAGCAAAAGAGATGGAGTTCGGATTCTCTCCCTTCTTTGAGCCCGGATTCCTTACGAATGAAGACCTCACTTCTATCTTCGAAAAGGCCGAGGCCCGGTTAAAAGATATGGTTCGCCTTTATTCGGAGGCCCCTGAAAAGCTATATGTCGAGCTTCCTCCCAAACGTAAAAGTGTAACAATTGAGCATGAGATGAGCCAAAAAGAGTACATGGAGATCGTGAAAAGGGCAAAGGAGTACATCCGTGCAGGTGACATATTCCAGGCCAATCTATCACAGAGGCTTTCGGCTCATATTGGTAAAGTTTCGGCATGGGAGCTTTACAAGATACTAAGTCTTATCAACCCCTCTCCCTTTGCTGCATTTGCCGATTTCGGCGATTACATACTTGTAAGTTCCTCCCCGGAAAGACTGATCAGGCTTCACAACAGGATAGCAGAGACACGGCCAATCGCTGGTACAAGACCCAGAGGGCTTACTCCGGAGCATGATGATGTTATGAGGGCAGACCTTCTCCTTAATGAAAAAGAAAGGGCTGAGCACATAATGTTGATCGACCTGGAGAGAAACGACCTGGGTAAGGTGTGTGAGTATGGTTCGGTAAAAGTGGATGAGTTGATGATCACCGAGGACTACTCTCATGTGATTCATATAGTTTCCAATGTCAGGGGAACTCTGGCAAAGGGCAGGGATGCCTTCAGTCTCGTAAGAGCAACATTCCCTGGGGGTACGATTACAGGAGTTCCAAAGGTACGGTGTATGGAGATAATAGATGAGTTAGAGCCGGTGACGAGAGGGCCTTACACAGGTTCCCTCGGATACATATCCTTCGGGGGCAGCATGGACCTGAATATAATTATCAGAACGATGGTGATCAAGGATGAGAATGCCTATGTTCAGGCAGGTGCTGGCATCGTGGCAGATTCGGATCCAGAAAGGGAGTATTTCGAGACATTAAAAAAGGCCGAGGCGCTGCTTAGTACATTGGAGAGAATTTAGCCGAAGAACAACCATTTCTTCTTTGTCTTTGCATTATCAATGGATGACTTAATCTCCTTCAGCAGTGATATTATCTCGTTCTGTTTCTCGATGCTGTCGGTCAGGTTTTTATTGAACCTCTCAATTGTTGAAGTAAGGTGCTGGATGGTTTTCCTTAACTCCCCCTTGCTGTCAGAAGATTTCTGAAGTTCACCTATTTGTTTGCTAATGCCTTTCAGAAGTTTCGTGACATCATCTGAAAGAGCAGGACTGGAGGGGGGAGCTTGTGCAGCGGTAGAGAAGGAAGTTCTTCTTGCAGTTGTCTCTCCGAAGGAGGGGGCAGATGGTTCTAATTTTTCTGTTCTGCTAACGGGTATTTTTTCTGATTCTGCTCTTACTGTCTGAAATGTCTCTTCAGTTTTGATATCGATCTTGTGTTTTTTTGAGATATGCTTCAGCAGGAGCTTTGTGATTGCCTCAAAGGTCTCTTTTACGCCTTTTCCCTCAATGGCCACGGCTTCGAAATAGGGAACCCTTTCCAGGTTCAGACGATTGTTGAGTTCGTCTATAGAGAGTATATTGGGAAGGTCACGTTTGTTGTACTGAATGACCAGCGGGATCTCGTCAGGGTCCAGATTGTTAGCAATCAGGTTTTCATGCATGTTTTTAAGGCTTTCCACATTCTCTTCCAGCATCTCCTTTTGTGAGTCGGCAACAAAGACTACAGCGTCAGCACCTTTAAGAACCAGTCTTCTTGTTGCATTGTACCGGACCTGACCTGGCACAGTATAAAGCTGGAATCTAATGGAAAAGTCTCTTATCTTTCCCAGTTCAACTGGCATAAAATCAAAGAATAAAGTTCTGTCAGCCTCAGTGGAGAGTGAGAGTAGTTTGCCTCTCTGTGCTGGGTCCAAGATGGCGTGTAGGTGCTGGAGGTTGGTTGTCTTTCCACTCAGCCCCGGACCGTAATAAACGATCTTGAGGGTGATCTCCTTTGTTGCGTAGTTAAATAAGGCCATTTTTAAATTATAGCATAAACACCGTCTCTTGTTTGATACTTTACCTTATACATAGCCTCATCTGCAAGTCTCAAAAGCTCGTCTTTCGAATTTGCTGTTTCCGGATAGGATGCCACACCGAAGCTTGCCGTCAGTTTAATGTTGTATCCCTCCTTTTTAAGAAAAACGGTTTCAGCTATATTTTTTCTGAGCCTTTCGGCAATCTGAGTTGCATACTTTGAGGATGTTTGAGGTAGTACGATAACGAACTCGTCACCTCCGTAACGGGCAACGATATCAAGTGCACGAATTTTATTCAGAATAAGCTGAGCCACCTCAACAAGAACCTTGCTGCCGACCAGATGACCGTATTTGTCATTAATCTCTTTAAATCTATCGATATCCATGAAAATCAAAGATACGGAGGTATTATAGCGCTTACACCTCTCTACCTCGATATCGAGTGTTCTGTGAAGATATCTTGTGTTGAAGATCTTGGTGAGATCATCAGTGATTGCCAGTTCTGCCATTTTCTGATGGAGCATGGCCTTTTCAACCGCCATGGCAACATGCTCGGCAACCCTGTCAAACAGCTGGATATCCTTTTCATCAAAGGAGGTATTTTTTCTGTAAATTAACTCCATTGCACCGATAACGGAATCCCTTGTTTTCAAGGGCAATGCCAGGATGCTTTTGCTTTTTAATGCACGGTGAAGGGGGGCCTCTTTTTGGATATACTTGTTACGCCGGATATCCGGTATCAACACGGGTGAACCCTGTTTTATGGCCCTTCCTGCTATCGCCTCACCAAAGGATAGTTTTATTTCAATTGGAGCCATCTTTTTCGAGATCGCAAACAGATGAAGGATATCATCTTCAGGATTTTTAAGAAAGAATGCCCATTCGTGAATCCTGGAGACATTCTTAATCTTTTGCATTATTTTTGTTATAAGTTCCTTGCGGTCTTCCGTATCAGTCATCTGATGATTGATCTCCTCGTATATGTCTACTAAAAACTGTAGCTCGCTGTTTTCGTTTTTCAGTTGAGCGATCTCAAGGAGAGTGCGTTTTTGCTTTAGTAGATCGCGGATAAAGTATCCAAGAGCACTGCATTGGTTTGAAGAAATAACTCCGGTTAAAGACCTTTTTTGAAAATAAGAGGGAAGGGGAGGACGTTTGTCTGAAATAATGATTATAGGTGTTAGAGGGAAGAGTTCGTCAAGTCGTTTTAGTATCTTTCTAAGGTCTCCTTCGTGATATAAAATGGCAATCTCTGGTGAAGGAGAGCCTTTTTTAAGGATATCTGCTACAGTTTTAGCGGTAACCCGGTAGGGAAGATTACAATCGGAAAGAATTTGTGATACATTGTCACTATTGACAGCTATGACAAGAGAATCAGGCATTTACTCCACAACACTTCTTGTACTTTTTCCCGCTCCCACAGGGGCAGGGTTCGTTTCTGCCCACCTTCTTTGATTTTTTTACTGGCTTTTTAGACTCTCCGTCTCCTCTGTTATAAACGAGATTCATCTCCCTCCGGTGAGAAACCTTCTCAGCCTCTTCCTCACTTCTTACCTGCACCCTGAAAATCCTGGTGAGGGTTTCAGACTTTATTCTCTCTGTCATTTCGGCAAACATATCGTAGGCCTCTTTTTTGTATTCCACAAGGGGGTCCTTCTGTCCGTACCCTCTCAGTCCGATTCCCTCCTTCAAATGATCCATGGCAAGCAGGTGGTCTTTCCACTGGCTGTCCACCACCTGGAGAGTAATGATCTTTTCGAGATAGCGCATCAGTTCCGTACCTATCTCCTGTTCCTTTCTCTCATAATGCTTCATCAACTCGGTCAGGATGGTCTCTCTGAGAGCCTCGATTCCGCTTATCTCTTCCAGACCCTTGAGCTTTACTCCGAAAATACCGAAGAGGGCATTTTCAAGCTCCTTGTAGTTCCAGTACTCCGGGTGCTGATCTTCCGGACAGTATGTATCCAGCAGCCCGTCGACTATATCTTCAATCATTTCAATAATTCTGTCTTTTAATGACTCGGAGGTGAGGATCTCTTTGCGGAAGGCATAAATCTCGGTCCTCTGTTTGTTCATCACATCATCGTACTCCAGCAGATGTTTTCTTATCTCAAAATTATGCGCCTCCACCCGCTTCTGGGCATTCTCAATTGCCTTCGTAACCATCCTGTTTTCAATAGGGACATTCTCCTCCATCCCGAGACGGCTCATCAGACCCGAGATGCGATCGGAACCAAAGATACGCATCAGATCGTCTTCAAGGGATATGTAGAACCTCGAAGAGCCGGGGTCACCCTGACGACCCGAACGTCCCCTGAGCTGATTGTCTATTCTTCGAGCCTCATGCCTTTCTGTTCCGATTATATGAAGCCCTCCTGCCTCTATTACCTTCTTTCTATCCTCCTCACAGATCTTTCGTGCCTTTTCTACGGCCTCTTTCCATTCCTCCTCAGAGGGGTTTTCTTTGTTTTTCAGAAATTCCCTGGCAAGCCCTTCCGGATTACCTCCCAGGATGATATCCGTTCCCCTGCCAGCCATGTTAGTGGCAATGGTGACGGCACCAGGTCTGCCGGCCTGGGCTATGATCTCCGCCTCCTTTTCATGATACTTTGCATTAAGCACGGAGTGAGGTATGCCCTTTTTCTTAAGGAGTTTGCTCAAACGCTCCGAATTTTCTATGGATACCGTGCCCACAAGTACAGGCTGTCCTCTCCTGTAGCAGTCCTCTATCTCCTGGATAACGGCATTAAACTTGGCACGTTCGGTTTTATAGATCACATCCGGATAGTCCTTACGAATCATGGGTTTGTTCGTTGGTATTACAACAACATCAAGGTTGTAAATTTTTGCAAACTCCTCTGCCTCTGTATCAGCAGTACCTGTCATGCCGGCCAGTTTGTTGTACATACGGAAGTAGTTCTGAAAGGTTATTGTAGCGAGAGTCTGGTTTTCGCTCTCAATCTTTACCCCTTCTTTTGCCTCGATTGCCTGATGCAGACCATCAGACCAGCGCCTGCCAGGCATGAGCCTGCCAGTAAACTCATCAACAATGATCACCTGACCGTTCTTTACCACATAGTCAACATCCCTTTTGAAGAGGTGATGAGCTTTCAGGGCCTGCAGTACATGATGTACCAGATCAATGTTCACAGGATCAAAGAGATTGTCCACACCAAGAAGTTTTTCGACTTTAACACTTCCCTCTTCCGTCAAAATAGCGGTTCTTGCCTTTTCATCAACTGTGAAATCAACATCTTTCTTTAATTTCGGGATAATTCTGTCGACCTTATAGTATTTGTCTGTGGATTCCTCGGACGGACCGGATATGATGAGAGGTGTCCTTGCCTCATCTATCAGAATACTATCAACCTCGTCAACAATAGCATAGTTCAATTCTCGCTGTACATAGTCATTTATATCATATTTCATATTGTCTCTTAAGTAGTCGAACCCGAACTCATTGTTGGTTCCGTAGGTTATATCAGCCTGATAAGCCTCTTTTCTGCTACAGGGTCTCAGACGGTCGAAACGCTTATCATCACTATGATAATCAGGATCATAAAGGAAGGATGCATCATGCTGGATAACACCGACGCTCAGGCCAAGATGATGATATATAGGGCCCATCCACTGGGCATCCCTTTTTGCCAGATAGTCGTTAACTGTAACCACATGAACGCCTTTGCCTTCAAGGGCATTGAGATAAACAGGAAGGGTGGCAACAAGGGTCTTTCCCTCACCGGTCTTCATCTCGGCGATCTTGCCTTCGTGAAGTACTATGCCCCCTATAAGTTGGACATCAAAGTGTCTCATCCCGAGGAGCCTCTTTGCTGTTTCCCTTACCACGGCAAAGGCTTCAACAAGGAGGTCATCCAGTGATTCGCCCTTTTCCAGTCTCCTGCGGAACTCCTCGGTTTTAGCTGCAAGTTCAGAGTCGGAGAGCCTGGAGATCTCCGGTTCAAGACTGTTTATCTTATCAACAATGGGCCAAAGTCTTTTTAGTTCGCGTTCATTCTTTGTGCCAAAGATTTTCTGTAGGACAGAAAGCATACTTTAATCTTAAATAAAATATCGGCTTTTATGCAAGGTAGACCATCACAGAGGTGTGACAGATCCTATATGTTCATGAGGGGTGTTTTCTTAACGGAAACCCGGGTTGTTATGTTATAATAACAAATTCAAAAGAATTTGTAAATCTTGTATTATTTTGTAATTGCTACTGGCAACTTTACAGAAAATCTATTTCAGTTTGCTGCTGACTGGATAAGGGGGGATAAGGAATACCGATGAAAAACAGATTAAAATACAGACTATTTGCTAATTTTACTGTTATAGTCCTTTTTCTGCTTATATTAAAGGGGGTTTTTGCAGCAGATTCTCCCTTTGCAGGGCTTGTTAAAAGGACAGTGGATTATTTCAGCCCGCTTTCAGGGGAGATAACCCGTGTTGATAACGGCATCGCAGAGATAAATATCGGAACCTCTGCCGGTGTGAAGAAAGGGATGCGTTTCAAGGTTTTCAGAAAAGGAGCTCCCTTTTATCATCCCGTTACTGGTGAGTTGGTGGGGAGTCTTGACCAGTACAGGGGTGTTGTAGAGGTTTTTGAGGTTGATGGAGATTCCGCAAAATGCAGGATTGTGGAAGGAGATGCAAGCAAGGCAGATGTGGTAAAGATCTCCTCCGTATCAAAAATAAGGCTCCTTTTCCATCAACAGAAAAGTGTCGATTACTATCTGGGAGATGCCTATTATAAAGAATTGAAAAGAACAAAAAGATTTGAGCTTGTTGACGCGCCCATTGATGATCTTGGAAAAGAGGAACTTCTTGCCCTGGCTAAAAAGGAGAAGGTAGAGGTGATTCTCTCCTTAAGAGCTGTTACAGAGCCAGACAAAGTGTTGCTTAAACAGACACTGATGTGGAATGACGGGGCTTTGATATCGGAAGACTCGGTATCTACAGACACCTCTTTTGTGCGAAGACTTCGTGAAGGAACGGAATTCCTTCTTGCAGGGACAAATGATCCCCTGCTTTCATATGACCTGCCCTTTGCTGCAGATTATATAGCAGCCGGAGATATAGATGGTGACAAAGGTGTTGACTTTGTCCTCTCTGACGGCGTCGATATTTATGTATATAAGTATGATGTTGATCTTTCGTTTCTGTATATGTTGAAGGGAAATCCTGATGAAAGGATTATTTATCTGGACCTTTTCGACTTTGACGGCGATGGTAAGGAGGAGTTGTTTGTTACGACTGTATCCGGAGACCTTGAGGAGGTGCAAACCGATGACTCAATCATTGCAGACAGCACGGGGATACAGATGGTCAGGTCCTATGTCTACAATATAGACAATAAGGAGTTTAAAAGGCTCTGGAAGACAAACGGCTTCATCCGGGTGCTAGACGGGGAAGTGCTTTTCCAGGCATTTTCATCAACCAAAGGTTTTAAAGGCGAGATTAGAA
>JALUAR010000050.1 GCA_027050975.1 Thermodesulfovibrio sp.
ATGTTTATGAGATCCGTGACAATAAAGATCCTGGCATGTATAGTGCTCGCAGTCTCGGTTTTACTGCCTGTGGATACTGGTGCATCTCCGGGTGTGATTGTCCTGAGATACAGCCTTCAGGAAGGATTTCTGAGAATAGTACTCCAGGCAGAAGATCCTGCCTTGATCCGAAATAGTAAGGTTTTTACATCCTATAGTCTTGTTAAGATAGCGTTTCCCGAAGACTTTACCCTCTCTCCTGTGGAGATCAGGACCGATGTGTTCGAGTTTAACAAAAAAGGCAAGAACCTTTATCTGAATATAAGGAATCTCAAGTGGATAAAATTGATGAGATTGAAATCTCCGCCGAGGCTTGTGTTAGATGCCTATTTGCAAACAGAGGAAAAGGTGCTGCCACCGAAGGAGGCTGCTCCTCCGGAGAAAAAGCCGGAGGAAGAGAAGGAAAAAATTGTTGCTGTCTCGCTAAAACGTGTTGTTCTGGATGCAGGTCACGGTGGTGATGATCTGGGGATTTTTACCTCCAGGATTAGTGAAAAGGATATAGTGCTTGGCATAGTGAGGTCTCTCAGGAAGGAGTTGAGAAAGAGGGGGATAAAGGTCTCTCTGACAAGGCGCAATGACAGGCATATGAGTATCATGAAGAGAATTCTTTATACAAGAAAAAAGAACCCAGATCTTTTGATATCAATACATATGACCACTTCCAATCATGTGGCTATATACACTGCGAGAAAAAAGGAGAGGACAGCAACTGAACTCTATTTGTTGACTTCGTCTCAGATGAAAAGTATCGATAGGAGTAGAGAGTTGGCATTGAAATTGGGAAAAGTGTTCAAAGAAAAACTGGATATCCAGGTTTTTTACAGAGAGTTTGACATCCCTTTAATAGCAAGTGTGCAATGTCCTGCGATTTTGATAGAACTTCCAGGTCCTGACCTGTTTGAATACAACAGGGCAAGTAAACAGAATATCGTTAACGCAATAATCGAAGGAGTATTGGAGAAATGGGAATCAGAACAGTAGTTATTTCTGCTGTTATTATTCTGCTATTGGGTATCGGGGCTGGTTTGTTTTACTTTTATTTCCATGAAGAACCGGCACCAAAGCCACTTGTTCAGGAGATGGAGGAAGGTATTATTAAGAATTATACCTATCTTAGAGTCTTCTATCCAGTTGGAGGCAGAACAGAGATATTTGAAAAGAAGGTTCCCGGAATAATGACTCCCTTAGAGATAGCACAGAAGCTGGTGGAAGAATATATACGGATTGCCCATGAGTTAGATACCGGAATAGTTCCGCCAGATACGAGACTGAACAATATTTTTATATCAGGTGATGGCATTGTATATCTGGATTTTAATTCAGCTTTAAGTAAAAACTTCACGGGAGATGTTATAGATGAATATATGCTTTTGAAAAGCATCTTTGATACAATGGTAAGTAACCTGGATATTGAAGATGTTGTTATCCTTGTAAATCATCGAGAGATAGAGAGTATCGGAGGACATCTCTTTGCAAACAGACCTTTGAAGGGGCTTGTAGCCGAAGCATATCCTCAAGAGGCGTATATTGAATAGATATAAACCAATAGGAATATTTGACTCGGGAGTGGGTGGACTGACTGTTGTCAGGGAGGTGCTTAACCTACTTCCTGAGGAGGATATTGTCTACCTGGGAGATACGGCAAGGGTGCCTTACGGGATACGTTCGCCGGAGACAGTAACAAGATACGCCATTGAGAATACAGAGTTTCTTCTTTCTCTGGGGATAAAGGCGCTTGTTGTGGCCTGTAATACCGTTTCAGCTATAGGACTTGAGGAATTGCAGAAAAGGGTTGATATTCCCGTTTTAGGGGTTTTGAAGCCTGGAGCTCGTGCAGCAGCAGCAAGGACCAGAAACAGAAGGGTAGGGGTCATAGGGACTGAGACGACCATATTGAGCAGCTCTTATCAGAGGGCTATAAATGAGATAGACCCGGAGATAAAGGTTTATGGTCTGGCATGTCCCCTGTTTGTTCCGCTTGTGGAGGAGGGGTGGACAGACGGTGAGGTGGTAAAGGCGATTGTATCCAGGTATCTCGAGGGACTTAGACACAGGGATATTGATACCCTTGTTTTGGGGTGCACCCATTATCCACTGCTGAAGGGGCCGATTGCAGAGGTATGCGGTGAAGGGGTGACACTTATTGACTCGGCAGTGGAGACAGCAGCTACCCTGAAAGATGTGCTTTTAACGGAAGGTCTTTTAAGGGATGACGAAAACTCTCTATCTAAAAGATTATTCTTCGTCACGGATGCACCAGAACGGTTCAGACGGATTGGCGAGAGATTCCTTGGAGAAAGGATCGATCAAATAGAGAAGGTTGTTATCCCCTATCATGAACATGAGATTATATGATATTTTATTTAGAAAGACCGAACCAGCAAAAGATACCAAGGAGGTGTGATGAGGAAGGACGGCCGAAGGAATGACGAGATACGACCGGTAAAAATAACAAGGGATTTTATCAAGTCGGCAGAAGGCTCAGTCTTGATCGAAGTTGGCGAGACGAAGGTTATTTGTACTGCTTCAATAGAGGAAAGGGTTCCTTCATTTCTTAAAGACACAGGCCGGGGATGGATAACAGCCGAGTACGGTATGCTTCCAAGGGCTACATCGACAAGGAGTATGAGGGAAGCAGCTACAGGACGTATAGGAGGAAGAACCCAGGAGATCCAGAGATTGATAGGAAGAAGTCTGAGAGCTGTTATTGACCTGGATGCTATCGGAGAAAGAACCATATGGATTGACTGTGATGTCATACAGGCAGACGGAGGAACACGTACAGCCTCTATAACCGGTGGTTTCATAGCCCTGGCAGATGCCATCAGATATGCCATTCGTAACGGAATTATCGAGCGTAATCCCATAAAGGATATGCTTTCGGCAATTAGTGTGGGAATAGTGGATGGTGAACCAATGCTTGATCTCTGCTATGAAGAGGATTTCAAAGCAGAGGTTGATATGAATGTTGTTATGACCGGAAGCGGTACTTTTGTTGAGGTGCAGGGAACAGCCGAGGGAGAGCCTTTTTCAAGAGACGTCCTGAACAGGCTTCTTGATCTGGCGGAGAAGGGGATAAAGGAGTTGATAAGGATTCAGAAAGAGGTTATAGATGAAGATACTTTTAGCTACTAAAAATCCAGGCAAGATCAGAGAAATGAACAAACTCTTTGAAGACACGGGCATAGAGTTTGTTGGTCTCGATACTCTGAAAGAGACTCCCGAGGTTGTTGAGGATGGCAAAACATATCATGATAATGCCATGAAAAAGGCCATGACTTTCTACCACATTTCATCTATCCCTACTCTTGCTGAGGACTCAGGTCTTGAAGTGGATGCCCTAGATGGTGCCCCTGGAATCTACTCAGCAAGGTTTGCAGGAGAGAATGCCACTGACGAGGAGAATAACCAGAAGCTTTTGTCCCTGCTTAAAGGTGTGCCTCCTGAGAAAAGGACGGCCCGCTTTGTCTCCGTGCTATGTCTTGTTATTGATGGTAAGCCGTACTTTTTTGAAGGTGAGGTAAAGGGGCAAATTCTTGAGGAGCCTGAAGGAGAGTCGGGGTTCGGTTATGATCCCCTATTTGTACCTGAAGGTTATGACATGAGTTTTGCAGTTCTTGGCTCAGAGGTAAAAAACAAAATAAGCCACAGGGCGAGGGCGATACAAAAACTGAAAGAGTTTGTGAAAGAGAGTTTTGGTAAATAGTGAAGCAGTATTTCAGGAAAGTTTTTCCTATAAGATTTACCTTTCGGATCGGTGCTTCCACATATCTTATCGCCATGGCACTGGTAATTGGCGCACTCAGTGGTGCAGCCAACATGCTCTTCCGTTCCACTCTTGAATTTTGTAAGACAGTTATTTTCCATAATGGTTATCACTATCTTGGTATCGACAAGGGAGGATTAAATCGGCTCCTCACGCCTTTGCTGCCAATGACAGGAGCCATTTTGCTTGTCCCTCTTGTTTACAGGTTCCGTTCAGAGGCAGGTGGATATGGCTTCCCTTCTTTCCTGGAAAAGATCAATATCCAGGACGGTATCATAAGGTTCCGTACCATTGTTCTCAAGATCATAGCCCCTTCGCTTACCATTGGTTCAGGAGGCTCTGCAGGAGTAGAGGGTCCGATTGCCCAGATAGGGGGTGGTATCGGTTCGCTAGTGGGACAGCTTTTTCATGTCTCCGGAAACAGGATGAAGCTCCTGATTGCTGCAGGGGCTGCAGGTGGAATTGCCGCCACTTTCAACGCCCCCATTGCAGGGGTAATGTTTGCTACCGAGATAATACTACTTGGGAATTTCGAACTAACCTCCTTCGGAGCAATTGTTGTATCCGCAGGCATGGCAACAGCCGTTTCGAGGGTGTACTACGGTGCCAATCCCGCATTCCTTGTGCCCCAATACGATATCCAGGGAATATTTGAGACCCCGATTTATCTAATACTCGGACTTTTTATAGGTCCTTTGGCAGCATTTTACATAAAGGCTTTTTACTGGATAAAGGACAGGTTTGAAACTCTTCAGATGAGCCCCTACCTCAAACCGATATTGGGAGCTTTTTGGGTGGGATGCATTGGCATATTTTTCCCGCAGGTTTTGAGCGATGGTTATGAGTATATCGAGAAGGCATTCTCAGGTTCAATGGTTCTCTCTGTTATGATGGTTTTGGTTTTCTTGAAGATATTAGCAACCTCCCTTACGCTGGGCTCGGGAGGGGCTGGCGGAGTCTTTGCTCCGGCTCTGTTTATCGGTGCAATGGCAGGGGGTACCTTTGGTTCGATTGTCCATCAAATACTGCCGGAGTATACATCTTCTCCCGGGGCCTATGCCATGGTTGGTGTGGGTGCATTCCTTGCAGCAGTCACCCATGCACCCCTTACTGGTATGTTCCTTCTTTTTGAGATGACAGGTAATTACAAGATCATCGTGCCGATAATGTTTGCAACCACAATAGGCACCTTTGTTGCTCACCGCTTAATGCCGGAATCAATTGATACATACGAACTCGCACGAAAGGGTATAAACATACATGCAGGTAGAGAGGCTACAATCCTTTCCTCCATAAAGATAAAGGATGTAATGAGAAGAGATTTTATGACAGTTAGAGATAAGGTCAACCTGAAGGAGTTCATTGATCTTGTAATAGAAGGCGGAGGAGGTTTTTATTATCCTGTGGTTGATGCCAAAGGTGACATGGTGGGAGTGATATCGCTTCAGGATGTACGTAAGGTGCTTTATGAGGAGTATATAAAAGAGATAGTAACAGTTGGAGAACTGGCTACAGAGGATGTCCTTACCCTGACGCCTGAGGATAACCTTGCAACGGCTCTTCATCATTTTGCCGAAATGGATATTGAAGAGATCCCGGTGGTGGATATAGAGAATCCCAAAAAGGTGGTGGGTATGCTCCGCAGGGGCGATGTGATCTCTGTCTACAATAAGGAGATTCTCAGAAGAGAATCGGAATAACTGCAGTTATGACTGGCTGAAAAAAGCAATGTATCTATGCTAAAATTTAAATATAAGACTGTGCTTACGGTCCTTTAATTTTACCTTATTTACCGAGGAGGTTTTTTGAACAACATCTACAGGAGTCTTTTTATCTGGCTACTTATCGGGGCCTTAATGATCTTTCTCTTCGACCTCTTGAGCACCCAGAAAAACACTGCCAAAGAGATAACCTTTTCCGATTTCATGGAGAAGATCG
>JALUAR010000051.1:0-5855 GCA_027050975.1 Thermodesulfovibrio sp.
GGGTGGGTTAATTTTTTCTTACTATTGTATTCTCAAACCTTAAATGCAGTGTGCGAAAATTGTCTAAAATCGGGAGCCATTTTGATGCCCCCCTACTTAAAGGCTTATACAAAATACTTTTCTTCTATTTTTGAATTGATAAAGACAAGAAAAAGGAACGGTAGATACTCAATCTCCATAGGTTAGTTAATCAATGAGTGATTTCAATCACTTCAAGCAACTGGCAACAAAAGTATGAAAGCCTGAAGACTGAGCACGAGAGTAAAGTCGATTTTTAACATTCCATAATAGATGCAAGGAAAACCTGTATTTTCCTGCCTATTCTCTGGCGTAGGTCTCAGAGGTAGGACACCTTGAAGGAGTTCGAAACAGCCATCAACATGACTCCACGCAGACAGGGCTGTAAGAAACTTTAAGGACATCTTAAAAGTAAAGATAATCAAAGGGAAAGGACAACCCAGCAGATAAAAATATATCCTCTTAACATACAGGGACGGGTCTTCACTTCCCTTCTAACAGCGCAGCCATCTTCTGTTTTTCCTTGCTATTTCGGAAATAACCAGGTTCAGAGATTCTTCCGACCATCCCCCCACCAAGTGCTCGATAAAGCGCCACGACCGCCTACGACAGCCTGCCTTGTTCGGGCCTCTTCGGCTTTGATTTGGGCACGAATGGTCTCCCCTTACTCTTCATTAGTGTTCTCCTCGTTGGTCACTCCAGTCTTTGACGGAACGTCCATCCGGCTATCACCAAGGTTACGAGACCAATCGGCACCATCGGCCAGGCCAGTTGCAAGACAGTTGACGTCTTCATTCCCTCAAGAAGAATTCCCTTGACAATCAAGATAATGTAGTAAATGGGATTTACGTATATCGCCCACCGCAACCAGGCAGGCATGTTCTCCACTGGTGTAACAAAGCCACTGAGAAGGATAGCAGGTACCAAGAATGCGAATGCTCCGAAAAAGGCCTGTTGTTGTGTCTTGGCAAGCGACGAAATCAACAAACCAATCCCGATCGTTGAGAATAGAGACACGAGCAAGGAACCAAACAAAAGAAGCGGCGACCCCTCACAGGGCAATGCAAACACAAGTGTGGCGATAGCCACCATCGCCATTCCCTCTCCAAGGCCCAGTACCATCGCAGGTGTCGTCTTACCTATCAGGATTTCTAATGGCCTGAGCGGAGATACCAAGAGTTGCTCAAACGTTCCCAACTCCTTTTCTCGCGCAATTGAAAGAGACGTGACGATGAGCGCGATAAGGTTGGTCAGGATCCCAACCAGCCCTGGAACAGTACTCCAGACAGAATCAAGGTTCGGATTAAACCAGGCTCGGGACACGAGTTTAATGGAAGCCGCATCTGTTACAGGCTTTGATGGATTAATTGAGGCAGCGACGTATTCACTAACAAAGCTATTGGTAATCTGACCAATATAACCAGATATCACCTGAGCAGCATAGGCTCTCCGGCCATCCAGGAGTATCTGAAGAGCGGCTGGTGTCCCGGATGCCAGGTCCCTCGAAAAAGTCGGGCCAATATGAACTACAGCTATCACATCTTGTGTATCTATTGCACGATGTACGTCGTCTAAATCCTGGAAATACTGTACATGAGAGAAAGTACGATGAGCAGATGCAAAACGGGAGATCAGTTCACGAGCCGCAGAACCGCGATCTTCGCTGTATATACCGAGCCGGACATTCTTGACTTCATGAGTAGCGGCAAAGCTGAACACCAACAGCTGCATCAGGGGTGGGACCAGCAAGACGATGCGGTTGTGCGGATTACGCCAAATCGCCAGGAACTCTTTGATAATTAGTCTGACAATACGATTTAGCATCAATATTCTCCCGTAATCATTCCAGGTTCATCTTCGTTTTTCGGATCGTCACTGTTAGGAAGAATGCAGCAAACACCAACAGAACGACCGTGTTCGGCACAATCACCTGCCAGACATTGCCAGCCAGGAACAGCGTCCTCAGGACTGAGACAAAGTAGCGCGGCGGCATCACGTAGGTCAGGTACCGAATCAGCCTGGGCATGCTATCAATCTCGAAAACAAGCCCAGACAAAATGATGGCGGGTAAGTATCCGACAATCAGCGAGACCTGACTTGCCACAAATTGGTTGCGCGTTACTGAAGAAATCAGCAGGCCCAACCCCAGAGCTGAACAAAGAAACGTTGCAGAGACCATGGTTAGAACCCACAACGAACCTCGCAATGGAACCCCCAGCCCCAGGGTTGAAACGGCGACTACTAACTCCATCGCCAGCATTCCGAGAATGAAATAGGGGATAAACTTGCTCAGGACTATATCCCCTCGTGTAATCGGCGTTGCCAACAGGGCTTCCATCGTTCCTCGTTCCCATTCACGCGCGACAACCAGGGCCGTTAGCAAGGTACCAATAAGTGTCATGATGACGGCAATTGAGCCTGGAAGCAAGGCAGCGCGTGTTTCGCTCTCCTGGTTAAACCAGACTCGTGATTCGATCCTCACGATCTCGCCACTGTTTCGTTGTCCTGCGTTGAGCCCTTCCTGTATGAGCCAATTACGTAACACTCCTTGGACATAATTCTGCACAAGTGAAGCGGTACTAACATCGCTCCCACGAACCAACAACTGAAGTGGACTCAAGCTACGACGTTCAACGCGGCTGGCGAAGTCTGCTGGTATCACCAATACACCACTGAGCCGTCCTCCTATAAGGGCATCCTGAACCTCTCGCCGATCCCGGGCGACATGGACCATAAAGTACTTGTTATTCTGAAAAGAGGCCAGCAGGCGATTAACAATCGGTGAGTTGTCTTCACACACCACTGCAAGCTCTATATTCCTCACATCCAAGGATACGGCATAGGCAAACAGGAAAAGGAGCAGCAGCGGCAGGACGATTCCTATCCCGACACTGCTTGGATCGCGCAGCATCTGGTA
This sequence comes from Thermodesulfovibrio sp., assembly GCA_027050975.1. Classification (GTDB taxonomy): domain Bacteria; phylum Nitrospirota; class Thermodesulfovibrionia; order Thermodesulfovibrionales; family JdFR-85; genus JALUAR01. The sequence continues at coordinate 2,936 of JALUAR010000051.1, forward strand.
AGTTTCCTTGCGCACCAGGCCCCAAATACAGCGCAGACGGCTTCTTTGTGGTTGTACATCCACGTATTGTGACTCTCCTGTGAGATTTTGGCCCATCCCTTCCTCCTCAATTATGCAACCTCTAACTCATATCGCTCGTGACGCTGGATCATCTCGATAAAGGCGTCTTCCAGCGTTGGTTCAGGCAGGTTCTCCGACTGGATCGATCGTTTGAGGTCATCTGGGGTGCCGGTGGCTATAATCCTTCCCTGGTAAATCATCGCAATACGATCACAGTATTCGGCTTCGTCAAGAAAATGTGTCGTGACTATAATAGTCATACCTTGATCGACCATTGCATTAATGCGGATCCAAAACTCGCGCCTCGTTATCGGATCGACGCCGCTGGTTGGCTCATCCAGGAACAGCACCTGTGGCTCATGCATGATGGCACAAGCCATAGCCAACCGTTGTTTGAAACCCAGAGGAAGGTCTCCAGCATTTGAATTGATAAACGGGGCGAGCTCAAATTCTTCAATCATCCTGTGTATCGTCTTCTGGAGTCTGCGTCCTTTCAGGCCATAGACGCCTCCAAAAAACTCAAGGTTCTGATGAACACTCAAGTCGCTGTACAGGCTAAACCTCTGAGCCATGTAACCCAGCCGCTCTCGTGCCTTTGCGGGAGCCATAGTCAGGTCCACTCCAGCGACCTCTGCCTTACCCGAGGTCGGCCGGAGCAATCCGCACATCATTTTGAAGATGGTGCTTTTGCCTGCTCCATTGGGTCCCAACAGGCCGAAAATCTCACCGCGACGAACCGTGAAGCTGACCTGATCTACCGCAGTGAAAGAGCCAAAACGTTTCGTCAAATCCCGGGCTTCGACAACCACGTCCCGTGTCGCTGTACCGGCCTCATGCAGCTTCTGAAATATGTGCGATGTTACGTTGGAGATGCGAGTCTTGGGAATGCCACTCAGCAACACCATGAAGGCATACTCAAACCGGGGCGACGTCGGTCTTGCCTGGACATTTGTACCCAGTGCAGGGGGTACTGCAGTAGGTGTTTTCAGAATCAAACGAACTTTCCGCCCCTGAATAACGGCATCAAGAATATCCGGTTGCTCTAAGGCCTTGGCCAGAAGCTGTCGCCGGCTATCCTCGGTCGTCTCTACTATAAATGTCTGTCCCTCGACTTGTCTTATCAGATCTTCAGGCTTGCCTTGATATAAGAGCTTGCCCTCGTTTAGAAGCAAGACCTCGTCGCATCGTTGAGCCTCGTCCATGTAGGCCGTGCTCCAAATTACTGCCGTCCCTTCATCAACCAACTCATTCACCATCTTCCACAGTTCCCGACGGGAGACCGGATCCACTCCTACGCTCGGTTCGTCGAGCAACAACACGAGGGGTCTGTGAATTAAGGCGCACGCCAGGCCAAGCTTCTGTTTCATCCCTCCAGAGAGTTTCCCCGCCAGCCGAGAGGTGAATGGCCTCAGGCCTGTAAATGCAAGCAAACGCTCAAACGTTTCCTGTCGGTGCTTCCCAACCACGCCGCGAAGATCTGCATAGAGATGCAGGTTCTCCATCACTGTCAGATCTTCATACAGACCGAATCTCTGCGGCATGTAGCTTACTATTGTGTGAACGCTTGAGACTTGCCCCACAGTGTCATATCCAGCCACTTTGATGCGTCCCTGGGTGGGCTCCAACAACCCAGCCATTAGACGCATCAAGGTAGTCTTGCCAGCACCATCAGGGCCAACCAATCCTGTGATCCGCCCGCCGTAAATATTGGCTGTTACGCATTCCAGTACCGGCCGGTCAGCAGCAGAAAACTGTTTCCGAACCTCGTTGAGACTAATAAACACTTGGGACGCCATGTTTTCACCTTACTCCCTGCCTTGCGAACTTAGGGGTATGATAACTGTCACTGGCATACCCTGTCGCAACTCACCTTTTGTATCCTCCACAATCACGCGAATTCTGTAGACAAGGTCTGTTCGGATTTCCCTGGTTTCAACTGTCTTGGGGGTGAATTCTGCTACTGGCGATATGAACCCTATCCTTCCTTGGTACAGGCGATCCGGGTAGGTATCGGTTCGTACCATGGCTGTCATGCCCGGGCGAATACGTCCCAGTTGCAACTCGTTGACATATGCGCGCACCCATACAGGATTCGTCAATGTGATGATAAATACCGGCTCGCCAATGTTCACATAGTCACCCGGTTCGTGTACTCGTGTCTGGATGATGCCGCTTACCGGCGACAGCAGCCGACAATCTCGTAGTCGTCTCCTGGCCTCGGCCAGTTTGGCCTGTGCCTGTTGGACCAGGGCCCTTGCTCGCGCAATGTCTTCCTCTCTTGGACCGAGTTCCACGAGTTTCTGGTACGCTTCTGCAGCCCTCAACTGCGCTTCGGCTTCATCAAGAACTGCTTTAGCGTTATCGAATTTCTGTCTTGATACCGCTCCACTACCAACGAGCTTCTGGATGCGTGTAAACTCCGTTTGAGCATTGAGAAAGGCTACACGGCGGGCTAACGTCGTTGCACGGGCTTGTGCTATCTCCTCCGGCCTTGAGCCGTTCTTCAAGCGCAAAAGCTCTGCTTTGCGTGCCTCCAGTGCTGCTTCTGCCTGCTTTACCGCGTCCTCAAAATAGCCAGACTCAAGTTCAGCAAGGACTTGACCAGGCTCCACTGTATTTCCTTCATCAACCAACAATTTCAAAATCCGACCGGCCACCTGGAAACCTATGCGTACCTCTCTGACCTCTACGTTTCCCTGCAACTCCAAGGTAGCAAGAGTGGACACGTCCCCTTTGAGGTGGGATCGTATTAGCTCCAGGACCTTGGAAGGTGGTACTCCTCTCCCTATCCAAAGCCATGCCCCTCCAACTACAGCCACCATGCTCAATACTACAATCACCAGAACGATCACTTTACGTT
>JALUAR010000051.1:5865-23236 GCA_027050975.1 Thermodesulfovibrio sp.
CTTTACGTTTCATCTCGCCCCCCTGTATTCTCACTGTCAATTTGGCGAAAATCTAAGCCAACGGCTCGACATGCCATCTCAGCAATGATATTGGCAATGTGCTCAGCACGAGCCTTGGTGATATGCTTCCACCCCAGCCGACGACAGAGAGTGGTTCCCGCAATTCGAAAAAGGAATACCTGCCCCAGTAACGCATGTGCGCGGATAATGGTTTCTGGTGCGTCGGGTGGCTTTCTGGTAGCCTGGGCGACAAGCTGAGACACCAACTGGTGCATTGGTTGAATCACCCCCTCGTAAATCACATCAAAAGCATCCGTGGGCCGTAGCTGCTCGCGGGAGAAGATACTTGCTATGGCTACGGCGTCGTGCTTCAGCATTATGGTTACTGCCAGATCCTGGAGTAGCTGTAGCAGAAGCCGAGCAGACGTTTCTGGACTCTCTCTTGAAGCCGACAGTTCGCCCCTGATCCTTTCAATAAGGTCTCGCACCGGTTTGGCTCGCTCTTGTACCAGGTGTCTTACTACGGCAAGGTAATAGCCTTCTTTGCCGCCGAAGTAGTAGGCGATTGCCGCAACGTTCACCCCTGCTGCTTTTGCCAGTTGTCTGGTAGCGATCCCCTCCAACCCATATCGGGCGAAGGCATCCACTCCTGCATCCAGAAGACGAGCAATCGCCTTACCGCCACGTCCGCTCTTGCGAGGAATTGATTCCAAATTCTTTGCCATGCTCTCTCCTCTCACTAATAAATATAAAACAATCGATTGATTAAATCAAGTGATTAAAACCTTTAAGTAGGGGAGCCATTTGATAACTATCTCGAACTCCTTCAAAGCTTCCATCCGTCTTACATGCAGATAAATAAGTATTCCCTACCAGCCAACCCTATTATTGTCACAAAAGAAATGATCGAGACGTGAAGCTTTCTAAAGCAGTCTATTCATCAAGGCTGCGGAAAAGAAGGCAAATCAATGGTTTGATATTTGAACTTTGCTGTCTCAATTATATCTTGCCAGATTGCAATTTCTTGCACTGCTTTATTAAGATTTAAGATACTCATATGGTGGGGGAAAACCTTATTAATTTAAGGAGGAATGTATGGGGAGGTATGAAGAGATTTATCAGGAAAGTATTAACGATCCCGTAGGCTTTTGGGACAGGGCTGCGAAGGAGATAACATGGTTCAAGCCCTATGAACGTGTTCTGGATGACTCCAATCCACCTTTTTACCGCTGGTTCGTTGGAGGAGAGCTTAACACCTGCTACAACGCCCTTGATCGTCACGTTGAAAATGGCCGGGCAGAGCAGACAGCACTGATTTATGACAGTCCGGTAACCAATCAGATCAGGAAGTTCACATACAGGGAACTCAGAGACTATGTAGCCAGGTTTGCAGGTGTTCTCAGGAGTTTAGGGGTGGACAAGGGTGACACAGTGGTGATTTACATGCCCATGATTCCAGAGGCTGCTGTTGCCATGCTTGCCTGCGCCCGCCTTGGAGCTGTTCACTCTGTGGTGTTTGGTGGCTTTGCAGCAAACGAGCTTGCCGTAAGAATAGATGATGCAAAACCCAAAGTTATCGTCTCCGCCTCCGGAGCCGTTGAGGTTACACGGCTTATAGAGTACAAGCCCCTCCTTGACAGTGCCATTGAGATGGCATCACACAAACCTGAAAAATGCATTATCTACCAGCGAAATCTGGTAAAGGCAGAGATGACACCAGGAAGAGACCTTGACTGGGAAGAACTGATAAGCAAGGCCGAACCGGTTGATTGTGTGCCTGTAAAGGCAACAGACCCTCTTTATATCCTTTATACATCCGGAACAACAGGTGTACCAAAGGGAGTGGTTCGCGACAATGGAGGACACGCTGTTGCACTCAGATGGAGCATGGAGCATATTTATAATGTAAAACCTGGAGATGTCTACTGGGCTGCCTCGGATGTGGGATGGGTAGTGGGCCACTCTTACATTGTTTACGGCCCCCTGATAACTGGATGCACGACCATCCTATATGAAGGAAAATCTGTTGGAACACCTGATCCCGGTGCTTTCTGGCGTGTAATCTCCCAGCATGGCGTCAAGGTGCTCTTCACTGCACCCACAGCCTTCAGGGCAATAAAGAAGGAAGACCCAAATGGCGAGTATCTGAAAAAATATGATCTTTCAGGATTTAAATATCTCTTTCTTGCAGGTGAACGCCTTGATCCTGATACATACCACTGGGCAAGTAATCTCCTTAACAAACCCGTGATTGACCACTGGTGGCAGACCGAGACAGGCTGGCCAATAACTGCAAACTGCATGGGGATTGAAGAGTTTCCCATTAAGCCTGGATCATCGACAAAACCTGTGCCTGGATACAATGTAAAGATACTTGACACCAACGGAAAAGAGTTAGGACCAAACCAGGAGGGTATTGTAGCCATTAAGCTACCACTTCCTCCTGGAACACTTCCCACTCTGTGGAAAAAGGATGACAAGTTTGTGGAGTCCTACCTGAGCATGTATCCTGGTTATTATTACACAAGCGATGGTGGTTATATAGATGAAGACGGGTATGTCTGGATCATGGGCCGTATTGACGATGTGATAAATATCTCTGGCCATCGTCTTTCAACAGGTGCAATGGAGGAGGTGGTGGCAAAGCATCCGGCTGTGGCTGAGTGTGCAGTTGTGGGTGTGTCAGACTCTCTTAAAGGGCAGTTGCCACTTGGGTTTGTAGTGCTCAAAGCGGGTGTTAATGATGATCATGAGAAGATAAAGGAAGATCTGATTCAAATGGTGCGCAACCAGATTGGTCCCATTGCCTGCTTCAAGCAGGTATTGATTGTTAAACGGCTTCCCAAGACCAGATCCGGGAAGATACTCCGTGGCACCATGAGAAAGATCGCTGATGGCCAAGAGTACCGGATGCCATCTACCATAGATGATCCTGCAATTCTTGGAGAGATCGAAGAGGCCCTTAAAAGCATTGGTTATGCACAGAAGTAGACTTTAATTAAAAAATGTTTGCAAAGCTTTCTGAAGAGGCTATCAACTCGATCCTTGATCTCACCCAGGACGGGATCATTGCGGTAGACTGTGATGGCAATATCAGACTCTTCAACAAGGCTGCAGAAAGAATCACCGGCATCTCAGCAGCCTCGGCAATAGGCAGGCCAGCAGTTGATGTAATCCCCAACACAAGGCTTCATATTGTGGTCAGGGAAGGCAGGGAGGAGATTAACCAAAAGCAGTATATCGGAGATACGGTTATTCTTACCAACAGGTATCCCCTGAAAGACAGCAGCGGAAATGTCTACGGTGCTGTGGCAGTATTCAGGGATATTACCGAGATTACCCATCTTTCTGACCAGGTATCAGACCTGTGGAGTGCCCGCACCCTGCTTGAGGCGATTATAGAGGCATCTGAGGATGCCATCTCTGTGGCTGACGAAAAAGGCAGAAATATAATCGTTAACCCCGCCTATACAAGGATAACAGGGCTTCCAAAGGAGGCTGTTCTGAACAAACCTGTTACAGTGGATATTGCCGAAGGAGAGAGCATGCATCTTAAGGTACTGAGAACCGGCAAACCCGTCCATAATGTGAGAATGAAGGTTGGCCCGATGAAGCGTGAGGTGATAGTAAATGTTGCTCCCATATTTGTGGATGGTAAAATCAGGGGAAGCGTTGGTGTCATACATGATATATCCGAGATAATCGCTCTGACAGAGGAACTGACAAAGGCAAAAAAACTCATCCGTCATCTACAGGCAAAATACACATGGGATGATATAATCGGAGAGAGTCCAGCAATTCTAAAGGCAAAGGAGCAGGCACAGCGGGCTGCTGTAACTCCCGCCACCGTGCTCCTGCTTGGGGAAAGCGGCACCGGAAAGGAACTGTTTGCCCATGCCATTCATAATGCAAGTCCACGAAAAAATGCACAGTTTGTCAGGGTAAACTGTGCAGCCATTTCTGAGAATCTGCTTGAGAGCGAACTGTTCGGTTATGAAGAGGGTGCATTTACCGGAGCAAGAAAGGGAGGGAAAAAGGGGCTCTTTGAGGAGGCAGACGGCGGAACGCTATTTTTAGACGAGATTGGAGAGTTGAGCCTCTCTCTACAGAGCAAGCTTCTGAGAGTTATGACGGAACATGAGATCAGAAGGGTCGGAGGAACTGAACAGATTCCTGTTAATGTAAGGATAATTGCGGCAACAAACTCTGACCTGGAGAAGAAGATAAAGGAGGGCACATTCAGGGAAGACCTCTATTACCGTCTCAATGTTGTCCCCATTAAGATCGTACCCCTCAGGGAAAGAAAAGAGGATATTCCCCTTATTGTTGAACACATTGTTCACCGCCTGAACCAGGTTCTTGGCAGAGAGGTAAAGGGGCTTACTCCAAGGGCTATGCAAGCTATTGTTCAATACAGATGGCCTGGCAACATCAGGGAGCTTGAGAATGTTCTTGGCAGGGCAATGATTAACATGAGGGCCCATGAAAAGATAATCGATTATGAACATCTACCACCTCTGTATACAGATCCGTCAGACAGGGCCTCATCCACCGCAAAGGCACGCCCCCTTGATGAGGTATTAAGGGAGGCAGAGAGGAATGCCATTGTCAGAGCACTTGAACAGACAAAGGGAAACCGTGAACAGACGGCACAACTGCTGGGGATATCACTGAGGAGCCTGTACTACAAGATCGCCAGATACGGCTTGAAGGAATAAAAACACAAGATCTAGCAGTAACGAAAAAACCGACAAATTCAGGAAGGAGTGGTATGGTGGAGTCTGAACGGATTCTGGAAAATTAAAAGTTTTTTAAGTGAAAAGGGGCTGTTTCTCTGTTGATGTCACTTCCTGGGGAGATTTAATTCCCTTTAACTCATCCATCAGTTCCTTGACAGACATTATTCGGTCTACTCGATAGGCGTTTGTGCCAACAGTATAAAGGGGATTTTCTTTGTCAGGATTGTATCCTGCGGAACTAAGCAGTCCGTTACAGATGCAGAAACTGGACTCGTTACTTTCCCTTGCCTGGCATCTTGTAAGCCTTCCTTCGCTGTCCTTCATAAGAACATATCCCTTATTACACTTTGGCGGACGCTTGCGTGCAAGGGCTTCTACATACATAGGAGAGTATTTCAGCACACGGAAAGGAAGTCCACATGGAGAGCCGGGATTGTCTGCAACAACAATGTCTTCCTTCCTGGCCATTACAACAGCCTTTTTGTATTCATCGGTAGCGGAACTTTCAACCGTAGCAAGAAATCTGGTGCCCATCTGTACTCCGTCTGCTCCAAGTTCTAAGAAGTACTTGATGTCCTCATGGGTATAAATTCCACCAGCAACGATTATGGGAAAGTCACCGTATTTCTTTGCCACATCCTTTACAGGAGGAAGAAGATTCTCCAGCCTGTTTTCCTCTCGGTCTATCTGATCAAGCTGAAATCCCAGATGTCCCCCTGCAAGAGGCCCTTCAAGCACTGCCGCATCAGGCCGGTATCCCTGCCTTTCCCACTTTCTGCATATAATCTCCAGTGCCCTTGCCGAAGAAATAATTGGTACAAGGGCCGTATCCTTTGGTTTTGCAATGGAAGGCAGAGAAAGGGGAAGCCCGGCTCCGGAGATAATCATATCAGCACCTGCATCAATGGCACCCTTTACAGAGGCCTCATAGTCGCGCATAATTGCGACCATGATGTTTATGCCGGCTACTCCTCCTTTACTTTTGGCAAGGGAAACTTCTGCGTAGGCAGCCTCGTAGGCATTGAACTTTTTATTGTATCTTTTGGTGAGGAGTCTGTCCAGGACAGCACTTGAGACGATTCCTACTCCACCTTCAGCCGCAACAGCACTCGCAAGAGGATAGAGCGAAACACCGACACCCATCCCCCCCTGAATTATAGGGGTCTCAATCTTAATATCTTTAATTACTAACGAAGGAAGCAAAACAACTCTTTCTTATTAATCATTAACCCGGTCCATACAACACGGTATCTACATTCTATTGTAACAGAAATGGAGGATTTTTGTGTCAAGTCTTTAAATTACGGGAAAATTTTCTGACAGTCAAACTCAAATTCCTTAAATTCTGTCACCCTCTGTTTCCTTCTCAGGATAGTGGCTTCTGTGTAGCGCTGCAGAACACTGCATGCAATATTCTGCAAATTTGCATTTTCTTACTTTGAATACTCTCGCCAGCGCAGTTATAAGTGCTTAATTTTACTGAATTTTTCACTTTTCCCACTGTCAACCAGGTTCTGGCATCATTCTTGAGTATATAAAAATGCTGATATTTAATCAGTCAGGCAGCCTCTTTTCCATAACATTTTCGGATCAGTACATATAAAGGGAAACTCTTTTAATGAAAGCGATTGATAAACACATCTTCGAGATTGATACAGAAGCCTTTGGCCATAAGAGGCTGGTGGCAAGCTATCTGGTCAGGGGAGCGGAACATATAGCATTAATAGATCCAGGGTTTCCCTCTTCTGCCTCTGTGGTCAAGGATAAACTGAAAAGCTTTGGGATAGAGCCATCAGAGATCAGCTACATTCTTCTTACCCATTTCCATATTGATCATTCCGGAGCAACGGGAGCATTGCTTAAAGAGGCTCCCAACGCCAGGGTTATAGTGCATAAGAGGTCTGCCTTTTACGTCAAGAACTTCGCAAAGATAGTGGGTGGAGCAAGAATGGTTTTCAGGACAGAGTTAATCAAACGCTTCGGAGAGGCCTACCCTGTGGGGACGGAGAGGGTCTTTCCCGTAACAGACGGTGAGATTATTGACCTTGGCGGAGGAGTAAAACTGAGAGTGATTCATGCTCCAGGACATTCGCCGGACAATGTCTGCTATTTAGAGGAGTCATCGGGAACACTTTTTCCAGGAGATCTGGCCTGTTTGCAGTATCCTGATCTGAACAATATCTATATCCCTGCTGCAAGTCCTCCGCTTTTTGAGATAAATGACGAGATTGAATCATTGAGGTCATTGGAGAAGATCAGGGCGGAGAGAATAATGGTTCCACACTATGGTTATGCCGAAGCCTCCACCATTGAGTTTGTAGAAAAAAGCATCAACGCGATACAGCAGACAAAGAGGACAATACAGGAGATGTTCAGGGAAGGGCTCGAATTTCAGCACATGATTGAACGATTAAGAGGAAAAATTGTAAAGGAGTCTGGAAAGTTAGAGGATGATCTTCCTGATTTTCTCTCCAGGATCTATCTAAGAGAGATGCTAAAGACAGGGCTGATGGGTTTTTTGGCCTTTATGCTTGAGTATGCCCCCTATCCAAGGGGATTTACGTTTAATGAGCAATGGCAAGACATCATTAAAGGGGCAGAGCTTTATGTATCAACTTTATAAACATACCTGCAATTTAACCATCTGCAGAACGACTCAGGGTGGTGGCATTGCCTTGTTATCTCATTCTCGGAGGCAATACCACCACCCTGACAATAAAGCCGTAAACCAAAATCCGTCACCGACAGGGAGCCCCTATGAAAGAGGTCAAGACATATTGCTTTCAATGTTACAACGGACCTGATCCTTTCAAGATGATCGTAGAGGACGGGATTGTCAGACACATTGAGCCTGACTTTGACTGTGCCGGAATAAGTCCTGGTGAGGGCAGGGTATGTGTTAAGGCATATGGCCTTGTTCAGAAGATGTACAATCCGAACAGGATCAAGACACCACTGATCCGTACAAATCCAAAAAAAGGCAAAAACGAAGACCCTCGATTCAGAGAGGCCACATGGGATGAGGCCCTTGAACTTGTTGCGGAAAAACTGAGAGAGATAAGAAAGAAGGGCCTTCTTGATGAGAAGGGGTATCCCCGTCTTGCCGTCTCCATGGGTGAGGCAGGCTCTCCTGCAGGGTATGGCGGCACCTTTCCTGCCTTTCTGTCTGCCTGGGGACCGATAGACTTTACTCTTGGAGGTGGCGAGGGTTCAAAATGCTACCATGCCGAGCATCTCTACGGTGAACTCTGGCACAGGGCCTTCATTGTTGCCTCTGACACTCCACGAAACAGATGGACTCTCTCCTTTGGCCATAACACAAATGCCTCTGCCGGTGTTTCAGGCGCAATGAGGCATGCCGATGCCAGAGAGCGAGGATACAAAAGAATTCAGGCTGAACCACATCTTTCCGTAAGTGCCGTAACCTCGGATGAGTGGATACCAATAAAGACAAAGACAGATGCCCCCTTTATGTATGCCATGATTAATGTAATCCTCCATGAGATGGCCTGGGAAAAGGTCTGTGACATCGACTTTATCAAAAAAAGAACCAATAGTCCATATCTGATAGGTCCAAGGGGGTACTACCTGAGAGATATAGAGACCGGAGAGGTCCTTGTCTGGGACAGTGTAGAGGGCGCTTCGAAGATCTACAATGATCCCTCTATCAAAGACTTTGCCCTTACAGGCAAATACAGAGTGCGGGCAAAGGAACGCGGTCCAGACGGTGAAGAGTGGATCTATGACGAGGCAGAGTGTAGACCTGCCTTTCAGCTTCTTCTTGAACATATGAGAGCCTATACCCCTGAGTGGGCCTCAGAGGTTTGCGATGTACCTGCCTCCACAATCAGAAGGATCGCCAGGGAGATGATTGAAAATGCCAGCATAGGTGCAGAGATAGAGATCTGCGGTGAGAAGATACCTCTAAGACCTGTGGCTATCACCCTGGGTAAAACTATCAGCAACGGTCCCGGTGGATATCAGGCATGCTGGGCTCGTACTATCCTGGCAATGCTTACAGGCTCCCTTGAGGTTGCCGGAGGTTCTGTAGGAGCATCCCAGAGGCTGAACAGACCCCATCATGACCGATGGTCAAGCATATGGCCAGGAGAGGACGGATTCTTTCAGAACTTTCTTAATCCCACAGATCCCGAAAGAAGAGCCAATCTTCCAAAGACAAGGTCCCATTACACCGAACTAGTTCCCCTTGTGGGAAACACAGGATGGTCACCCTTTCTATCACCTGTACCGCATGCATGGTTGTGGTTCAGCCAGAGTCCGGAGAACTGGGAAAAGCCAACCTATCCTGATGTATGGATTATTTATAGAACCAATCCGAATATGTCCATGTATTACACAGACCTTATGGAAGAAACCACAAAGGAGTTTCCCTTTATCGTATCCATCGGATATACCCTTGATGAGACAAACTGGTATGCTGATGTGATTCTTCCAGAACATACGGACCTTGAAGGGCTTCAGCTCTTCAGAGTGGGACCTTCCACTCACTCTGAGGCATACTGGCAGGAGTACGGCTTTGCCCTCCGCCAGCCAGGAACTGCCCCTCCTTACAACACCATGGATATGACAGAACTCAGCACCGAACTGGCAATCCGTACAGGCATCCTGAAGGAATACAATGAGGCAATAAATGCTGGCATTATCCTCGGTATCAGACTCCAGGGAAGAGGTTACAACTATATGCTCAATCCTGATAGAAGATACTCCATAGAAGAGATATGGGACAGGCTCTGCAGGGCCTCAGTGAGGCTACTTACCAATGGAAAAGAGGAGCGAGACCTGGAGTGGTTTAAACAAAACGGCTATTTCACTGTTGTCTATCCATTTATCAGGCACTTTCTTCATCCTGTAATGGTGAAGTGGGGACTCCGTTATGAGATACCCTATCAGGGAAGGCTAAAGATTATAGGTGAGGAACTGAAAAGGCGACTGGAAGACAAGGGTATTAAGTGGTGGGAGGAACAGCTAAAGGAATATGAGGCCCTTCCCAGGTGTGAGGACTTCTCCCAAAAATGGGACGAATCTGTCAGGGCTCTTGGCTTAGACCCCGACGAATACCCCTTCTATATGGTCAATACAAGAAGTATGCAGTATGCCTGGGGAAGCAATGCCTCATTGCCTATCATGGCAGAGATGGCAAAGTATGTAACTGGCTTCGGTGGCATAGTAATCAATGCCTCGGTTGCCGAAAAGCTTGGCATAGAGGATGGTGACACAGTGGTGGTGGAGTCTCCTGTGAAAAAGAAGACCTGCAGGGCGATTGTAAGGGAGGGTATCAGGCCTGATACGGTGCTTGTTACAGGCCAGTTCGGTAACTGGGCTGTGCCTTTTGCAAAGGATCTGAAGATACCGAGTCTTAATGAGTTCATGTATCCCGATCAGAGACTGTTCGATGCCGGCGGTAGCAGCGCTGATATAGTGAAGGTGAAAGTATATAAAATAACAATCGATTAAAATGAAGGATGGTTTGACCGAGTCCTGCACGTCATACCATCCTCTTAAGATCTTTGAGTTGTCTTATGCGTGTTTAAAGGGAGCAAGCAGATGAAAAGGTATGCAATGGTTGTAGACCTGAAGAAATGTCTGGGTTGCCAGACCTGCACAATCTCATGCAAGCTCTTTCACGGCTTAGGGCCCGATATCGTACGAGTAAAGGTAATTGAACAGGAGGAAGGCGAGTTTCCTCATGTCGAGAGGATGTTTATTCCCCTGAGATGCATGCATTGTGATGATCCTGAATGCCTGAAGGCATGTCCCACGGGTGCAACAAAAAAGAGAACCGATGGCATTGTAATTGTTGATCAGGATGAATGCATGGGCTGCCGTTACTGTGCAGTGGTATGTCCCTATCAGGCAAGAACCTTTATTGCCGTGGACAGGAGATACTTCCCCGGCAATGGAAACCTCTGGGAGGCAAAACGTTATACAGAGCACCAGACAGGCACAATGCAGAAGTGTGACTTCTGCTACAAAAGGATAGATGAGGGCATCAGCAGGGGGCTTGAGCCAGGCATAGCGCCCGAAGCCACCCCCATGTGCGTTATCTCATGTATCGGAAAGGCCCTTTACTTTGGTGATCTTAATGATCCCGAAAGTAAGGTCTCCAGATTGATAAAACAGCGGAATGGATTCAGGTTGAAGGAAGAGCTTGGTACTGAACCGTCAGTCTATTTTTTACCAAGAAGGTGAGCATGTTTAAATTTAGTTATATAAAGCAAGAATGCCTTTTTCACTTCCTGAGGAAATTTTTGACCCTTCCAGGGCTCGTTACGCTCAAAAATCAAAACTCGGCCTTAAGGCCTCAAACATTGATTTTTGCTTTCTACTTTACAATAGAGAGTCGCTTCACTTCGCCAGGAAGGGTTCCCCAGAAATTTCCTCTAATGTTCGTTTAAAAGACATTCTTACTTTTTGAAAAAGTTTAAAGGAAACATCAAAAAATTTAAAAACAGAGGAGAACAAGATGATCAGGACAGAAAGACAACTCTATATTTTCCAGAAGGACTGGACAGGCAACGGCGAACGGGGCATCAGAGACCAGATGCTGATGCCGGCGATTTTTTTCGGCGCCGTAAGCCCCGGGCTTTTTCTCTCTTCTGTAATTTTTGATTACATCCCGGGACTATGGCTATCAATAACCCTGAACTTTGTTGGGTATGGGCTTACACATCTGCTTTATTTAGGAAGAATGGAACGATTCTGGCGCGGACTTGCCAATATCAGGACCTCATGGATAAGCAGAGGGCTCCTGTTCAATATACTTTTCAGTATCACATCCCTCCTTTATACACTCTCTGCAACATTTACCATACCCGTTCTGAATGTCTCCGGTGTGAACACAACCCTTAAAATAGCCGGAATAATTTCAGCAATACTCTTTGCTGCCTATCCCGGATTCATGCTCTCCTTTGTAAAGGCGATACCCTTCTGGCGGTCCCTGCTTGAACCAGCACTTTTCTTTCTGCAGGCCATCATGGCAGGCACAGCCATTCATATACTCAGTTTCGCCTTTACAAAAAGCGGCTATGGCAATACAGACATATTAACAGGCATTAATTTCATCCTTATGCTCACAGTACTCCTTTTGATCATGACAGCCCTTGTAATGAAATCACTCCACGGTGAGGCAGAGAGAGTCTCTGTGAGACACCTCACAATCGGAGGCCTCTCAACATACTTTCTGGGTGGCGCCTTATTTGCAGGACTGGTAGTACCGATTTTTGCACTTTCCCTGATATTCGCCTTCGGCCTTGACTTACAAAGGTTCGAAATATTACTTTATTCCCTGATGGTCTTTGAGCTTACAGGCGTGTATCTTTGCAAATATTCGATCATAAGGGCCGGAGTGTACACTCCGGCATTAAAATCAAGGATTTCCATATAAGCAAGGGTATATGACACCATCTCTGAAAATAGGATGTTTCGAACTGTACTGGCTCAATGGTGGAAAGTTTGCCCTTGACGGCGGAGCCATGTTTGGTGTTGTGCCCAAGGTGCTATGGTCAAAGAAATATCCCTGCTCAGAGGACAACTTCGTTCCCCTCACGGCATCACCCATCCTTGTAAAGAGCCAGGATGCCATAGTTCTGATTGAGACTGGTCTGGGCAACAAACTCACAGAAAAACAGCAAAAGATATTCAATGTTACAGAACAGTGGCAGGTGCCGGAGGATTTAAAAAAGCTGGGACTTTACAGAGAGGATATAGATTTTGTCATCCTCACACATTGCGACTTCGACCATGCCGGCGGAATCTTAATGAAAGAGGAAGACAACCTCACCCTTACCTTCCCAAAGGCAAAGCATATCATCCAGAAGCGGGAATGGGAGGATGTTAAAGCTCCCAACAGAAGATCTGCTCACACCTTCTGGCCAATTAATTTCGAGGGGCTCCAGGAAAGCGGACAGCTTGAACTGGTTGATGGCGAGGCAGAGTTATGCCCGGGCATCAGGGTCATCCACACTGGAGGTCACAACAACGGACACCAGATAGTATGGATAGAGGATGCCGGTGAGGCTGCGCTCCACCTTGCCGATCTTCTTCCCACCCATGCACACTTCAACCCTCTCTGGGTAATGGCTTATGACAACTTTCCTCTTGAGGTGATCTCTCTTAAAGAGCAGCTGGAAAAGGAAGGCATTGAAAAAAATGCATGGTTTACATTCTATCATGATCCTTTTATGAAGGCTTGCAGATTTAACGAAAAGGGTGAGATTGTCCAAAAGATTTAAGCATGTTCAATCGCCTCCATGTTGAAAAAGAGCCGCTCACCCAGCTGCCAGAACTCCTCACACCAACGCATTGCATCCCGGTCTCCTGTGTCAGCCCTTTTCTTCACATCCTTCCATAATTCTCTGTGCATCTCGTAATAGATATTCTGCACCATCCAGAGATTTGTCCGGAAGGGAAGCACAAAGACAACGGAAAGAAGATTATGTATTCTTTGCAGATGCAGCAGATCCGGTTTTTTCTGGAAGTTTTTCATCTCCTCCTCTATCCTTCGTCTCAGGGTTATCTCTATTGGCGCTGGCTTAAGCTCTATGTTCAGACGTTTCATCTGCTCAAGCACAAAGGAGACCTCCTCAAGCCTGACATCTTTGTTTTTTAACTCTCTCAGCAATTGTCCTTTAAGGGCGGTCTCTGCTGCCATTCTAAAAACTCCGGGCACCTTAAGCCCCAGGTCATTCAGAAGGAAGATGAGATAAGAATTAGCCCTGTAAATCTCCTCAAGCTGCCTCTGTGCTTCATGTTTCGGATCGCGCACTAATCCATCCAGTAGCCTTTCCTGTTCATCACTAAAGAGATCCTTAAGCCCAAAACTATCAGGCCCGAACACAGCATCCACCTCTTCATACAACGAAGACATTCCTCTGGCAAACTGACTTACGAGACGATCTCTTATTTCTCCATATCTCTGCGGTAGTGAAGCCTCCTTCAAATAGGCAGAACAGTCGGCTCCGTTTTCACATATTGCAGCAAAGATAAAACGCTCTTCCTCTTCCGTTAAAACAGAGCGGATCTTCAAAAGGCCGGTTATCAAAAGCCCCTCTTCACGGGATTGTCTATCAGTACTCTCCGGCTGTATCTCATAACAGTACAGATGCTTTAGCTGAGCTGTCTCCTCAAGTGTGCTACTGAGGGCAAAATGCACCACTATCCTCTTATGATCAATCCTGTCTGATGAGACTTCGGCACGATAAATATCTGCACCAGTGCCTTTTTCATGAATATTGCTTTCTGCCTCTGAAAGGATATCCAGAAACTCCTCCTCCAGACTTTTACCTGTTATGGCCTTTGCAAGGTCCATCGCTCTGGCAGCATACCGGAGTATCTGCACCGTTTCTATCCTTGAGATGTCATCGAAGAACCAGCCACAGCTTGTAAACATGAGCATGCTATTGCGTTCCATCTCAAGAAGCCTCAATGCAGTAATTCTTTCAGTTCGGTCAGGGCTCTTTCGGCAATGCTTTTTGAAGAAGGCTTTCTTTGTTCTTTCCGAGCGATCAAGAATAACATCGATGTAATCATTTCTGGCAGCTTCGGGATTATGGAATATCTCTTCTGCATACTCTTTGTAAATCTCCCATGTCCTTTCTCTCAGTAGATCAAGGGCCTTTCTGAGTGGAGCCCGCCATTTCTGATGCCACTGGGGGTGCCCTCCGGTGGTACATCCGCAGTCAGCCCTCCAGCGCTCCACACCATGGGAACAGCTCCAGGATGTATTCTCCTTGATCTCCACCTCATACTGAGGCTCAGTCATGGCAAGATAGGCAGCATAGTTGATAATCTCCGCCTTTCGGGAGTGTTGGATATAATCCATCGCGTATGAGAGAGCCATCTCCGTAAACTTATGGTGATGACCATAGGTTTCACCATCTGTGGCTATGCTTACAATAGGTGGAACAGAGGATTTGCTATTCTCAAGCTGCTTGAGAAGCCTCTCTGCCAGGGCCTTCCCATCCTTCAGGAGTCCACCAAAGGCAACCTCACTGGCTATCTCATGGTTGTAGAAAAAGATGGTAATTGTCCTGCCGGAAGGCAGTCTCTGGATGTAAGGTACGGTTGTGTCAATCTCTCCGGCACTGACTTCGGTCCACTCATTATTGTCCATCCGTCTTACCCTGAGGGCCTGACTGGGCGATAGCACAGTAAAACCTATGCCCTCTTCAGCCATCAGGTCAAGTGTCTCCAGATCAACTGCAGCCTCAGGAAGCCACATTCCCTCTGGCCGCCGTCCAAAGTGATGGATAAAATTTTTAATGCCCCATATAATCTGGGTCTTCTTGTCAAAAGACCGGGCAAGAGGCATAATAATATGGTTGTATGCCTGAGAGATGGCATTTCCATGGCCATTGTAATGCCTGTCACTCAACCGGTCAGCCTCAATGATTAACCTGTACACCTCGGGAGAACCTCTCACAAGCCAGTCAATCAGGGTGGGCCCGAAATTGAAGCTCATCTTCAGGTAATTATTCACAATCCGTATGATCCTGCCGCCTTCATCGAGTATCCTTGATCTGGCATTGGGTGCATAGCACTCGGCATTCACCCTTTCATTCCAGTCATGATAGGGATAGGCGCTTTCCTGTCTCTGTATCCACTCAATATAGGGATTTTCACGGGGAGGCTGATAAAAATGCCCATGTATGCAGATATACCCTTTCTTCATAACAAGCTCTTAGTTATTGTACCCTTATACATGGCATAAAGACAATTCGATAGACATCAGTTTATTGTTTGATGACATTTGTCTGAGAACAATCCGTCAGGCAATGGAAGTCGCCTTTTAGGGGTATCTATTACCCAAATCCAGCGATAAGATATAAAGGAGTGTCGGTTTTTTGTTGCCGCTATATCTGGGTATTATTATATTGAACCCAGGGCTTTGGAAAAGGCATAATATTGTTTGAATCTATATTGAATGGAGGCACAATGAAGGTCTTTAATGTCAGCAAAAAGGTAAAAGGTTCTGGAGAATACATCCTCGGATACGAGGATACAGGCTCACATGCCTGTTACATGATTTACGGAGTCATGTCTCCAGGGGAAAAGGGAAGGGAATTAAAACCCGGCAAAGGACATGAAGAGTTGATACTCGCAGTAAAGGGGAGTTTCAGAGTTTCAGGGGCTTACTCAGGCATACTTAACGAAGGAGAGGCAATACATCTAAAAGGAGATGAGCAGTGCTTTCTTGAGAACGTTACCGAGGATAAAGCCATTTATATTGCAGCAGGTGGACACTCAGAGGCCGGGCACCATTAGTCTGAAAGGCCCCCTTTCTCCAGGTTGGTTGCATAGAGTTTTTCCTGCCTGCTCTTCAGCATGGCAATCTCTGTTTTTAAATTACTTACATACTCTCTGAAATCAGCCATATATTTTTTCGGTACAGGCCTGTCCCTGGGAACCTTCATCCTGAGGGGATTAATAAATTTTCCATATCTTTTGATACGATAATCAAGATGTGGCCCTGTGGCCATACCCGTGCTTCCCACATAACCGATTATTTCTCCCTGAACAACCTTCTTGCCCCTACGAATCCCTTTCTTAATTCTTGAAAGATGACCATAATAGGTCTCATACCCATTGGGATGCCGGATTATAACGCACTTTCCATAATGCCCCTTCCAGCCTGCAAACTTCACAGTACCGTTACCAGCAGCAGACACAGGGGTGCCAGCAGGAGCCGCATAATCAACCCCAAGGTGAGGTCTGTATATCTTCAGGATAGGATGCTTGCGTCTATAACTGAATCCAGAGCTTATGTACTTGAACCTTAGAGGTGCCCTCATCAGGGCCTTTTTCAGAGAACGTCCCTTTTCATCGAAATAGTAGGCCCTGCCATCAAGTTCATAACGGTATGCAGAAAATCTTCTGCCATTGTTAACAAACTCTGCTGCCAGGATATTCCCGTACCCTTTAAATACATCATCGAGCCAGAGCTCTTCCACAAGGATTGTAAAGCTGTCATTCTCTCTTAATTCCGTAACAAAGTCTATCTCAGACTCGAAAATCTCAGCCAGAGTGTATGCAAGCCTTTGATGTTCCCGTGTTTTACCCACGGCTGTTATCAGATTGTCCGTTATCTTACCGATTATAAGTGCCAGCCTCCGTTCATATGGGACCTTAACCCTCTCCGCCTTATACTCTCCTCCAACATTTATCACCTTCAGATATTCGGAATCGTTAATTGCGTATCTGAAGGAGGTCATCTCTTCGGTACCTTCAGGGAAGGAAAGCAGGGTTATTATATATGAACGCCCTGGCATCATTCTGACAATATTGTAAACACCCTTTGTGGCATGAGTTATGCTGTAAAGGGGTTGAAGATCAAGATCATGTTTTTTGAAGATATCAAAAAGGGATTCGCCACGCTTTACAATACCCGCAATTTCAATAACTTCGGGAAGCTCAAGTGATACCGGATGGCCGGGAAATGATTCAGGATTCTCTCTACCAGAAAGGCTTCTGATAAATATTGTTATCAGAATCAGTGAAATTGGTAATAATATCAACAGTTTTTTCATAACTATATTATATAAATTATCTTACAATATTGCAAACTTAAATAGAAAACCAAACAAACAACTCTAACCATTAGAGCAAACCTACGC
>JALUAR010000052.1 GCA_027050975.1 Thermodesulfovibrio sp.
TATTGAGAATTCCCTGGCAGCATTGCCTCTGTAGACAAAGAACTCCAGTAGTCCGAAGCTATCAATCAGACAGTAGAGCCCCTTGTCCTCAGCCTCGGAGTAATGAGTTTTAAGGGGAATCTCCTTTCCCTTCATAACGATTCTCACACGTGCACCGGCGTTTCGAAGTGTTTCCAGGTGTTCCGAGGTTATATTGGTGATGGCATTGCCAAAGTGATCTATATAAATCACCTCTCCCTCTATCGCATTTTTTGTCGGGGATTTAGTCTCGGGGATAAAGATAGTATTGTAATCATTTATCTCGTCACCGAAATTGTTAACCGGCAACCCCTTTGCCAGCCATGCTGCTACAGGAGCAAAAATATCCCTTCCCTGAAATGTGGGAGAGCCCTTTTTCAGAAAATAGTGATCAGAGGTAATATGAATAACTTTGAGAAATCGCTTCTCCATAACGTACACCATTGAAAAGATTCCGTTGTCGGGACCTATAAAGTAGTGGTCCTCCGTTACTACCAGAATTGGTCGTCTCGCAGATCCAACCCCAGGGTCTACAACCACCACATGTATGGTTCTGGGAGGAAAGTATCTGTAACTCATACCGGTAACGATTGCAGCCTCTTTTATGTTATGGGGATCAATGCTATGAGTAATATCCACAATCTCAACATTGGGATTAACATTCATAATTGCACCTTTCATCTGACCCACAAAAGGATCTTTGGTTCCAAAGTCTGTGGTTAGCGTTATTATCGACCTTCTCTGTCCCATATCAACCCTCCTATCAGTGAACTGAAATCCTCTATTTCATGGTTTCTCATATAATCCTCTATTCCTTTTAGAACCTTCATTGTTGTTGTCGGGTCTACGAAGTTCGCCGTACCAATGGCTACCGCTGTGGCACCCGCAAGGATGTACTCCAGGGCATCTCCGGCAGTCATAATCCCTCCCATCCCTATAATTGGTATCCTTACCGTTTTATGGACCTCCCATACCATTCGAACCCCTATGGGTCGGATTGCCGGTCCGGAGAGCCCCCCTATAATATTTGACAACCTCGGTCTTCTTGATTCAATATCAATAGCCATTGCCGGGATGGTGTTAATCATGGAGATGGCATCCGCTCCTTCCTCCTCACAGATACGTGCCTGCGAAAGTATGCTTGATGCTGAAGGCGAGAGTTTCACGATAAGAGTTGAATTTACAACATTCTTCCTTACTTCCCTGATCAGTTCCCTGAATATGGCTTCATCACTGGAAAACAGTATACCACCCTTCTTGACATTAGGGCAGGACACATTCAATTCAATCGCATCCACCCTGCCATCCAATGCCTCCGCAAGCTCTATATACTCCTTTATTGTGCCTCCCAGAATATTCACTATAACATTCGTATCAAAGCCTCTAAGATAAGGAAGTTTTTCTTTTAGAAAGGCCTCTAATCCCACATTCTGAAGCCCGATGGAATTGAGCATACCACAGGGGGTCTCGAAGATCCGTGGTGGTGTATTACCCTGGCGAGGCTCTCTGGAGATGCCTTTTACTGTTACTGCACCAAGGCAGTTGAGATCGACAAATTCAGCATACTCCTGTCCGTAACCAAAGGTTCCCGATGCTGTTGTAACGGGATTCTTCATTACCATCTTTCCTATTTTGACCGTCAGATTCACAATACCTCCACCGGAAAGACAGGCCCTTCGATACAAACCCTTTTCATTCCCTCTGACGTATTCTTTACACATCCCATACATGCACCAACACCGCAGGCCATCCTCTCTTCAAGAGATATGTATCCTCTCAGTCCTGTCTCTTTCATATATGTCTTCAATGCAGTGATCATTGCCTCGGGTCCACAGGCATAAACAATGGCCTTTTCAGGAGTTCTCTCATTAATATATAGCCTGAGTCTTTCCACAACCGAGCCCTTAAACCCGATTGAACCGTCATCTGTACATAAAACTACCTCACCTGAGAAATCCTCTATATCCTTTCTTATTAAAAGGGCATCACTGCTTCTTGCACCATAAAAAAGAACAGAATCTCCATTGTACTCCCTGAGGATTGAAAAAACCGATGCTATGCCTATTCCCCCCGCTACTACCAGGAGCTTCATATCCCCGGAGGGAGGAGGAAAATAATTCCCAGCCGGACCAAGGAGATCAATCTCATCACCCGGACGTAATGATTTCAGTACCAAAGTTCCCTTTCCCTTTTCGCTTATCAGAAAATCCACCCACTCATCAGACCATCTGAAAGCACTGAAAGGACGTCTCAGAAGGGGGTCAAAGGTGTTGGTTGCCCTTAACAAATAGAACTGTCCGGGCATTGGAGAGAGGGAGCCAGGAGGCAACTTCAGCCTTAATATAAACTCTCTGTCAGTGAGAGGAATGTTATTTAAAACCTCTGCCCTGTTGAGCCTACTCAAAGTTTATCTCTACAATCTCATATTCTATAGTCTTGGCAGGAGCCTTTATTACTACTGTATCACCCACCTCTTTGCCGATCAGACCTTTGCCCACAGGAGATGTTACCGAGATTTTTCCACTGCTTGCATCCGCCTCGTCAGGACCGACAAGGAGAAACTCCTTCTCTTCGTCGGAATTAAGGTCGTATACTTTGACCCTTGCTCCAAAGGTAACCTTATTGCCGTTCATCTTGGACGGATCAATTATTTGAGCCATGGCAATCTTTGCCTGAAGCTCCCTTATTCTGCCTTCAATGAAGGACTGTCTTTCCTTGGCTGCATGATACTCTGCATTTTCACTGAGATCTCCGTGGGCACGAGCCTCTTCTATATCCTTTATGTTCTTCGGTCTCTCCACTTTAAGGAGATACTCCAACTCCTCTTTAAGCTTTTCAAACCCCTCTTTTGTCATTGGAATCCTTTTCACATTGTCCTCCGTCGGCAGTTAGTGATTTCTTAAAAGAGAAGATTCGGTTGCCACACAATAGGTGCATCCCCATCCGCAATCTATTTACACATTCTCTTTTTTAATGATATGATATATCAATTTAAACATGAACATATTATGCGAGTCAATATCCTGAAGGTTCTGAGAGAGCAGAAAAATTCTCGATCTGACCTGAAACTTGCGAAAAAATACCTTCGGGAAGGTGTCCTCTGGAGGATGATTTGTTACAGTCGGAACAGGAGAAGTTGTCAACAAACTCGGTAATACTACGTGAGGAAGTTAAAGAGAAGATTGTAGAGATCTCTGAGGCTGACATACTGGTAGGTATTCCAAGTTACAATAACGCAAAGACAATCGGACATGTGGTAAGGGCAGTTCAGGCCGGTCTGTCAAAGTACTTTCCTGATGCACGTTCGGTTCTGGTAAACTCCGATGGCGGTTCCACCGACGGCACAATGGATGTTGTTCGTGAAACAACAGTAGATTTCGAATCCATCCTTCTGAAACACAGGGTCGGACGGTTTTATAAAATAGTCACCCCTTACCAGGGAATTCCGGGCAAGGGAAGTGCCTTCAGAACCATATTCGAGATAGCACGGGAACTCAATGTAAAGGCATGTGCCGTTGTGGATGCCGATCTAAGAAGCATTACTCCCGAGTGGATAGAACTATTGATAAGACCTGTGCTTGAAGCCGGTTACGACTATGTGGCCCCCTATTATCACAGACACAAATATGACGGAACAATCACAAATACCATTGTTTATCCCATCACCCGCGCACTCTATGGAAAGAGGATCAGGCAACCTATCGGCGGAGATTTCGGTTTTTCGGGCAAACTCGCATCATTTTACCTGTCCAAGGATGTCTGGGACACTGATGTTGCCAAGTATGGCATTGATATATGGATGACAACCACTGCGGTAGCTAACGGTTTCAAGGTCTGTCAGTCCTTTTTAGGAGCAAAGATACATGATCCCAAAGACCCAGGGGCTGACCTCAGCGCAATGCTCCACCAGGTTGTCAGTTCGGTCTTTGATCTTATGGAGGAGTATGAGGATGTCTGGAAGGATGTAAAGGGCTCGAAAAATATTCCCACATTCGGCTTTGTCTATTCAGTTGGCCTGGAACCTATTCATGTAAACCTTGACGGTATGATAGAGAAATTCAGCCTTGCCATGAAAGAGCTTTCCGGGCTTTATCAATCTATTCTTCCAGGTGAACTGATGTGGTTCCTCAGCAGCCTCCCCCAGAGTTCTAAAAAAGAGTTTCATTTCCCTGATAATGTCTGGGCTGAAATCATATACAACTTTGCCATTGCCTGTCATAAAAAGATAATGAATGAGGAGCATATCATAAAATCCCTTACTCCTCTGTATCTGGGTAAGGTGGCTTCTTTCGTAATCGAAACCTGGGACAGCTCTGCGGAAGAGGTGGAGAAGAGACTGGAAGATCTGTGTCTTGCCTTTGAAAATGAGAAGCCATACTTGATTGAAAGATGGTTTGAAGAATAACAAAGGAGGTAGTCCCATGAAGGATATATTTGATAAGATCGTCATAGAGCCCCTGTCAAGCTTTACCGAACGCTTGGTGGAGTTTCTTCCCAACCTCCTCAGTTCAATAATTATACTGGTTCTGGGATTTGTTGTTGGATGGGTATTGAAAACAATACTTATTAAGATGCTGAATATTCTCAATGCAGATAAATTCTGTCAACGGGTGGGACTTACGGATTCCCTGAAGAAAGGCGGAATAAAGGATACCCCGTCCTTGCTCTTTGCCAAGGTCTTTTCCTGGCTGGTGGCTTTCAGCTTCCTTATCATGGCACTATATGCACTGAAAATGCCCGCCGTAGAAAATCTGCTTGAGCAGTTCTTCCTCTATCTGCCGAATGTCTTTGTTGCCTTTATTATTGTCATCTCCGGATATCTGCTCGGCAACTTTTTTTCCAGGGCAACACTTATCGCCTCGGTAAATGCAGGAATCAGGTTCTCAAGCCTTCTTGCCAAGGGTGTAAAAATGGGTATCTTCATCCTTTCAGTTACCATGGCACTTGAACAGCTTGGCATTGGTAGGGACACGGTAATTGTAGCCTTTACCATAATCTTCGGTGGTTTGGTATTTGCCCTTTCTCTTGCCTTCGGGCTTGCAGGAAAGGATATCGCACGCGAATATTTGGAAAAGAGACTAAAAGGAGAACGAAAAGAGGAAGATGATTTAAAACATCTGTAGTCTTCACAAAAAATTCACAATCGTTCTGATATATTTAACTTATTGATTGAAGGTTGTATCTGTGAAAAATAAAACAGAAACATTTATAAGCTGTGAATATCCCCTATCAGTACAAAAATCGAAGAAGGAAAATAAGACCAGACTGTACAGATACAGAGGTGATTTCCGCTGGAGAGGGATAAAGGTCGAAAGATACAAGACATACGGCGAAAGGGACTGGTCTGAGGTTATCAGACAGGTAATAATCGGCAGTCACGGTGAAAGCACCAGGTTTCACCTCCGATATTTCGAGATATCGCCAAAAGGATATACCTCCTTTGAAAGACATAAACATGAACATGTTGTTGTGGTCATCAGGGGGAGGGGTAAAGTAAGGGTAAATAATCGAACCATAGAGATAGGCTACCTTGATACAATATATATAAGCCCTGACACCCCTCATAGACTCTATAACCCCTACGAGGAACCCTTTGGGTTCTTCTGCATTGTAAATGCCCGACGTGACAGACCAAAACCGGTAAAAATATCGTCAAGAAAACGTGGTTGAGTATTGG
>JALUAR010000053.1:0-4261 GCA_027050975.1 Thermodesulfovibrio sp.
CAGAAAATCGGTATTCCCGCCGAAATTGAGCTGATAGGTACGCTTGATGGGCACTCCCCGATCGATCATAAGCTGGGCCAGAGTACGATGTACGATGGTGGCTCCCACCTGGCTCTTGATATCGTCACCAATGATGGGCAGACCTGCTTCTGCAAATTTCAGTGCCCAGGTTCTGTCAGAGGCAATGAAAACTGGTATGCAGTTGACAAATGCGCAACCAGCTTCAAGAGCACACTCAGCATAAAATCTGCTTGCCTCTTCTGAACCCACTGGCAGAAAGTTGATGACGACCTCAGCTCCACTGTCTTTAAGTATGTCCACGATATCTTCTTTTGCTGGTTCTTTTACATCTGCCACTACAAACGTTCTCTCTTCAGGATATTCTTTCATATGAGGGGCAACTCCATCAAGAATCTTACCCATCATAACCTTAACACCAAGCTCCGGAACATCTCTGTGAAACACTGTTGTGCAGTTAGGTGGACTGAATATTGCCTGTGAGAGATCTTTACCTACCTTGCGTGCATCAATGTCAAACGCTGCCACAAATTCAATATCTGCGGGAGTTATCCCTTCAATTTCCCAGTGCATTAAACCTGGCACTTTACCGTCCTCAGGCTTTCTGTCCCTGTAGTAATAAACACCTTGAACAAGTGCACTTGCACAGTTACCAACACCTACTATTGCTACCCTCACTTTGTTCCTTTTTCCGCCAGCCATTTTTCTCTGATTTTTGGAAAACCAGTAGAACGATCAGGACTAAAAGACAGCTCCCGTGGTACTATTTATACAGACGCCCGCTCCTGAGCACTCAGACAATAGACGTCACTTAATTGCTCATTCATGTAAACAAGCAGGGTTGCCAGATTGTTCCCGGACTTGCAAAAATTTTAAAATTTTAATTCCCGGATTACACACATCTGATTGTAGAGCGTCACATATCCGTGAAACCACAGGATATTTGCTTCGTCATAAACTTTATACTGGAATACATAACTGGGCTCGGAAAAGTACATGCTGAAGGACGCGGTTTTTCCGTCCCAGCAGCTATTTGGTGGTGCTGCTCTTCCATCGTAGATGGTTAAGGAGGCGGTTTCCTGATAATCTGTGTTAGGATCAATGAGTATGACTGTAAGGAAGTCAGCGCCGTTGATCTGCAGGTTATAAGCTGTATTTGTATCCATCCAGAAAGCCACATCACCCTGGTATACGCATGAGCCATCGTCCTTGTCTGCGCTTGGATCATAATTAGTGGCTTCTGGATCTGTGCAGCCGTACTTTGCGCATCCTGTAAAGGTTGCTGTGCAGAGCAGTGTGGTTGCAATGAGACAGATGGCTGTTATTTTGTTCATTTTATTCTGTGTTTTATTTTTAAATTTAAATGCCACTGGGTTAAAAAGTGAAGTAGAAACTGCCAAATATTCCGAAGCGTTGAGCAAGTGGCAGGCGATTGTAGTTCACTCTCCATATAGCAAGTATACGGATGACTTTCAAAATGTTTTCAATACCCACTCCAACCTCAACGTATGGTACAGGGTAAGGTACAGATAGGGAGTACACCTGTTCGTTAAGGCTTCTGTTCAACGAATCCAATCTTCCCCAGCCAACCCTCAGTATGGTGAACTCCCTGAAGTCCAGTCTGCGCAGCAGTGGTATCCTGTGTAGTATGTATCCCCGGAGGTGGTAGTTCACAAATAGCCAGGCATATTCACTGCTGATAAATTCGAAGGGAGCCATCAGATTAAATGCATATGGATTATAGTAGTAGGTCCAGTTGCCCGGGAATGAGTACAGAAATATGAACGGAAGTCCTTTTTGGCTGAAAACTTTACCCAGGGTTAGTTCCCAGTACACGCGCTGTTTGGGTCTTATCTTAAAGCCATCTCTTATGTTGAGTCTCAGGTGTCTGTAGGCATATCTGCTATCTCCTATGCCGGGTATACCTGCGTCCATACTTATTGTAATTATCGGATACTTGCTGCCAAGGCTAACACGCATAAATTTACCCCTTATGAATCTCTCCCTGTAGGCTATTTTCACAGCTGCTTTAAACTCGCTTGTTACGAGCGGGAAGGTGTGACTTTCCCCCGGATATGCCTTTATAAACGTGGGAGTATAGCGTGCATATTTGAATCCTCCCATAATGGTTATTGCACTACTTACTTCACTTTCAAAGTTAATCTCAAATATATCCTGGTAGATCAACCCCTGAGGTATACCGGGTCTTTTCAATCCCAATGCAAGAATATTGTCTCTGTCAATTTCTCCCCATCTTTCTGATTCAAGGTTCAGGTCGTGCATTGATTTAATATGAACAAATGTCCAGGGGTCTGACTTCACAACCCATTCAAGCTCTCCTCCGTACTTTACATTTTTATCAGTAAACCCATATGCTATGTATGCCCCAACTCTGAATCTTTCACTGAGTTTTTCTGTTGTTCTTACCCCGATACGAACTCTTAAGCCTTCAATTTCATCTGAGCTGATGAGCGAAAAGTATGGACCCACTTCTATTAGCCCGAATTCCTTGTAGCCTGTTACAATTATTTTGACTATATCAACAAAGGTTCTGAATTGAGGCACCTGCTGGATTGTATCCACCAGTTTGTATACCATCTTCTCGTTTTTCTCAAGCTCTTCGTGTCTCAGTGTATCCCAGGCTTCGGGGGTATAATTGTATGCATTGGGCGATACTTCTACCTGCTTTTCCTGGTTTATTATTACAGGATCGGCTTTGAATCTATATTTGCGGTAGGTGGTTGTACGTCTACCAATGAATCCTATTGCACTTTCTCCAGCTGGAGAAACGAATTCCACAATGAGTTTGTCTTTATCAAGTACCCATCTGACTGTATCTTGTAATCTAACTGGAGTGTATTTCTGGTAGATACTTAGGTACTTGACAAAATTTATACGGGACCAGGGTGCCATTTCCATGGATATGAGGGCTACGGTCCAGAATGAATCAACTATCCACATTTCTCCTCTGAAGGAGTTCACTCCCTTCCTGTATGGTTCAAAGGTGATTCTGTAGGCTGTAAAGCCAAAGATCTGGGTTGTATCCTTGAGTTCATACTTATAGTATGCAAGTCCATTGCTATGGAGTGGACTGGCAAAGTCTACGTCAAAGATTGATATCCAGTTTTTGAAGAGGTTAATCCTCTGGTACATACCTCCCAGGTATTCAGTTACGGTTGTATTTTTGACTCCGCTTATTTGGACAGCCTTAATGTATTCCTTTTCTGTTTTGGGGTTTTTCCTGTATGCGAATTCTGATATGCTTTCAATCAAAAAGACAGGCAGGAATGGTTTTATGTAAGAAGTAGTGTCCATCATATCCAGTACGAATTCAAAGGGTTTGAGCCATTTGTACTTCTGAAATGCTTCTCTGGTAAGGTTTGTGAGGTCAAGTTCAACTCTGTTGTTAACTTCAACTGTATATTCAGGTATGTTTGCCATATCATTTTTTTTCTTGTTAGCCCATACTTTTCTCATTACTATATGGGCTGGGTTTTCTTTAGGACGTACTTCCACCACTGGCAAAGAAAATTCTTCTCTTTTTAGCTCTATGACTAATAGCCTGTCTGTCGCTATGGGCACTCGGGTACTTACATATCCCATTGCTCTTACTTCTATGGAGTCATACTTGCCCGCTGGTATTTTAAGGGTGAACATTCCG
This sequence comes from Thermodesulfovibrio sp., assembly GCA_027050975.1. Lineage (GTDB taxonomy): Bacteria > Nitrospirota > Thermodesulfovibrionia > Thermodesulfovibrionales > JdFR-85 > JALUAR01. The sequence goes on from JALUAR010000053.1 coordinate 3,680, forward strand.
TTTTCGTCTGTGAAAGTACCGATTGTTGTACCGGGTATTCCCACGTTGGCGAAGAATACAGGTTCCTTGGTTCGTTCATCAATAACTTTACCTTTAACTATGATGGTTTGCTGAGCTGAAACAGGTATACTTACTGCAATGAGAGCGCAAGCAGCCAGTAAGCATAGATAGCGGGCAGGTACAGAAGATTTAATAGTATTAGTTTGCCAGCCAGCCATTCCAACGTTTTTTGATTTGGTTTCTTAAAGTATGAAACGATTATTTTAAGCAAAAGTATGCATAGGACGATATTTATAAACAGGGTGCCTGCTAAACCTGCATTTATAATGCTGGAGATAAGCAGCGAGAGTAAAGCTACTAGCAGCATTCCACCCATACTTAAAAATGCAAACCAGTTCCCTTCCGGTATCCATAATTTAACCCCCACACGAGTATATTCGTTACGGAATTTCAACAAAAATCCCCACGTATGCGGATATTGCCATAAATACTGCATCAGAAACATAAGTATTGCTTGAAGTCCTAATTGATTATTGCCGGCAAACCAGCCAGCAAGTACTGGCAAGGCACCCGAAGCTGCTC
>JALUAR010000053.1:4271-5688 GCA_027050975.1 Thermodesulfovibrio sp.
AAAATATACAGTAACCAGCTTATGAGAGCCGCAAGTGCTGTTATCAAACTGAGCTTTGTCAACAGGAAAATGCCCAGTACTAGGAAAAGAATAGATATAAAGATACTGAACTGGATAGAAAGAGCTCCCGTGACTAAAGGTCTGTCAGAGGTACGCTCCATCTGTGAGTCAATGTCTACTTCAAGGATTTGATTAAATGCATTGGCAGAACCAGCTGCAAGTAATCCACCTGTTAGCAAGGTTAATAGCTTTTCTGGTTCCCATAAACCTTCACTAGCAATAATATATGCCACTACGGAGGAGAATGTGACGGTCAGTGAGAGTCTGAATTTGATCAGCTTTAGTATATTAGCGGCGATGTGCCATACGTTCACTCGCCGTATAGCCTCGGTTTTCATTTATTTCCTTTTAATCTGGGTAAACTTTTTGTCCTTAATTTGCGTTTCTTTACTATCAAAAACTCTGAAGTAATGGTAAGAATACTTGCGGTAGTGCTGATGGTTTTACTGCCGCTGGCATGTAAGAAGAGTGGAAAGCAACAGGCTGAACAAAAAGAACAGGTTCAAGAGGAACAGGTAACCACGGATACTCCCTCTGTGAGCGAACAGAAAGAGGAGGAGGTTACAACAGCTGTTCAGGGAGCAAGTGTGGAAAAGGAGGTTACTGAACAAGACAAAACTGGTGCATCCAAAGAGGAACAAGATTTTGAACAGGCTACTACTCAAACAACCAGGCAAGAATCTCAGTCCAAACAGCCACCCCAACAGGTTAAAATCAAGCGAATAAATAAGCCTGTTCAGTTTAAAGGAAAGCCAACTGCAGGCGGTGCTTCTTCTGGTCAGGGTGATAATCCACCAGTTGCACCAATTCAACCAAAATAAATCCGGGAATGCCCAAACCAGGTAAGACAAACAGGAGTATGGCAAAACGGTTTAAGATTACCGGTAGAGGCAAAATAAAACAGTATAGAACAATGCATAGCCACTACATGATGAGAAAATCAAAGAGAAGGAAGAGAGCATTAAGAATACCGGCAATAGTTAGTGGTAGTGTTGCCAAGCATATAAGGAAGGGTCTGCTGATAGGAGTAGGTGACTAAAATCATGTGTGAAGATGCCCAGGGCTACTAACGCACCCGCACGAAAAGCTCGCAGAAAGAAGCTATTTAAACTCACAAAAGGATACTGGGGCAGGCGAAGGAACTGCTATAAATTAGCCAGAAATCAACTTGAGAGAAGTTTGCAATATGCATATCGTGATAGAAAAGTGCGCAAAAGGGAATTTCGCAGGCTGTGGAACCTTAGAATAAATGCGGCTGTTCGATTGCATGGGTTGAAGTATTCCAGCTTCATTCATGGGTTGAAACTGGCAAATATACACCTCAATAGAAAGGTTCTGGCAGACATAGCTGTAAGAA
>JALUAR010000054.1 GCA_027050975.1 Thermodesulfovibrio sp.
ATTTCAAAGACTTTAGCTCCTATGACATGCTTATTTCATGCAGAACAGTACTCAAGCCACCCAAAAACTGTATCACTTACAACACACATATGTTTTTTTTAAACACACATCTGGAAAAGAAGCCAATTTTATACCTCAATCTGTTACAATCTATTCAAATTCAAATTCGCTAATGTCCAGTAAATAGAGCAAATTATTGTGTAAGGCAGGAGACATGCTGTTAATTCAAAAAAGCATCTTCAGAGAACAACTTCAATCCTTTATCATTAGTATATTGGGTCTAAACCTGATCCTGATGATGGAGAAGATACTGAAGCTTAGCAGAGTGCTTGCAGGGTTAGGTGCCACTTTCAGTGATTTTTTAGAGGTAATCCTGTTAGTCCAGCCTCAATTAATGCTGTTTACGCTGCCAATGAGCTTTCTCCTTTCCGTACTACTGACATACGGCAGGATGGTTATGGACAATGAGGTTATTGTGTTACGCTCTGCCGGGATGCCGCTGCATAGTCTTTTCAAACCCACCTTTTATATATCAGGTATATTACTTGCAATCTCTTTTTTAGTAAGTCTTTACATTATGCCAAAGGCATTAACAACACTCCGCGGACATATCAATACACTCCTTCAACAAAGAGCTGCTATGGCCATAGAACCGGGTATCTTTTTTAATGCCTTTAAAGGTATTGTAATCCTTACCAATGAAAAAGATCCCTCCGGCACTTACAAAGGAATCTTCTTATATGATGAACGGGACAAAGAACAACGCCTCGCCATTTACGCTCAAAAAGGAAATCTTGTCATTGACAAAGATATGGTCACATACCTGAAATTGAACAATGGCACAGTCCATATTGTTAAGAACGAAGGTAGTGTTTTGATCAAATTTAAGGAGTATACCTTCAAGGTCTCTGTTGAAGGTGAGTTACTCGGACAGAGAAAAAATGAGATGACTCTTCAGGAACTCTTCAGAAAAGCCAAAGAGGAGGAATTCAGAAGATTAGATTATTTTATAGAGATCCATCGCAGATTCTCCTTTCCTCTTCTTATAATTATTCTTGCATTCCTTGCTCCGCCTCTTTCTCTTATGGCAGGTAAAAGCGGTAGGCTGGGAGGGTTATTTCTGGGACTAGCCCTGTTTACCCTTTATTACGCTGTATTACTGTACAGTGAGAACCTGGTTCGCACTGGAAAGGCACCACACTATGTCTGCTGGATTCCCTTTGTTATACTTGCAATTATCTCTGCTGTTCTTTACTGGAGGGCCAATGAATAGGCTACAGAAGCTTTACCTGAAGGAATTCTTCTTATTTTTGTCGGGCCTCTCGATAATATTATCTCTGCTCTTCTCAGTGGTATCGATAATTGATAATATGGATGAACTGGTAAAGGCGGGACTTAAAAGCTTTAATATCCTTTTATATGGCCTGCTACGGATTCCGGAGTTCCTGAGATATCTGCTTCCTATGACCGTACTACTGTGCGTTATATTTGTTATCAGTCTCGCCTCCAGAAGAAACGAACTGATTGCCATCAAGTCATCGGGAATCGATCTAAGAAAGTTCTTCATCCCCTTTGTCATAACCGGCACGCTCCTGGTGGCTGTTGACTTTCTTGTCTCTGAATTCCTCGCACCTATAACAATCAAAGAGGCAAATGCAATTACCAGGGGAAAAAGGGGGCGGCCTTATACGCTATCCAAACAGGGCAACATCTGGCTGAAGGGAAAAGATGGTTCCATTGTCAGGATTGGCCTTTATGTGCCTCAAAAGAAACAGATGAAGGATATCTCGATATTCTATTTTAAAAACAAGGTGTTCTTTAAGCGAATAGAGGCAAAGTACGGTATCCTTGTATCTGCAAGCTCCTCTACAGCCAAATCATATTCGCTAAAGCTATCCAACGTTACCGAATACGACCTGATCAATATGAAAGTATCTTACCTTAAGCAGAAAACAATCGATGATATAACAGGGCCGGATGTTTTCGAAAGGGAGCGGAATCGTATAGAAGAGATGGGAATATTCGAACTCAGAAAATATGAAAAGAGATTGCGCGATGCTGGTTTCAGAAATACCAAAATGATGGTTGATATACAGTCACGTCTTGCTTACCCTCTATCAAACCTCTTTATGGTCCTGGCAGGAATCTCCATATCAATAAGAAGCAGAAAGGGGAAAGGCATCATGAGTGCAGCCATCGGAGTAATCCTGGCCCTTGTTTACTGGGCCGGCTTCACACTTTCACTGTCGCTCGGATATGCCGGTGTAATACCTCCGATAATTGCTGCCTGGAGCATACCCATTGTGTCATTAATCGCAGGAGTGGTTTATTACGTCAGGCTTCCCGTCTGACATAAGCTGTTCGGATCTCCTCGCGAACCTTTTCTCTGTAACGCATCAGGATCTCTTTCGTTGTCTTTCCCACTGCAAAGCTCATATTATCAATCTTTCTCACAGGCAAGACTTCAATCATTGAGTTTGTTATGAAGACCTCTTCTGCATTGAAAAAATCTTCCACTTTTAAACGATCCTCTCTTACCTCAAGATTCATCTCTCTTGCAATCTCTATAACAGTATCTCTGGTAATACCTCTCAGCACTCCGGAATCAAGTGACGGAGTGGAAAGAACGCCTCTAAAAATCATGAAAATGTTACTTACGGTGCCTTCCGTTACATAACCATTCTTATTTAGCATTATCGCCTCATATGCTCCCTTCAGAGCTGCCTCACGACGGGCAAGAATATTATTAATAAAGTTGAGAGACTTAAGGTCATACTCGTCAGCCCTTCTTGTATTCTCTCTGGAGGAGATAATTAGTTCCACACCATTATCATATAGAATTGAAGAAGGCAACTGCACAGGTCTGGAGAAGATAATCACTGTAGGAGAGTCAACTCCTTCAATATCAATGCCTCTGCCTCCGACCCCTCTGGTTATTGTAAGCCTTAGATATCCATCCTTAAGTCTGTTCTTTCTAACAAGCTCATATATTTGGGTTTCCAGTTCCTCTGAGTTTTCAGGCGGAACAATCTTCAGATACTCGAGTCCGTTTCTGAGCCTCTCCATATGAGATGACAACCTGAACACCATACCATCATATATCCTCATTGTCTCAAAGAGACCGTCTCCATATAGAAGGCCACGATCAAAAGCAGAGACTTTTGCCTCTTCCTCTTTTACAAATTCTCCGTTTATATACAGGTACATTGAACCAACTTCCTTCGTTTTCATCTATTATAACCGAATTCCCTGCCACTCAATCCTTCTTATCCGTATTTTTATGCTTTTTTGAGGAGATCCTCTTTTGACAAATCAACTTCTATTATGCTAAAGTTTTATGATTTTTTACAGGTTAAGAAAAAATGAAAGGTTTCAGGAAATCCAGAAGATTATACAAAAAGGCATGTAGCCTGATCCCTGGAGGCGTCAATAGCCCTGTAAGGGCATTCAAGGCTGTAGGTGGCAACCCTGTTTTTATTGCAAGAGCCAAAGGGTCCAAGATTTATGATGTTGACGGAAACGCCTATATAGACTATGTCCTTTCCTGGGGGCCTCTCATACTGGGGCATGCCCATCCAAGGGTGGTAAAGGCCCTTCAGGCAGCTACTGAGAGAGGCACCAGCTACGGTGCACCTACCGAATTGGAAATCAAGCTCGCTGAAATGGTTCTGGCTGCTTATCCTTCCATGGACAAGGTAAGAATGGTCAACTCCGGTACCGAAGCAACAATGAGTGCCATCAGAGTGGCCAGAGGATTTACGGGACGTGACAAGATCATAAAATTCGAAGGATGCTATCATGGCCATGCAGACGGACTGCTTGTTAAGGCAGGCTCGGGAGCAACAACCTTCGGAGTGCCTGACAGTCCCGGAGTACCCAAATCATATGCCCGGAATACCATCACCCTGCCCTTTAACGACCTCAAGGCTGTGAAGACAGTCGTAGAAAAGCAGTGGAAGGATATAGCATGTATTATCCTTGAGCCGGTGGTGGGTAATATAGGATGCGTTCTGCCCAAAAAGGGTTTTCTCGAAGGATTAAGAAAGATCACCAGGAAGTACGGAATTGTACTTATTTTTGATGAGGTAATGACAGGCTTCAGGGTCTCCTATGGCGGAGCCCAGGCATACTATGGTATCGAGCCGGATCTTACCTGTCTTGGTAAGGTTATCGGCGGCGGACTTCCTGTGGGTGCCTACGGAGGTAAAGCGGAAATCATGTCAATGGTGGCTCCGGAAGGCCCTGTTTATCAGGCCGGAACGCTCTCAGGGAATCCTTTAGCCATGACTGCTGGCATCGAAACCCTGAAAGTGCTTTCCAGAAAGGGAGTCTATGATAAACTCTTGACAAAAGCCGCAACTCTGGAAGAGGGGCTAAAGGATGCAGCCAAGAAGGCAAAAATTAAAACAAAGTTTTATAGGGCAGGCACAATGTTCTGCACCTATTTTACCGATAAAGAGGTATATGACTACAGTACTGCCAAGCTTTCAGATACAGAAAAGTTTGCTAGATTTTTCAGAGGAATGCTTGAAAAGGGAGTGAATATCGCACCGAGTCAATTCGAGGCAGGTTTTATCTCCCTTGCTCATACAGATAGAGATATTGAGAAAACTATAGGGGCGGCTTACGAGGTGATGAAACAACTATGCTGATTCACGAGGGAGGATGGAAATGAAGGGATTAAACTGGATGAAAGAGAATCTGACTCTGAAAGGGAAAATCATCATTGCAGTACTCCTGCTGGTTATTATGATAGGTGGTGGAGTGGTTGCTTTCAAGTTCTATGACTTTACCCAGAATAACCCCAAGTTCTGTATAAGTTGTCACCTCATGAAGCCCGCCTATGAGGCATGGGAGAAGAGCGAGCATACCGGTATTAACTGTCACGAGTGTCATCATCTTTCTATTCCGGAGCAGAACCGCCTTCTTATTAATTTTGTTCTGCACAGGCCGAAAACCGTTCCTCCACGTCACGGAAAGATTATTGTTCCCTGGAAATACTGTGTAAAGTGTCACTGGGAAGAGAATCCAAAATATCCGAATGCTAAGAAGATAAATGACTCAAGGATGCATGCTCAACACTACTTTATGGAAAAGATTGAGTGCTCCAAATGTCACGGTTACATTGTACACAAATTTACTCCGGAGCCGAGATTCTGCCTGAAATGTCACAAAGGCAAAGAGGTTCACGGTGCAGGCATGGAAGGACTTGCCTGTCTTAACTGCCACACAGACAGAACAGTGGATCTTAAACCGGGGAGAAAGAAATGTCTCTACTGCCATGGTGACACCTCTATTAGAATGGAGCTTATAGCAGACGGAACAATAGACGTATCCCATTACAAGCCTTCTGAAGAGGTGATACAAAAGGCAACAAAGATTAATATTCCAAAGGGTGCACCAATGCAGTTCTACTGTTATGAGTGTCACAAACCTCATTCAAAGGTAAGGCCTGATTATGGCACATGTCTGAGTTGCCACAAGCAGGTACTAAACGTGGGTAAACATAAACTCCATGTTCAGACTATGGGACTTGAATGCGTAAGCTGTCACAAGCCTCACGCCTGGCGCGTCACAAAGAAAGAGGCAAAGGAATTGTGTACCCAGTGTCATGATTACAAGGATCCTTTGAAATTCATAGGTTCTTAAGGGG
>JALUAR010000055.1:0-5201 GCA_027050975.1 Thermodesulfovibrio sp.
GTACCATATGTCATACCACCGCTACCTGCACCCGAAGCACCTCCTTTTGCACCATTTGTGCCATATCCTCCTCCACCGCCACCACTCCCCAAACCTGATGTTTGGTAATATGGTCCCCCCAAACCTCCTCCAGGCCCCATACCATTTCCACCTGTCTCTCCATAAATTGAACCAGCACCCCCGTCAAAACCACCGGGTCCGCCTTCACCAGGAAACTGGTTTATTGCATTCCCACCGTTCACACTTATTGTCCCCTCAATTATCACATCTCCTGTGGCAAGGATATACACAGGTGTATTTCTTGAGTTCTTTTTGAAGGTAACAGTTACGCCAGCAGGAATGTTCACTGTCGTAAAGTTGAAGATACCATCCTCAGGTACCTGGAGCACCGTGTCCTGTATCGGATTGAAGGCACCGTCTGCACCGGTGCTTCCGCTGTCAAAGGCATGAGAGAGAACTGCCAGAGAGAGAAGGATTATTATTGATGTTATCATCGTTAATGACTTTTTTACATTCATACCTGCCTCCTTGTATATGTTTTAAATGTTTTTACCCCGCCTTTCCTCCCCTTATAAAGGGGAGGATATTTATAGGTTCTTATATAATGTTAACCAACCCCACCCTATCTCCCCTTTATAAGGGGAGATAGGGTCTTTTATTTAAATGGATTCAACCCCTCCGCACCTCCCCTTGTTAAGGGGAGGAAGACTTCCCCTCCTTGCTAAGGAGGGGTAAGGGGAGGTCTCCTACCCTACTCAATCTCCCCATTGGTAAAAAGAGACAGATTTTTTCTTTACATCACAAGGCGACATTTTCTGCAAACCTCAGTAAAAGGCGAAATATCCGATAGACTCTGCCACATGCCCTGTCTCTGAATCAGCAGATTGTTCCTCACAAACCTGTATATCAATGCTACTTGCCTTTTTGTTCAGATATCTCAAATTAGCAGTATCAGTACCATTTGTTGATTGCATATCCATCAAAAAAACTGGCTTTTTATTGAAAGGACCATAATTCACCGTGGTCCAGGCGTCTGTTACATCCCCTGCATTACTTACTTCATAATTGATACCATTTATAGAACCACTTCCTGGCTCCCAGGCAATATAACCTATAGTCTCTGAAGCATGTACCTGATCACCTGCCTCTTCTTCCTGCATAATAACCTCGAATCCTGCAGTGCTTACATTCCTGTTTCTGGTTACTACCGGGGCAGGACCATTCTCTGTCATAACAGATGTAATAACCACCGGAGTATTTTGAAAAGCTGTAGTGAATGTCACAATCTCAAAAGAACTGTTTGGATCAACCCTGTCTGTAGTAACAGTACCTGCCTCTACATGGAAACCGTTGTCCAGCACATAATGGCCAGACTCCACAACCAGATAGCTCACATCCTCCACAACATGAGTACCATCAAGATAATCCCACTCCTGAACTCTTATTTCAAAACCTGTTGAAGTCACATTCCTTATTCTGACTACTGCCGGATCTCCTCCATTTTTACTGAGAGGCTTTGCAATCACCACGGGATTTAAATATCTGTTCTCAAGATCTATTCTCTGCCAGTTGCTGTCAACCTTTATAACTCCGCCCTCAGCAGTAAAAGGTATGTCTTTGAAGGCAAACCTGTGTTCGACCACTACATTAACCTCATCTGCTCTCTTTGTGGCCTCAAAAGGCATCTGGACTGATACACTGCTGAAGTATGTCCTCGGCGTACTCAGGGTATCCATAAGCTGTACTGAAATGGAATCCATGAGGGTATACTCTGGATAGAGACCCACACTTACAGGTGACGAAAGAATCTTTGTATTGTTCCTCACAAGAATCGGCATCCTGACAGAGACACTGTCTGAAACTGAGGCTTCGCCCTCAAAAGGAGCTGTAACAGTTATGCTTAAGCCCACACCGTTTATCCTGAGCACAGCAGTTCCTTCTGAAAGTCCACTTATCTGTATGGTAGTACTGCCTCCTGCAGGGATGGTTGCACCTACAGGCACACTTACAATCTGGGGCGAAGGATTATCTATGGAAACTGTATAGTCACTGGGAATGGACGGGTCTATTGTTAACCGGACATCCTTTGCTTGATTAACTGTGAGGATCACCCTCTCAGGGCTAAACCTTAAAGATGTCACAAGAAATCCAATCTCTGTCTCTCCGTAGAGTGTCTTTATATAAAACCTGTACTGCCCTGTATTTACACTCGAAGGTATAAAGAGCCGGGCCGTTATTTTTGTATCCGTAGAGTTAATTTCTTCAATAATAATACCCTGATTGTCAGTGGTAAAGGCAGTAAGGGCAAAAAGGTTTTCACCTGACAACTCTACTAAAACAGACGAGCCTCTAATCATGACATATGGGTTTATGGATGTGATTACAGGCGGAGCGGAATTTACCCTGAGCCTTTCAATAGAAATGAGATTTCCTACCTCATCATATGTATAGACGGTTGCATCACCAGAGCGGGCTACCGCCTTTAAGAGGCGTCCTGCTCTGTCATAGATGTAGTTGATATTATCAGATTCAGCAAAAGAAACGGTTAAGGTAAGAAGTACTAATGTAAAAAAAGCTAAAAACCCAGTTATACGCCTCTTCTTCCCTATATGCATCCAGTTCCCCCAGGAGTACAGGTGGTACTCCTTCCCCTCGATGGATATGTTAGGAATCAGTTTTTAAATAGTTATTTTGGCAAAGATAATACCATATGAAAACCCCCTTTGTCTTGACATTTATTATCTTTTTTTTGACTTTTTTTATTTTTTTAAAGTGTAAGGAATCAACCCCACCTGACCTCCCCTTGCTAAGGAGAGGAGATTTTTTAACTTTCCCTATCATAAATATGGAATCAACCCTCCTATTCTCCACTTCTAAGGAGAGGAACTCCTGCTTGCATCCTCTTGTAAAGAGCGTTAACCCCACCTGACCTCCCCTTACAAAGGGGAGGAGTACTTCCCCTCCTTAACAAGGAGGGGTTGGGGGAGGTCTTCACCCTCTCTCCATATTGAAAAAAGTGAGGAGCAGTTCTCCTACTTTCTTGATCCTGATCTTTAACAGGCAGAATAGTTCCCTTCTTAATAATGAGTGGTGAGGGAAGATATTTCAACTCTGGATGGAAACAGAATTTCAACGGCAAAGAATAAGCAGGGGTTAAAGCGTCAGCTCAAAGCTCATCTCTTTGTGGCCGAAAAGGAATACCTTTCTCCGCACCGTAACCTTTATTTTATCACCCTTCTTTTTAGTCAGGAGGAAAATCTTGATATCCGATATGCTCCTGACAGGCTGATCATCTATGCTGATTATAACATCGCCATCTTCAAGCCCTGCCCTGGCTGCGGGCTTGCCTGTGATTACCTTCTTCAGCCTCACACCATCTTCTGCTTTCTCCAGAAAAACTCCTAACTTCGGTGAGGGAGGCACTGGAACATAGTCGGGATAAATAATAAAATCAGCAAGCTCCTTGCTCAGTTCGTCATCAGGTGCATTAAGAATCACTACAGATGATACGTCCATCATCCGACTCACTCTGCCAGGAACTCCCCACGAGTACTGCAGATGGCCGTTTCCAGCGAGCACAACCATCTGTGAATCCGGATATCTCCTCAGAGCCTCCACCACGCTTCGAGCCATGGTTTCATCCCAGAGAAGCTGGGATTGGAAGAAATATTCGAAATTTCTCTTTCCACTACTACCATGTCGGCCATAAATTGACTTGAGGAACTCTCTGTACCTTTCGTTTGTCATATCAATGCCATCGGGAATCTCCGAAAGCTCCTCCTCCGTCAGGGATTCTATCCCCTTTTTCGAAACCTTCCCTATGATTTCCTTTCGGAGATTAAGGGCAATTACAGGGATCCTCTTTGAACGTGCGAACTGAAGAATGTCTCTGTAAAGATTATAATCGTATGACCATCTTTCAAAATACTCTGTTTTTCTGAGGAACTCCGCTTCATCTATCTCACCGTTTATATATTTATCCAGAAACTCCTGAAAAGGCCTCTGAAACATCTCCATTCCGATTACCAGTTTTCCCTTCTCATTGTAGAGCCTCTTTATTATCTCGTACTGGATCAGATGATGAGCATAGGCTGTATGGGTCTCTCCTACGTAGATAACCCTTTTGTCTTTAATTCTTTCGAAAATACTGTCAAGATCTGTTATACGCGATGTTTCAACTGTGTTAGCCTTCAGTTGAAGATCGATTATTATCCCTCTATCGGATGAGGCAGTCTCTTTCCTGACATTTCTGCCATTCTTAAACTCCAGAAGAGAGTAATTACCATACCGTTTGAGTTTCTTGCACACCTGTAACATCTCCTGAGAATTTGTACCCTCAATAAGTACAACAACCTGGTCTCTGTTTAACGGATTTCTGTAAACCTTCACCAGAACACCCGACTCAACCGCAGGAGCTTTGGCAAAGAGTCTTTTAAATATACTGTTTTTGCCGGAGATGATCAGTAACGAATGGCTCTTTATCTCGTCTGTTATAACATCTCCCTCTTTTATAACCAGATATCCTTCCTGTTCAAAGAAATCACCTATCTTTTTATATTTCTTTTCCTCGGTCTCCGGTACAATTACGACATTGTCCTCGTTACCAATAAAGGCAGAGATTACAGGCGGTATTTCGTCAGTAGTGAGGTTTCTCATGAGGTCATAATCAGGATCAAGCACCACCTTTTGAGGTCTATTTTTAAATTCCTTTTCATAATATGTCGTTCTTCTGTCGAGTCGAATGAGTAACTCTGTCACCGTCTCCTTGTCATAAACCCTCACAGGTAAATCTACGGAATAGACATCTCCTCTCTGCGTAATCTCCATTGTGAGAAGATATCTACCATCCCTGAAAACAACAGATGCCTGTGAAACCGAAATATCTGGAACCCCTTTTCTGTTGATCCATTGATCAAAAAAACTATCCAGGTTATTACCATAAACAGACTCAAAGGCATTTTTCAGATCATCCCAACCGGCTTTCTTATCTTTGTTTTCTTTTAAAAATATTCTTAATCCCTTGAAGAAGAGATCATCTCCAAGTTTTTTTCTTAACATATGAAAGACCATGGCGGCTTTACCGTAACCTACGGCCTGTGTAGAGCGGCTATTTCTCGATCTGAACTCTCTCAGGCTTATCTCATCTTCGGAGGATACATAGTTTCTGTAATCTGTCAGTATCTTCTTCCTGTATTCCAGCC
>JALUAR010000055.1:5211-5564 GCA_027050975.1 Thermodesulfovibrio sp.
CCCTTTACCCGACTGTTCCTCAACCCAGTAGTCAGACAGATATGTGGTAAGTCCCTCGGCCCAGTTACCGGATTCATAATCAATATCCACAAGATTTCCAAACCACTGATGCAGGATTTCATGGCCAAGAGAGGTTTTTAGAATAAAAGGCAAACGGATAACCATGGAGCCAAAGACTATCCGGCCGGGAAAGGAAACACCAGTCTGCTCCTGACTTTCCACAATTGATAACTCCTGATAAGGAAACTCTCCCAGCATGGTCTCGTACATTCTGATGTAATTACGCGTGTAGGAAAGATACTCTTTGGCGAAATTTTCGTCAGGCGAAAGCAGGCATATTCTGAGTTTTATAT
>JALUAR010000056.1 GCA_027050975.1 Thermodesulfovibrio sp.
CCGCATGCTCTAACCAACTGAGCTACACCGCCACTTAAGAGAGTTTTTATTATGCGAATGGATACGGTGCGGCTTAAATCAGATAATAATTATAGCAAAAAAACCCTTGCCAGCTCAACAGCTTTCAATAAAAGAGGCTGAATCTGTGGCGCCTTACATTAATTAGCAAACCGATACATATGAAATTGGTTAAAAGTGCAGTACCTCCGTAACTGAAAAAAGGCAGTGGTATTCCTACAACCGGCATCAATCCCATTGTCATTCCCACATTTATTGTGACATACAGAAGAAACATAATACTAATACCAATTGACAGAAGTGTCCCGAAATCATCCTTACTGTAATAGGCAGTCTCAAACCCTCTTATAATAAGAACTGCATACAAACTGAGCAACAGAAACGAACCAAGGAATCCCCACTCCTCTGCGAATACAGAAAAGATAAAGTCCGTATGCTTCTCTGGCAAGAAGCGTAAAGGCCCTTGAGTTCCCTTTAGATATCCCTTTCCGAAAAACTCTCCGGAACCAATGGTTACCTTTGACTGCTCTATCTGGTAACCTATTCCGCGAGGGTCCACCTTGGGGTCTATAAATGCAACAAGCCTGTTCTTCTGATAGTCTTTAAGCCCCTTCCAGAAAAGATTCCCTGTAACAGGAAGGGAAACTATTAACAATACCGTCGCTATAACAACAATCCTTCTGGGAATGCCTTTACAGAGCATCATGATTGTTACAATTATCAACATAAGAAGCCCGGTACCTAAGTCCGGCTGTTTGTACAAAAGTATAAAAGGCAGAATACCGAACAGACCTATTGAGACCAGAATCCCGGAGATATTCAAAGGTGATTTACTGGCACTTAAAAACCTCGCCACCACAATTATCAGAGCAACCTTGAAAAATTCAGAAGGCTGGAAGCTTATAGGTCCGATTCTTAACCACCGCTGAGCACCCATCCCCGTATGTCCGAGAACGATGGTGATTCCTAAAAGTATCAAGCCCACTGCATATATTGGATAGGCATATCTGATGAGTCTTTTATAATCAAAGGATGCTGTCAGAAACATTGCCATTATCCCCAACAGCAACCACACCGTCTGTCTGATGTAATAAGGTGGATGAGGCGTGTCAAAGAGCGGACGGGTAGCACTGTATATAGTCATAATCCCCAAAACAGTCATTACTACCGGCAACGTAAAGGTTAACCAGTCAAAATGCTTGAATTCAAGTATATTATCGAGTCTCTTCATCTGTCTTCATCCCTGATACATATTGCTCTATTGTCTCCTTTGCAATTGGAGCTGCAGTCTCTCCACCATGGCCACCGTGCTCAACGAAAACAGCCAGTGCAATCGTGGGGTTGTCTGCCGGAGCATAGGCCACAAACCAGGCATGGTCTTTCGGAGACCTTTTTCTGAGGTTTTTATCTGCAGGAAGACTGACCACCTGAGCTGTACCTGTCTTTCCGGCTATCTCTACTATATCCGATTTAGCCCTGTATCCTGTTCCCTTCAAGGCATTAACCACACCTTTGAGAGATTCTCTTATCGATGCCAGAATAGCCGGCTTAAAGGGAAGTTTGGAAACAGGCTCCGGAGGACTATCCTTTAGCAAAGTGGGACGATAGACTGTTCCTCCGTTGGCAATAGCTGCTATAAGCACAGCAGTCTGTGCTGGTGTTACAGTCACATATCCCTGTCCTATGGAGGCATTAAAAGTCTCTCCCAAATACCATGGAAGTCCTCTTTTCTTCATCTTCCATCCTGTCGTAGGAATAAGCCCCTTCTTCTCTGTAACCAGTTGTAGCCCGGTAGGCTTGCCAAGGCCGAGGGCGTACGCATATTTCGCAATTCTATCGATTCCCAGCAGTCTGCCCACCTCGTAGAAATATACATCGCAGGACTCTACAAGAGCCTTTCTGAGGTCAACAATACCATGCCCATCCTTTTTCCAGCATCTGAATCTCCAGCGACCAATCTGAATCCCTCCGGTACATTCCACTGTGAAATGTTCATTAATCACACCCTCCTGAAGGGCAGCGATAGCGGTAACGATCTTAAAGACAGATCCAGGTGGATACTGGCTCTGAAAAACTCTATTAAGCAGAGGATGTCCCGGGTTGCGAACAAGTCTTCTCCATTGTCTCTCCGAAATCCCTTTAACAAAAAGGTTCGGATCAAAAGAGGGAAGACTCACTAAAGCCAGAATCTCTCCTGTATCCGGTTTGAGGGCAAGCAAGGCTCCGGCCTTACCTGAGAAGGCGCGCTCTGCTGCCTTCTGAGCATCCAGATCAATACTCAGATAAAGGTCCACCCCTTTCTCTGGCGGTATGATCTTAAGTGTTCTAAGCTGTCTGCCAAGGGCATCCACCTCTATGAATCTTTTACCAGGCACCCCTCTCAATTGTCTGTCATAAAGTGCCTCTACGCCCCATTGACCTATAAAAGTGCCCTTAGGTATGTCTGCATAAGCCGGATTTCTGTACTGCTTTTCTGTCGGCTGGCTGAGATATCCTATCAGATGGGCAGCCATCTTACCATATGGATAAGTTCTTGTAATATCTGTTTCAACGATGAGCCCGGGAAAGTCGGATCTCCTTGCCTCTATGTAGGCCACCTCTTTGAAACTTATGCCCTCTTTTAATCTGATCGGCTCAAGCGATCGTTTTTTGTGTTTCCTGATTTTTTCCTTAATCTCATCCTCGGAAAGACCCAGCATATCAGCAAGCGCCTTTAGATCAAGATGTTCTGATATGTCCGGAATAAGAGATACGATAAAATACGGAGCATTTTTTACAAGCGGTCTCCCTTTTCTGTCATATATAATTCCTCTGGGTGAAGGCACCCTGATAACCCTCACCCTGTTTTTTACTGATTGTGCCCTGTAATAGTCTCCCTTTAGAATCTGCAGCTGCCAGAGCCTAAGAACGAAAACCATAAGTGCACCGATTGTAATATACACAAATACAAGGAGTGTTCTCTTCTTATCTCTCATCCCCTTTTTATAAACCCTCCTATCGGAGAATTAATAAGCCCTTTAAGAATGGCTGCAAAAGCAAACTCCTTCAGCCCTGTTGGCTGGTTCGAAAAGATCGTCAGGGAAAGATAAACAATGAGTTCATCCAAAACAGTAAATAAAAAGACAGAGACTATTCCCAGCATAGGCACCCAGATGAAGAATCTATCCGATAGATACGAGGCTAAAACTCCTACGAGCCCTTTCCCCAGAATAGATGGCCCCATAAGCTGTCCTGACAGGGTATCCTCTAAAAACCCTACAAACACTCCTGATGAGAATCCAGCAATCTCTCCCCGCTTAAAACCCAGATAATAAACAGGCAAAAGCGTCAGATTTAATTTGAATAGACTGATAGAAAAAAATGTCTGTATCACCAATGTGACTAGAATAATCCCTGTCCATAATCCGATCTTTTTCAAAAGCTCTTTCATTTTATAATCATAACCTCTTCCAGTCTACCCACCTTAACAAATGGCATAACCTCAATAGTATAAAACAGCTCATCGGCTCCGGCAATCTTCTGGATATACCCTACAGGAATCCCCTTTGGAAATACACCATCAAGTCCTGAAGTTATCAGTATCTGGCCCCTTGTAACCTCTTCCTCCCTGGGAACATATTTTAAAAGACACCTGCCGTTACCTTTTCCCGCGACTATGCCCTCTGTCCTGGTATCCTCAATCCTGACTGAAACGGAAAAGTTCGGATCCGTAATAAGGAGCACTTTAGAATACCCTGGCATAACCTCTGTCACTTTACCGACAAGTCCATCTGCAGTTCTCACTGCCATACCTTTTTTAATGCCGTCATCTGCACCCTTGTTGATAATGATTACAGCTGGCCACTGTCTTACCCCCATGGAGACCACCTCGGCAACGGCAACCACAGCTTTAGACCCTCTCTTAATCTTAAGCAGCCTTTTTAGTCTTTCGTTCTCGAGTTGAATCTCGCGGTCTTCCTGAACCATAATTTTCAGTTTCTCAAGCTCTCTTTTGAGTTTTTTATTTTCATGTTTCAGTGAAGTATAGGACTCTAACGGGTATCTGACCCCTTTGTAAAGATTATCAATGAGGCTGACAATCTCCAGCAGAGGTCTTTGTATCATGCTCAGAGGATGGAAAGGCTTGCGGGAACTCTGGAAGACCATAAGCGCCAAAGTTGTCAGCACAAGGACGGCTATGAGTAAAAGGCGCCTGTTAATCATACTTTTCCTGATATGCTAGTCATCTATGCAAAACTCTCTATCAGACAGGATCGATAGAACTAATTAAGGGCAACCCTCTGGAGGAGGTCTATCTCATCAAGCATTTTCCCCACCCCTCTTACCACGGCTGTTAGCGGATCATCGGCAACAATAACTGGCAGTTTGGTCTCCTCTTTTATTAACAGGTCGAGTCCTTTAAGCAGGGCTCCGCCTCCAGCCAGAACTATTCCCTTATCCACAATGTCTGCAGCAAGTTCAGGAGGCGTGTTCTCAAGGGTGGTTTTTATTGTGTCAAGAATTACATTCACCGGCTCCTGAAGGGCCTCTCTTACCTCTTCCTCTCTTATTACAATTGTCTTAGGTATGCCGGAGACCATATCGCGTCCCTTGATCTCCATCTCTGCTCCGTTACCTTCCGTGGGATATGCTGAGCCAATCTCAATCTTTATCTGTTCCGCTGTGCGTTCACCGATCATCAGGTTGTATTTCCGTTTTATATATGCCAGAATCGTTTCATCCATCTTATCACCGCCAACCTTTACCACCTTACTGTAAACTATGCCGTCAAGAGAGATAACAGCCACGTCTGTTGTTCCACCACCTATATCAACAATCATATTGCCTGTAGGCTCGCCAACAGGCAATCCCACACCTACCGCTGCAGCCATAGGTTCAAGAATAAGATACACCTCCCTTGCACCGGAGGCCTGGGCTGCATCCTTAACAGCCCTCTGCTCCACCTGAGTAATCCCTGAAGGAACACCTATAATAATTCTTGGTGAAACAAAGCTCTTTCTGTTGTGTACCTTGGTTATAAAGTATTTAAGCATCTCTCCGGTAGCATCGAAATCAGCAATTACTCCGTCTTTCATCGGTCTGAGAGCCACTATATTTGCCGGAGTCTTTCCAAGCATCTTTTTGGCATCCGCACCGACAGCGATCGTCTTCTTGTTATCCTTTCTTATTACAACCACTGAAGGCTCATTACAGACTATTCCTTTTCCCTTTACATAGACAAGGGTATTTGCTGTTCCGAGATCTATAGCCAGATCATTTGAGAAGTATCCCAGAATTTTCTGTATAAACATCTATCCTCCTACAATGAATTTGTGTTATTGTTATAAAGCAAACAGGTTTTACCTGTATATATCAAAGATGGAAAGGCAGGAGAACTCCATTTGCCCTGGGTCTTTGAACCCTCTAAGGAGTCTGTTCCCTGCCTCCCATAACCATCATAGGTTGATTGGGTCCATGAACCCTCGTCACTATGGAGGATTGGTCGGGAGGCTTCCCCTGCCTTACCAACTGAATACCTCAAGGAGGTGCCAAA
>JALUAR010000057.1:0-11629 GCA_027050975.1 Thermodesulfovibrio sp.
AAATTGCTTTCGAGCCATAGAGCATCTAAGTTTACCAATAGACTTTCATTCAGGTAGTGGGTATTGAGGAGGTTTTTTCAAAAGAGAAGGGACGCTTTCAAAGCGTCCCTTCTCTTTATTTTACCTGCTTGTCTGCGGATTTTAAATCTATGCTGCTACTGCCTTTTCCATCTCTTTAAGCCAGAGGAGTCTTGAGCTGTTTATCATTACTTCGTTTGCCTTGGCAATGAACTCTTCAGGGTTGAAGCTCAGGTCATCTCTCTTCTTGAACTCTGCTGGCTTAAGCTCAACCTTGAATGCCTTCAGTGCCTTCTTTACATCCCCGGTCTTTGCAACCTTCAGTTCTGCTCCTGCCTTCTTTGCCACTGCCTTGAAGATATCCCTGTGGGTCTTTGAGTCAGCAAAGGTATCTATTGCCTTTTCAAGGCTCTTTAGCCTTCCCAGGTAATCCACCACTGTGCCCTCGGTCTCATAGGATGTGGTTGATGGAAGCACTATGTCTGCCTCCTTGGCAAGCTCTGTAAGATGAGAATTCTGCACAATCAGCAGATCCACACCCTCTGGCCTCTTCATTGGCACATCACCAATCACATAGAGGACCTTAACTCCACCAGAGGCCATATCCTTGTATGATGCACCCGAGCCTTTAAGCCCCATAAGAAGTGTACCCTTTGCATTTGCCTCAACAGGCACTGACACAGCAGCACCTTTCATGAGGGCAATGTTTGCTGCTGCCTCGAAGAACACCGGAGAGGAGACAACCACAGGAGCCTTTGCATCATTGTAAAGGTCGGCAGCCTTTGCCACCTCCTCAGAGACATCAGCATCAGGAATGCTGAGACCCTTTGGTACTGTAAAGCCCCTGTCTTTCAGGGCCTTTGCCAGTGCTGCAAGGGCCTGTGCCTCGTCAGCCTTTATTGTAACTGCCGCAACAGAGCCTATCTTTGTATCATTTGAGTTGATAACAATTAGTTTTGCACCCCTTGCCACACGCTTTCTAACTGTGGCATCAAGGGCTGGAAGCACCCTGTCCCACTGTGACGGGTTAAGACCCACAAGCACTATAAGGTCAGCCTCTTCAAGGTCTGCCTCAGGCCCTAAAAGGGATGCCTCATCTGCATAACTGCTTACAGTTGAGTCGATATTCTTTATGCCGAGTGAGGAGGCAAGTGTCTTCACAGTGAGAATGTCCTCATTAAGAAGGTTTCCAGAGGTTATTATTCCCACATCATTGCCTTTTAAAGCAGAGGCAACCTCATCAATTGCCTTTGCCCAAGAGATGGGCTTAAGCTCACCATCGGTCTTCTTGAGTGGCTCAAGAACCCTTGTGTCTGCATTTATAAAGTCAAAGCCGAATCTGCCGTAGGCGCATATATAATGCTCTGCCCTGCC
This sequence comes from Thermodesulfovibrio sp., assembly GCA_027050975.1. Lineage (GTDB taxonomy): Bacteria > Nitrospirota > Thermodesulfovibrionia > Thermodesulfovibrionales > JdFR-85 > JALUAR01. The sequence goes on from JALUAR010000057.1 coordinate 1,393, forward strand.
TTTTTCAGAGCCAATGTTTACCTTGGCCACATCTCCACGATAGGTGCTCACCACTGTGGAGCAGGCATTACCGCAGGCAAGACAGACAGAGCTTGACCTCTCGTAATCCCACTCACGACCTCTGCGCCAGCGGTCTGCCTCAAGAAGGGCATTAACAGGACAGGCATCAACGCAGCTGCCGCAGAAGGTGCAGCCTGCCTCCTGCAGAGGCCTGTCCTCTGCAGTGGTCACCTTTGAACCAACACCTCTTCCGTAGAAATCAAGCACTGAGGTGCCCTGCTCCTTACAGACCCTCACGCAGCGGCCACAAAGCACACAGTAGTCAGGGTCACGTTTGATAAAGGGATTACTCTCATCCACTGGAAAGCCGAACTTCTTTCTGGTGAAGGAGGACTCTCTTACCTCAAGGTCATAGGCATACTTCTGAAGCTGACAGACACCTGCCTTTGTGCAGGTCATACAATCCAGGGGATGCATGCTGAGTATGAGATCTATGACGTACTTTCTGATCTCCTCTATCTGCTCATTTGTTGTATTAACAACCATGCCATCCTTTACCCTTGCTGTACAGGCAGTCATGGGAGCCTTCATTCCCTCTATCTCTACAAGACAGAGCCTGCAGGCACCTATTCCCTTCATTCCCTTCAGATAGCAGAGATTCGGAATATGAATGCCTGCCTCTTCGGCAGCATCAAGAATGGTTGCGCCTGCCTTTACCGTAACCTTCTTACCGTCTATTGTGAGTTTGACCTTCTCTGACATCTATACCTCCTCATATAATTTATTCATTTATTCCTTCAGGCTATTTAACAGCCTCTTCAGTCTCCTTGGGCTCTCGCTCTTCAATGATCCTGCCTGTTTTGCTCTCTATAAGCACTATGGCTCCGGTGGGACATACATCTATGCATGCACCGCAGCGTGTGCATCTTTTGTCCCTGATCTCAAAGGGAACATCCCCAGCGCTGAAGGGACCCTTCCTCTTATGTCCCAGGATTGCATGATCCTTACATACTGCCTTGCACTCACCACACAAAATGCATTTGTCGGCTATAATTTTGTATTGTACATAAGCCACACACTTTGCATCAGGACAGACACCGTTTATATGCTCCTGAAAGACTCCGCTGTCAAGCCACTCAAGCATAAACCTGGCAGTGTCTTTTCCCTTTTTGCAGAAGGATGAGACCAGCATATCATCGGCTATACGCCTCAGTGCTGTAATGTCATCCTCTTTACCCTGCCTGTCAATTATTGCCTGGAGCCTCAGCTTTGCCTCATAGGAGCCCATGGCACAGGGAAAGCATCTGCCACACATGGGACCCGCTAAAAACTCCTCCACATAATACAGGGCCCTTTGCACAGGGCAGCCCTTCTCCTCTGCCTCCTTCTTTATATCTTCTACCTTGATTACCTTCTTCTCTTCCATACTCACACCCCGAATTAATCATAAATTTTGAGTTTTCAGTTCTAAATTAGTATATCGCCTCTGAGAGATATAACACCTCAGGCAACACGTAGGAGACAAGGTCACGATAGGTAATCATTCCCACTATCTTATCACCATCAAGCACGGGCAGGTGTCTCTTTTTCTTCTCAGCCACTGTCTGCATTGCCACAGAGATGTCATCATCAGGAGAGAATGTAACAAGATCCTTACTCATCACATTCTCAACCGGCTCTGATTCAAGATCTATTCCCTTTGCAGTACAGTGAACAACATCCCTCTCAGTAAACATTCCAACCAGTTTATTATTCTCGTCAACCACCATCACAGCACCGATGTTATGCTCGCTCATGAACTTAATTGCATAGGCAACGCTTTTGTCTTTCGGAACTGTGAAGACCTCCATTGGTTTTGACTCCAGAATATCCTTTAACTTCATCTTTACTCTCCTTTCAATGGTTTCTATTTTTTCAGGAGGTATCTTCAGACCTTCAACCATCTTGAGATGTCTCTCTTTCCATATCTTCACCGCATCCACAGGACAGGCATAGTAGCATGCCTTACACTTTGTACAGTAATCACGATCTATAAAGAAGGAATCCTTTGTCTCCTTAACCGCATCAAAGGCACATGCCTCTTTACAGAGTCCGCACCTGATACACTGAGTAAGATCGATCGTAAATACACCCATCCCCTTACAGACCTTTGCCCTGCAGTACTTGTCATAGATATGCTCCTCGTACTCCTCTCTGAAGTATTTGATCGTACTCAGCACCGGATTGGGAGCACTCTGACCAAGACCGCAGAGGGAGCCCTCCTGGGTGAGTTTACCGTATTTGATCAGTCTCTCTATATCTCCGGGCTGACCTTCGCCGTTGGTGATTCTCTCAAGGATCTGCAGCATCTGATATGTACCGAGTCTGCAGGGCGGGCACTTTCCGCAGGATTCTGCCTGTGTGAAGGAGAGGAAGTACTTGGCAACATCCACCATGCAGGTATCCTCATCCATAACGACCATACCACCGGAACCCATCATGGAACCAACCTTCTTCAGGGAGTCAAAGTCCACCGGCATATCAAGATAATCCTCAGGCAGACAGCCACCGGAAGGACCGCCTGTCTGAACAGCCTTAAACTTCTTATCTCCCAGTATACCGCCGCCTATTTCGAATATAATCTCCCTCAGGGTTATACCCATTGGGACCTCAATGAGACCCGTATTCTTAACCTTTCCTGTAAGGGCAAAGACCTTTGTGCCAGGCGAGGTTTCCGTACCTATTGATCTGAACCAGTCTGCCCCGTTTTCTATAATCGGCGGCACACAGGCAAAGGTCTCTATATTGTTGAGGTTCGTTGGAATTTTCCATAATCCACCGCCGGGTTCTGAAAGCCTTGGCGGACGCGGCCTTGGAAAGCCCCTGTCACCTTCAATGGATGCTACAAGTGCAGTGGACTCACCACAGACAAAGGCACCTGCGCCTTCACGCACATCAAGGTGGAAGCTGAAATCAGTGCCAAGTATGTTGTCACCTAAAAGGCCAAGGTCCTCTGCCTGCCTGATGGCATGGCGGAGATTTTTCACTGCCAGCGGGTATTCGTGACGGACATATATGAAGCCATACTGGGCATTGATTGCATATGCGCAAAGCAGCATTCCCTCGATAAGACTGTGAGGGTCACCCTCCATGATTGACCTGTCCATAAATGCACCAGGGTCACCCTCGTCACCATTGGCTACCACAAATTTTATATCCCCTGGGGCTTTCTTCGTATGACGCCATTTTTTACCTGCAGGGAACCCTGCACCACCACGACCACGGAGATTAGCCCTGTCAACCTCATCGAGCACCTCGTCAGGTGTCATGCTGCTAAGGGCCTTCTCTAATGCTGAATAACCACCAACTGCTATGTAATGATATATATTCCTTGGATCAATTCGACCGTTGTTACGGAGAGCTATTCGGAGTTGCTTCTTGTAAAAGGGGAGAGACTCCATCAACTCATAGGGCTCTTTCATATAAGAATCCCTGTAAAGCAGATGCCTCACTGCATAGCCGGCAGAGAAGGTGTTGGTAACAATCTGCTCGGCGTCATCAGCACCTACCCTCTGATAAAAATATCCAAAGGGCTCAATCTTCATCACGGGCCCCTTCTGACAAAGACCCTGACAGCCTGTTTTTACAACCTCTATATCAAGTCCGCGTTCCTTTGCCTTCTGCTCAATCCGCTCTATCACCTTATACGAACCTGTGGCTGTACAGGCTGTACCTGTGCAGACTCTTACACGCTCTTTATCCTCCTTAAAGGTCTCTTCCTTAAGAAGAAGTCTAAGATTCTTTAACTCCTCTATGCTCTTCAGTTTTCCCATAGGCTCCTCACTCGCCCTCCTCTTCAATCATTTTTATCAGACCTTCCATCTTCTTCTGAGTAAGTTCACCCACGACATCATCATTCACAGTCACTACAGGAGCAAGTCCGCAGCAGCCAACACAACCGACAGTCTCAAGGGTCATTGTAAGGTCTTCTGTTGTCTCACCCACTTCTATCTTAAACCGCTCCTGGAGCTTCTCAAGCACCTTCCCTGCACCACGCACATGGCAAGCCGTACCCATGCAGACCCTGACTATCTTTTTGCCCCTTGGAGAGAAGTGGAACTGGTGATAGAAACTGGCAACAGCGTAAATCTCAGCAAGGGGAAGATCAAGCTTCTTTGAAAGCCTCTCAAGTGCCTCTCCAGGAAGGTATCCGTAATCCTCCTGTATCCTGTGGAGAATAGGGATTAACAGCCCCTTCTTCTTGTCATGCTCACAGATGACCTTTCCAACCTTCCCTATCTCCTTATCAATATCAAGTCCTTCTATATCCATGACAACCTCCAAAAGGTGGTAAATTGGTTACTTGTTAGTTGGTTAGTGGTGTGCTGAGTGAGTATCCACCCCTACACCACTAACTTCTGTCTTGCTCCTATTTAACCCCTTCATGTGGCCTTGCTGCTGACTCAAGTTTACGCCTGTCGGCCATGCTCATCAGTTTCCTTTCAACGCCGAATCTGCCTGGCTCGTACTTCCTGAGCTTCAGGGCCTCTCTTGCACTGTCAATGTACTTGTATGTAAGCTCGAGTATCTTTTCGGGATCTGGCTCGAAGTGCAATGCTCCCTTGAACCTCTCATACCAGACCTCAGTCATTATTCTCGTAACCTCTTCGCTGGAACCCACCGGAGACTCACCGCCGAATATCACCGGCACTCCAGAGGCTGCAAAGTAACAACCGATTGCAATCGCCTTCTCACTCATCCACTCTGGAGCAATACCCACTCCTGGCATACCTCCGATCTCATCGGACAGACCGCCCTCAGCAGCCATGGCACTCAGGATGGTGAGAATCCTTGAGTTGTCAACACATGCACCGACATGCAGTATAGGTGGAATTCCTATGGCCTCACATACCTCTCTGAGTCCTGGACCGGCATGTTCAAGGGCCATCTCAGGAGTAAGGTATCCAGCAGTACCACAGGCAGCAGAACCGCATCCAGTGGAGACAACAAGGACATCATTCTTTATCAGTTCCGTTGCAAGATATTTATGGATTCCTGTTGAAGGCACCCTTGGATTATCACACCCTGCAAGGCCTACAACACCTCTGATTCTTCCGGCAATGATGGCATCATTCAGAGGTCTGAAGGATCCCCTGAACCGTCCACCCTGCATGTATTCAATGTATTCGTGGGAGAAGCCACAGATCAACGGAAATTTATCCGTAATATGGCTACCCTCTGTCTTGCGGTTCGGGAAGTTATCAATGGCAAGTTTTACAATCTCTCTTGCTATCTCTTTAGCCCTGTGCTCATCATACTCAATATGAATGGCACCGGGCATTTTTGCCTTCTCCGAAGTGGTTATCACCTTTGTATGGAACTTTTTGCTAAGCTCTGCAATGGCAGGCATGATGCACTGTACATCAACAGTGATTACATCAACAAGACCTGTCATTATGCCCAGTTCCTGGTTTGTGAACCCACCTGCTGTGGGAATACCGTGCCTCATCAGAACCTCATTTGCAGTACAGCACATTCCGCCAAGGTTGATTCCCTTTGCACCTTTGCTTTTTGCATACTCTATCATTTCGGGCTCGCTCACCACATCAACAATCATCTCAGCCAGGGAGGGCTCATGTCCGTGAACCACGATGTTTACCTCGTCCTCCTTGAATATGCCAAAGCTGGCCTCTGCCTTGACAGGCTTCGGTGTGCCAAAGAGTATGTCGCTGATGTCGGTGGAGATCATACAGCCACCCCATCCATCAGCAAGAGCAGTTCTGAGACCGTGGGTAAGGAGATGGTCCGGGTCGTGGTCAACACCAATGGAGGTCCTGTGCATTGCCTCAACAACCTCACGATCTATCCCCCTGGGAGCAACACCCCATTTCTCCCATCTCTCCTGTGTCTTTTTCGGAGCCCTTTTAAGGTAGTTGATCCTGCCCTTCTGTCTGCCGAAGTCCTCAAGAAACTTGAGGGCCACCTCGCGGGCAACAGTGTTGACGGACTTACCCTCTATGTCAATACCAAGATATCCTGCAACGCGGTAAAGCTTCTTGACATCTTTAATCTCGAAATCCTTGGTTTCTCCTTCTGCAACAGCAAGGAGTGTAAAGGCCATGTCGCGGGCATGGTCACTGTGAGCAGCAGTACCTGCAGCAATCATACGAACCAGGTTTCTTGCTGCCACTGTAGGCAATGTGGCTCCGCAGATACCACGGGCCTTCTCCTCTGCATCCTGCCCCACCAGTCGGCATGGCCCCATGTGGCAGACCCTGCAACAGGCACCGCTTTCACCGATAGGGCAGGGCTTTAATCTCTGAGCCCTGTCAAAGCATGTCTCAAAATGATGCTCCTCTGCCCATTCAACTATCTTTTCTGCTGCCTCATTGGCACTTTTTAATATCTTATCAGCCATCTTAAACCTCCAAATTATGCGTTAGATACAATTATAGCGTTTATCGTGTTTATTGCGTTTACCCAGACGCTATCCACTAAATCCTGTATCTTAAAAATTTTTATATTATCGGATCCATCTCCAGTGCCGGATGACCGACCTGGGTAAGGTACTCAAGGAGCTTCTCTGAGTCCTCACATACGGTCTCATCAGCAATCTTATCAAGCAGATCAGGCACGCCCTCCTCCTCTGCTCTCTTCTGGAACTGCTCCTTAATCCTCTCCTTAAGCGCCTTGGTCATCCAGACTATTCTCTTTATGCCTCCGTCACCATAGAGGAACTTTCTGCTTGTAATAAAGTTCACACCTATGCCCATAAATCCAGGGGTCTGAACACCACCACCTACTGTACCTGCCAGGGTGGAGAACTTCATACCTATCGGCGTCATTCCTGTATGTCCACGCTGAACAATCATAACACCGTTTGCCTCCGGTATGATTGCAACAATACACTCGAAGCATCCACAGGATGTCATGGGGTTTTCCATGATGGTGTAAAGATTCAGGGTCTCAACAGCACCGCCTGATGCCTGCTTGAGATATTCATCCACACCGGAGTAACGGCCGTATCGCGGATCAAGAAGCTCACCCTTTGGTACAGGCTGGTTACCACCTGTGGGATCTATCTCATAGGCTGCCTTGCCGTCAAGCCAGTTGTAGGCTCCACAAAGCCCGAGCCTTTCCGGAGTTATAACACAGACATGGCTGGGCGCAAAGGACTGGCAGAGCAGGCAGCTATAGAAGGTATCCACTGTCTCATCAGTAAGAGCGGCTAGACGCTCATCCCTTGCCTTCCATTCCTCACGAGCCTTCTCACGCCACTTTATAACATCCTCTTCATCGACAAAGAGGGTAACCTGAACCTTGTCCACAATAGCGCTGAACCTCTTGTGAGTCATTGCATGGTGGATCTTTCCTATGTCCTCCAGGGTAAAGCCTGCCTGTTTTGCGGCGTGGCTTATCCTTATCCAGTTAATATCCCTCTGGCCCATATGCCAGATTCCCTGACCCTCGTTTATGTTGTGGTGAAGCCTTCTTTCGATAATGGGAAGGAAGTCCTGCTGCATCTTTCTGCCGGCCACCTCGACCAGAATACCCAGAGGCATTATTCCGCCCTGTTCGTAACGCTCCTTCCAGTTCGTACCGACAATCTCTATCTTTCCATCCTCAATCTCGTCAAGCTCCCTCATCCTTGCCCACTCAAATGCTGGAGAGCGGGTACCACCGAACTCGATAAAGGTATCCTCCTTACGTATCCTTTCACCCTCAAAGGCCGAGCCGTAAGCAATCGGAATTGGTGGCTTTTCAACTATGACCTTCAGACCTCTGACCTCAATGGCACGCTGCACGATCTTGTCATGGTCGAGCTCCTTCTCAACCTCCTCATAGGTACATACACCTGTAGGATGAATCACCGGCACATCTGTATCGCAAATTGCGGGGAAGCCCATATTTATGGCACCTGCACCGGTTGCCCACTTCACATCGTCAAGCTCGCCAAGAACAAGGGCAAAGGCAAACACCCTGTCCTTTGTGTATTTGAGGTTGTTTATATAGTCACCACCCTTATGTCCGCCGAATATCATGGATGCCCTGATTGCCCAGTCAAGGGCATAAAGGGTATGCTCTGTCTCGGGGCCAAGGGGAACAACGTAGACATCCCAGCCAAGCTCTATATTCTTCCTTAGCAACTGATGGGTCACACTTGTGAGATTACCCTCCTTGTCCCTCGCCTTACCTGAAAGGAAAACAAGAATGTTCTTCTCCTGAAGCTCCCTGACGATCTTCACAGCAGTGTCATCGTCAGGAGCAGCACCGATAATTGCCGCAAACCCCGGCATCCTTCCGTCAACTAACTGGATACCAAGGTTACGCTGTATCGTGTCGGTTATGAAACCGTTGTAAACATACCCTGTCTCCGGATCCTTAACCGGCTCAAGCCCCTCAATGTACCTGAGAGCCAGCCATATCTCCTCTGCAAAAAGGGTGGCCATGCCAGAGTCAAGGGCCTCTCCCAGGTATGGTTTCCAGTTCTTATCCTCGGGCTCAGTGTGCAACATATCCCGAGTCATGCTCAGGGCCTCTTTCATGTCCTTCAGGGTCTTCACCTCAAAACCGGTTATGGCGTAGATCATGGGGAGATAGAATGCCGTGTCAGGAAACTCAAACTGATAATCCTCCCCTTTCTCCGCTATAACCTTCTGCAGCAACTCCTCTGCCTGTCTGAACACTTTATGTGACCCACGAATAGCTGCCGAGGCAATAATCTTTGACATCCTGAACCTCCTCTGTTTCGTTGATTCGTTTATTAATTAACAGTTAACTTCCATGATACCTCCCCGAAAAGGGGGTGACAAAACTCTTATATAATTTTTATATTTTTTATTTTATAAAGTCAACTTAACAAATACAACAATTTAAATGTTTAATACTTGAGCCAAACTCCGATTATGCAGCCCTTGAGCGGAGGAATGCAGGCAGTGCATTTGCCTCTCTCGGACCAACAGTTACCTTCCAACCCTCAAGCTTCTCCTCAATTGCACCGCTAAGGATTGCCACATAACCGGGAATAATGAGTTCCCTGTGATTTATCTCATTCTCTATTCCACTTTCCTTGATAAAGTTAGCAATCTTTGAGCCCGTGAACTTACCGGCTGCCCATGCTGTAAGAACACTGAGCCCCTCACAGTCCATAACAGCAAGATAAGCAGGAACCTTTGCATTCTCCACCTCACCGGAGACAATAAAGTAGGTGAGGGAGAAGTTGGTTGTAATGATAAGGGGTGAATCCGGAGTGGGCTCTCCGATCTTGTATATCTTCTGCTCAACCTGCATTGGCACCTGCGGGTCTGTGTAGATGTTCTGCCTGAGGGTAAACAGGGCAAGATTCTTCCACTTCTCTGCAGAACTGAGTACAACAATGGATGCATACTTGGTAACACCAAGACCTGCTATCAGGGCCTCGAACATGGAGTCATCTCTCTGGACAAAGTTGATTACGGGATAGCCAAGGGGTTTGAAGCTCTTCTTCAGTGCAGCTCTTCTTATGTAGGTGTTGTGCTCAAGCAGCTCCGATGCCTTTCTGGCTCCGGAGTCCATAACTATATCCTCAACACCTGTGGATTTTATCTTCTCTGTTAAAGCTGAAAGGGCCTCAAGACCATCTGCCTTTGCCCCCACTATCGCCTTGTTTGCTTTGGCAATCTCAACCATCTTGTCTGCATTGGCATCGGTTACGCCGTAAAGTATGGCATTCTTTCCAGAAAAGGGCTTAATCGCTGCCTCCGCTGCCTCGGGGCTTTCTGTGGCAACAATCACGGGCACATCAGGTGCCTTCTGGGCAACCTTCTCAGCCAAGGCAGCAAACTTTCCTGCATCTCCGGATTCATTGGTAATACAGATCGAGTCCACCCTGAGAAGCTGTCCGACCCTGTTTATCTCCGAGGTAACAACATCATTTATCTTTGCCTCTATCACATCATCGGCCTCTGTATCCTTTATCTCAAGGGCAAAGACCGTGGGGTTGACAAACTTCTTCTCATGCCTGAAAAGCACTGTCTCCTCACCCATCTTTACAGCCTTATCCCCTGTACCAAAGGTGATTGGCCTTATGGGCGGAGCCGATGCCTCACCAAGGATCTTCTTTGCCTCCTCCGAGACATCCGGGCATGCATCAAGACTTGCCTGCCTCTGGGCCAGTTTCATTGCAAAGGCAAGGCATGTAGGAAAACCACACTTTTTACAGTTTGTCTTGGGCAAAAGCTTGAATATTTCAACACCTGTCAATGCCATTTCTCTATCC
>JALUAR010000057.1:11639-16647 GCA_027050975.1 Thermodesulfovibrio sp.
ATCCTCCTAAATAAAATTTATTAACCCATCAACTCATCCACGAAACGCTCAACCAGTTCAACCGCCTTGGGATGGCGCATTACCAGGAACTCAGCACCTGAAAGCATAAGGCTTGATGCGGTCATTGCCTCCCACATGATTGCCCTCTCCTCAAGGCCACCCCACTCAGGCAGTGTCTCCTCAGACGCCTGGGTCTCCTTTATCTTCCATACATACATACCCACATCAGCCATCATAGGAGGCTGCATCACGGGGTCGTTCTGGGCAAGGGCTGCAAGCCTGATTCTTTCCATAACAGAGTATGTATACTCAAGTCCGTAACCAAGGGCGGAACACATCGGGTCGGTTATGAGCCTTTCTTTCTCAAAGCCCATCTGGGTAATAAGGATATTCAGCTGCTTCGAAAGGTTTATATCAAGCTCACTCATCGCTATCAGCTTGTGACCGTTTGCCATTGCAGCAGCAGCAATGGTCTTGTAATTGGCCTCCTGGGCCTTGCCGATAACACAGTTCTTGCCCTTTGCCACCTCGGCAACCTTTACAAGTACCTCAGAGTCCTTTTCAACATGGTTACTACCCAGTATGATCAATGGCACATTGACCGCACCAAGGACATCCGAGACAGTCTTGGCTGCATCATCTGCAGAGAGATCCTTATTGTCAGGATGGGTACCGATAAGCCTGAGGGCTATGGCCTTTGCCTTGAGCTCATCCTGACAGAACTTCGCCCACTTCACTGGATCATCTCCAACAGCATCATAAACCTTCCTTACTGTCTCTGGCCAATCCTCAGGGGGCACGTCCTGTATCTCATAGGCAATAAGGGGCCTGTTGGGAACCTCTCCTTCGAAGGCATGAAAAGGAAGGGTATTTTCTCCGCCAAAGGTCTGCTCATTCTCTGTCCCGATTGTTACAGGAAATACCTTTCCTGCAAATGTCTCTTTTGGTGCCACAAATGCCATCTCTTTATCCTCCTTAAAATTTAGTCAATATTGTTCTTCCGTATTAAATAGTTACATCTCCAGATAGGAATGGGCATAGAGTGTTTTACCCATGATAACATCTATGGTCTTTACCGTTTCTATTACCTCTTTGGGATCAGCAATTGCTGCTGTAAGGCCCTCGTACATCAGCAGGGCCAGATAGTATTTATTCAGTATCGGCCTTAGCTCCTTCGGACATCCGTTTGATATATTACTAAGACCGACAACCGTTTTCATAGGGGGATCATTGAGATCCTGGAACATCTTTATTGTCCTGATAACCTTAAGCGCCTGATCCTGTGTGGTGGCTATCTGCAGGACAAGGGGATCAAGATAGAGATTCTCAAGAGGTACCCCATACTCCATGGCCCTTGCCATTATCTCCGCAGCAATAGCCGCCCTTTCCTCCTCATCAGCAGGCAGTCCGCCCTTACCAACAGTCAGACCGATAATCAGACAGTTATACTTTGCAGCCAGTTCGAGCATGGGGAATCTTTCCGGATCATTGGAGGTGGAATTAATCATTGGTGTGCCGTAGTCATTGTTGTGAACCTTCAGCCCTGCCTCAATAGCAGCATAATTAGTGGTGTCCAGACATACAGGAAGAGGAACCGCCTCCTGGATGGTTGTAACCATCCACTCCATTAACTCCTCTCCACCATCCTCAGCAGGTCCAATGTTAGCATCAATCATGCCAGCACCAGCCTCATACTGGGCACGAGCAATCTCCTGGATAGGGCCTTTGTCCTTCTTCATCATGGCCTCTCTGACACGCTTTGCGATTATACTTAACTTCTCACCAATAATCAGCATAATGCACCTCTCTTTTTATAATTTTTTATTTTTAATGTAGTCTTAAATTTTACTTTATTACACGAAAATAATGCCAGAATTGTAACAAATTTTCACATTCTGAGATTTGAATAAACAGTTTATCATAACATAAAAGGAGAGGTAAAATAAAAAATTATTATAAATTTATTTAAACGTGGTTAATTCTTCAGTTATGCGGGGGCAGATATGCTGGGCCTTCTCTTCTTTGACTGGAGGTACTCGTGAATTGCCTTTGCAGCCTTTCTACCAGTACCCATGGCAGAGATAACAGTGGCAGAGCCTGTCACAATATCGCCTCCTGCAAAGACACCCTCTATGCTGGTACGGCCTGTTTCCTCATCAGCTATTATATAGCCTCTACTGTTCAGCCTGAGTTCCTCTGTATTCTCTGTCAGCACCGGGTTGGCACCTGTACCGATAGCCATTATGACAATATCCACTTCTATGACAAACTCAGACCCGGGTATGGGCTCTGGCCTCTTCCGGCCTGTCTCATCAATACCGCAGAGATTCATTCTGACACATTCTATTCCGGCAACCCATCCGTCCTCACCGATTATCCTCACAGGGTTTGTGCAAAGTTCAAATCTGACACCCTCCTCGCGGGCATGACGAACCTCTTCCACTCGTGCCGGAAGCTCCGACATTGAACGTCTGTATATGATCATTGCCTCTTCAGCCCCAAGCCGAAGAGCGGTCCTTACAGCATCCATGGCCACATTACCGCCTCCAACAACAGCCACACGATCTCCTACTTTTATAGGTGTGTCATACTCGGGAAAGTTGTAGGCCCTCATGAGGTTTGCTCTTGTGAGAAACTCATTTGCCGAGTAAACACCGCAGAGTTCCTCACCCTCAATGCCCATAAACCTGGGAAAGCCTGCGCCCGTACCAATAAAGCATGCATCAAACTCCCTGAGTATCTCCTCCATGGTAATAAGCTTGCCAACCACTGCATTTGTTATGATCTCCACTCCCATCTCCCTGAGGGTGTCAATCTCCTGTTGTACAATGCTCTTTGGCAGGCGGAACTCCGGAATGCCATAAACAAGAACACCTCCGGGCTCGTGAAGGGCTTCAAAAATAACCACACTGTGCCCTAACATTGCAAGGTCATAGGCACAGGTAAGTCCCGATGGCCCACTGCCTATTATCGCCACCCTTTTTCCGGTAGCAGATAGCTGCTTAACCGAACCATTGACTCCGTGTTTCATATCCCAGTCGGCAGCAAACCTTTCAAGGGCTCCTATAGCCACAGGCTGATGTCTCTTGCCCAGGGTGCAACGCCCCTCACACTGTCTCTCCTGCGGGCAAACTCTTCCGCATACCCCTGGCAGGAGATTCACTCTCTTTATCTCAGACAATGCCTGCTGAAAATTCCCCTCCTTAATCAGGGCTATAAACTTCGGAATAGGAACATGCACGGGACAGCCATCAATACAGAGTGGCTTTTTACACTGAAGGCACCTCTGTGCCTCTCTTACTGCCTGTTCCGGATTATACCCAAGGGAGACCTCCTCAAAGTTTCTTCGTCTGACCAGAGGATCCTGCTCGGGGATGGGTGTCCTTTCCGGCATGATTCTTTCTGATCTGTGTTTATCCATTGTTTTCAATCCTCCTGTACAAACATGTGGGCATGCCGCTTTTTCCACTCCTCAAAGGCAAGACGCTCCTCATGGACATACATCCTCTGTCTGCAAAGAAGAGAGTCCCAATTCACCTGGTGACCATCAAACTCCGGGCCATCAATGCAGGCAAATTTTGTCTTGCCACCTACAAGGACTCTACAGCCTCCGCACATGCCGGTGCCATCAATCATTAGGGGATTCAGGCTCACCACTGTTTTGACACCATAAGCCCTGGTAGTCTCAGCCACAGCCTTCATCATTACACCAGGGCCAACTGCCATAACAAGCTCCGCTGCCTCGGAGCTTAAAAGCCCCTGAAGGGCATCCGTAACCAGTCCCTTCACCCCCCTGCTTCCATCATTTGTGGTGATAATAACCCTGTCCGATACAAGATTCATCTCCCTTTCATATATAACAAGATCCGCGCTTCTTGCCCCCAGAATGGTTATCACCTCATTTCCAGCAGCCTTAAACTCCCTTCCTATTGGATAAAGAGGTGCCACTCCAAAACCACCACCCACAAGCACTACACGGCCCACCTTTTCTATCTCAGTTGGTTTTCCAAGGGGGCCGCAGAGGTCAAGGATTTCATCTCCCTCCTTCAGAAGAGACATCTCATAGGTTGTCTTCCCCACAGCCATAACAATAAGGCTTATGGTTCCCTCTTCAGGATTGATATCAGCAAGGGAAAGGGGAATCCGCTCGCCTTTTTCATGAAGCCTTATCACCACGAACTGTCCGGGTCTTGCCCTGGCAGATAGCCTGGGAGCCTGTACTTTAAAATAAAAGACATCAGGCAACCTGATGAGTCTCTTTTCGATTATTTTAGCCATAGGACACCATCCCTCTCATTTTTAATACCCTAAAGGATCTCCCTGCAGCAAGCTGCAGGGTATCCAATACTCTCCCCTCCCATCTTCGTCTTTCCCTCCCACATAACCTCCGCCTTCAGGGGGAAGGTACTATAAGGTACCCCTGTAACAAGCCACAGGGAATTCCAAGTTAAAGAACAACCTCACTGGTATATCTTCGTCAACCTGATTGAAATCCTTTAATAAATCCTTTAGATACAATGCACAAACCATGCCTGCTTGCGGCAAACTATCATTTATCCTATCAGTTATATAGCCATCGGAAATTTTGTTTATGATAGGCGGTATTGGTTATTAACATCTAAATCAGAGTTTTAACATTTGCTTTTTTGTCCCTTCCTGTGTAATAATATATTTACATCGTAAGTTTTTGTTGGTAAAGGCCGCAAAAACTTCTGATTTGCGGCCTTTTTATTTTTACATAATCAGGGTACCGCAGGGCTCTGAAAAAATCTTATGAAAGGAATGAGTTATTTTGGAGATCAAGGTTAATGGAAACAATATTGACGGCGCAATCAGGCTACTGAAAAGGAAGGCTGAGAGGGAAGGCCTTTTCAGGGAACTTAAAAAGAGGAGATTCTACGAAAAGCCCTCTGTAAAAAAGAGAAGAAAACAGAGAGAGGCACAGAAAAGACGGGCAAAGACTGCAAGGATCAAACGGCAGTACAGAGCCAATAACAGATCTGCCAAC